>JASHRU010000303.1 GCA_030037225.1 Candidatus Acidiferrales bacterium | reverse complement strand
TTTGGCCCGTGTGCCGCCCACGCTTCTGTGCCACAGTGCTCTTGCGCTGCAATCCTCGGGCAGACGCGCTGGAGAACACCATGAACGCCGTCAACATCGGAGAGAAACTCGCGCAAGTGAGCCAACACTGGCAGCCCACCATCGTCGGCGAGCTCAACCAGGACTTCATCAAAGTGGTCAAGTTTCGCGGCGAATTCCTCTGGCACCATCACGAAAATGAAGACGAGATGTTTCTTGTCGTCAAAGGCACCCTGCGCATGAAGTTTCGCGAGCGCGACGTGCTCGTCGGCCCCGGCGAATTCATCATCGTGCCCAAAGGCGTCGAGCACATGCCTGTGGCCGAGGAGGAAGTGCACGTTGTCCTGATCGAGCCGCGCACCACCCTCAATACTGGCAACGTGCGCAACGAGCGGACCCGTGAGACCCTGGCCCGCATCTGAGTTCGTCGAAGGAAAACGGGACGTGGTTGCCCGTCCTTCGCTATACTTTTCCCGCCGGGCAGCAGGAGCAGTAGCCGGTCCCGGCGCCAGGGAGCGTGCGAAGCAGTGAGGCGGCGTCTCTATACTCTCGACGTATTCACCAGCCGGGCTTACGCCGGCAATCCGCTCGCCGTCATTGCTGATGGCGACGGCATCTCCTCCGACCGCATGCAAGCCATCGCCAAGGAGATGAATCTCGCCGAGACCGTCTTCGTCCAGCGGCCCTCCCACAACGGCGCCCTCGCCCGCCTGCGCATTTTCACCACCACGCAAGAGCTCCCGCTCGCCGGCCATCCCGTGATCGGTACTTGGTTTTTGCTGGCCATGCTCGGCGTGGTACCCCAGAACGAAGGCACTGTGCGCGTCACCCAGGAAGTGGGGGCCGGCATGCTGCCCGTGGACGTGCATTTCGAAAATGGCCGCCCCGCGCGCGTCACCATGACGCAGAAGCCCGCGCGCTTTTTCCCCGCCCGCGTGCCCACAAAGGCCCTGACCGAGGCGCTCGGCCTGCGCGTCTCCGACCTGCACCCGAAGCTCCCCCTCGAATACGCCTCCACCGGCATCTTCAACCTCATGGTGCCCCTGCGGAATCGCGCCGCTCTCAAGCGCATCCGCCTCGACATTCATGCGCTCGCCCATCTCATCGCCGAACACGGCACGCTCGCCTACTGTTTCGCTGCCGGGCGCCGCGGCGAGGTTTTCGCCCGCGGCATGGTGCCCTGGTCTCTCTACGAAGATCCGGCCACCGGATCCGCCGCCGGCTCTCTCGCCGCCTATCTGGTGCAGCAGGGCAAATTGCAGCTCGGCGAAACTCTCGAGATCCATCAGGGCGTGGAAATGGGCCGGCCGAGTGAAATTCAAGTGGTCGTCGAGCGCGCGGGTGGGAAACTAGTTCCTCGCGTCAGCGGCAGCGCAGTGCTCGTCGTGGAAGGCCACATCGACGTCTAGCCCGCGAAGAAGCAAAACCCCAGGCTGCAAACTCGAAACTCGTCCGCCAATTGCTACTCTTTTATTCGAGTTTCGATTTTTCGATTTTCGACTTTCAGAATTGCATCCAGTACGCCGTTGACGAACCCGGGCGCCGCATCGTCGGAAAATTTCTTCGCCAGCTCCACCGCTTCGTCCACCACCACGCGCGGCGGCGCCGTGGCGAATTTCAGCTCAAACGCGGCCAGACGCAGGATGTTCCGGTCGATGGCGCTCATTCGCTCCAGCCGCCAGTTCGTGGCGTGTCCCTGGACCAGCGCATCCAGCTCCGGCGCCGCCGCCACTGCTCCGCTGAACAGCCGGTGCGCGAACTCGCGCGTACGCGCCGCAGCCGTCGCTCCTGGCCAGAACGCTTCTTCCACTTTCTCCGGCGATTCTCCGCGGACCTCCCACTGGTAAAGAAGCTGAAGCGCCAGTTCGCGCGCCTTGCGACGCAGCGTCATCGCGAGCGCCGCGGCTTGCCGCGCCCGCCGGCCGCGGTGGGTGAAAGTTTTCTCGCCAGGTTGGCCACTTCGATGGCGGCCAGCGCCGCTTCCGCGCCTTTGTTTCCGCCCTTGAGTCCCGCGCGGTCGATGGCCTGTTCCAGCGTGTCGCACGTCAGCACGCAGAAAATCATCGGCACGCCCGTGTCCATTTGCGCCAGCATGATCCCGCGCGCGCTCTCCGTGCACACGTAGTCGTAATGCGTCGTCTCTCCGCGCAGCACGCAACCGATGCACACGATTGCGTTCACGCGGCCCGTCAGCGCCAGCTCTTTCGCCGCCAGCGGTATCTCAAACGACCCCGGCACGTGCACGATCTCCAGCGCCGCATCCGCCGCGCCTGCCGCGCGCAGTGTCTCCACCGCCGCTGCCAGCAGCCGCTCCGTGATGAACTGATTGAACCGCGAGACCACCAGCCCGAACCGCAGTCCCTCCGCGCGCAGTCCGCCCCGCGTTCCGGTGCCGGTGGACATCTTCCGTCACGCCTCGCCGCGCTCGAGCGCCGGCCGCGCCTGGCTCCGCGCGCGCTGCTGGAAGTGCCGTCGCGCCAGCCGCCCCAGCGCCCGCGTCGTGGCGTAGTTCCACCCTGCTCCGATTCCCACCGACACCATCGGCACCGCGTACTTCAGCACCGACCGGCTCACCAGCCTCGCGCCCACACGTTCGCCGAGCAGCTTCCACGGCGCGAACATTTCCCGCCGCACGCGGCGCTCCACCATCTGCCGCGTGGCGCGCGCGCCCAGCCGCATCCCCATCCGTCCCGCCTGGTCCGCCAGCGAGCCTCCCAGCGCGAACGTGAACACGGTCAGCACGTCTTCCGGATCGTCCGCGTCCAGTTCCACACCGTACAGCCGCGCCAGGCCTGCCACCATCTGGAGCTGGAACCGCACCAGCAGCACCAGCTCCGCTCCCAGCGCCGCCAGCCCCAGCAGAATATTCCCGGGCAAACCCACCCCGCCTTCGCCCGCCGTCACGAGCCCAGCCAGTTCATCGGCCGATATCGCCGCTCCCGTCACGCTGCCCAGCAGCATCGCGTTTTTCGCAGACACGCGGATCAGCCGGTCGGCGATAAACTCCGCATTTTCTCCCGGATATTTTCCCCGCAGGTATTCCGGTGTCGCGCGCTTGTAGTAGGTGCGGAAGGTCGAACGCGCAAATTCATAAAACCACGTCCCGCTCTTCAATCCCGCCCAGCCGCCCAGGCCCGCCAGCGCGTCTTTGGCCCATTCCAGGTCTTTGCGCACGCCGGCGGTTTCCTCCGGCAATTCTTCCGGTTCTCTCTTTCGCGTCATTTCCTCATGTTCCGCGCGCGCTGCGCCAAATGCAACTCTTCCCTGACTTCCGCGTCTCTCTTCATAAAACGATATTCGAGTGTCGGATGTTCATTTCCCTTTGAATAGTGCCGGCCTCTTTTCCAGAAACGCCCTCGTTCCCTCCCGCATATCGTCCGTCGCGGCACACAGGCCGAACAGCGTCGCCTCCAGATACAGGCCCGCTTCCTGTGGCATTTCCGCGCCCCGTTCGATTGCCTCCATCGAATACCGGACGGCCAGCGGCGCCATCGCCATGATCTTTTTCGCGATGGCCTCGCACGTCGAAATCAACTCGCCGGGCTCCGTCACGCGGTTCACCAGCCCGATCCGCAGCGCCTCTTCCGCCGAAATCATTTCTCCGGTCAGGATCATCTCGTGCGCCAGCCCTTTGCCCACCAGCCTCGACAGCCGTTGCGAGCCGCCGTACCCCGGCATGATCCCCAGCTTCACTTCCGGCTGCCCGATGCGCGCCGTCTTGCTGGCCACGCGCATCGAGCAGGCCAGTGCCAGCTCGCACCCGCCGCCCAGCGCGAACCCGTTGATCGCCGCAATCGACGGCTTTCCCATCGTCTCGAAATTCCGGATCACGCCCTGGCCGTAAAGCGACGTTTCCTGCCCCGTCACCGGATTCATCCGCGCCAGCTCGCTGATGTCCGCTCCCGCCACGAACGCCTTGTCTCCCGCGCCCGTCACGATTAGCACGCGCACCGCGGCGTCGTCGCGCGCTGCTTCGAGCGCCTGCTGCAGCTCCGTGAGCGTGGCGTGGTTGAGCGCGTTCAGCACCTTCGGCCGGTTGAACGTGATGTACCCAATCCCGTCCCGCGGTTCATACAAAATATTTTCGTAGCCCATTGCGTCCTCGGCGTTCTTTTCTCCGCTTCCCGTTATTCGGTTTTCGGTCCTGATTTTCCTAGCTTCGAATTCCGCATTTTCCTACAAGAGCTTCACCGGCTTCGGATTCTTCGGGTCGCTGTAATCGTAAAATCCGCGCCCCGATTTCCGTCCGTTCCATCCCGCCATCACCATGCGCTTCAGCAGCGCCGGCGGCGCGAATCGCTTTTCCTTGAACTCCTCAAACATGATGTTCGCGATGGAGTACGTCGTATCGTGCCCCACGAAGTCCAGCAGCGTCAGCGGGCCCATGGGATGTCCCGCGCCCAGCTTCATCGAATTGTCGATGTCCTCAATCGTCCCCACTCCCTCTTCCAGCGCCCGTATCGCGTCCAGCAGAAACGGCACCAGCAGCCGGTTGACGATGAATCCCGGCCGGTCCGTCGTCCGCACCGCTGTTTTTCCCAGCCGCCCCGCAAACGCGTGCGCCTCCTCGAAGGCCGCGTCCTCCGTCGCGATCGTGCGGATCACCTCCACCAGCTTCATCACCGGCACGGGATTGAAAAAGTGCATGCCCACAAACCGCCCCGGCCGCCCCGTTGCCATCGCCATCTCCGTAATCGAAAGCGACGAGGTGTTGCTCGCAAAAATCGTGTGCTTGGCGCACAGCGGCTCCAGCGCCTTCCAGAATTCCCGCTTCGCCGCCAGTTGCTCGATGATCGCCTCGATCACGATGTCGGCTCCCGCCAGATCCTCCACCTTCGTCGTCCCGCGCAGCCGTCCGCGCGCCGCGTCGCGCTCCGCCGCGCTCAGCGTGCCTTTTTCCACCAGCCGGTCCAGGTTTTTCTCGATTCCCTTCAGCCCTTTCGCCACCAGTTCCTCGCTCACCTCGCGCACCACCGTCGGAAATCCCGCCTGCGCGCACACCTGCGCGATTCCCGAGCCCATCAGGCCGCAGCCCGCCACGCCTACCTTTTCGATTGCCATCGTTATTTCTCCTGGAGATTCCGAACGGAGATCAGGGACACTCCACCACGGCGCTGCCTTCGCCCTTGCGCACGTCTTCCAGCACGCTGTCCACGCGGTTGATCAGGTGCGTCACAATGTCTTCGTTCTCGTATTGCTGCTGCACCGCGGCCTCGGCCACCACCGCGCTCAGCGTCACTCCCGCGCCGTTCCACGGCGCCTTCACCGTCCCCGCCAGCCGCCGCAATTTGTCGGCCAGCCCCATCGCGTTGGTGCCGTTCGTGTCCGGCATCACCAGCGCCACCGCCCAGCCCACGTATTTCACCGCGATGTCGGTTTGCCGCACGCCCGTCAGCAGCGTGCGCGACAAATTTTCGATGTAGCCCTCCACCTTGTCTTCCCCGAACTGCCGCGCCAGCTCGCGCGCCTTGTCCACCTGCAGCACCAGCAGCGAGAAGGGCGTGGATTGCTGCTTCGCCCGCGCCGTCTCCGCCAGCAGGCAATCTTGATACGAGCTTGCGCTCAGCAGTCCCGTTTTTTCGTCCGCCACGGCCAGCGTGCGCATCAGCGTCCGCAGCCGCGCGTGGTTCACCGCCACCAGCATCTGGTCGCCCACCGCCTGCAGGAAGTAACTCTCGTTCGGCTTCCATCGCCGCGACGCTTCCGCCGCCACCAGCAGCATGCCGCCCGGCTCCTGTTTTTCCTTGTCGATCAGCACCACCGCCAGCAGCGACTGCAATCCCGTCTCGGCGAACGCGGGATTCGTGGCCGCTTCGAAGCTGATCGCGCCGATCGAGTCGGGCGAAGCATCGGCCACCAGCGGCAGCAGCTTCGCCAGCCGCTGCGGCGCGATCGGCTCGGTTCCCGTGGCCGTGAACTCGCCCATCATCTGCGGCGGCTGTG
>JASHRU010000302.1 GCA_030037225.1 Candidatus Acidiferrales bacterium | reverse complement strand
CTCCACCAGCGTGCACGGATACACGTTCTCTCCTCCTGGCTCGTCCGCAAACTCCACGTGGTTCGCGCGTATCGCCACGTGCCTCGCCAGTGCGCACGGCTGCGCCACGCGCAGCAGCAGCCCCCAGTCCAGCGCCTCCACCATTCCGTCTGCTGTCGGCCGCGCCTCCGAAAAATTCTTGCAGCCCGTCAGCCGCGCTGCTTCCCGGCTCGGCGGCCGCCGAAAAACCTCTTCCTTCCGGCCCCAAGCCAGCACCCGCCCCCCCGCCAGCACCAGGATTACATCGCACAGCCGGTACACCTCCTCCAGGCTGTGGCTGACGTACAGTGTCACGCCCCGGTAGTCTGCGAGTGTATCCAGCAGTTCCTTCTCCACCAGGCCGCGCAGATGGAAGTCGAGCGCGGAAAGCGGCTCGTCCAGCAGCAGGATTCGCGGCTCCGCGGCCAGCGCCCGCGCCAGCGCCACCCGCTGCTGTTGTCCTCCCGAGAGCTCCCGCGGATACCGCCCGCCCAATCCCCCCAGGTGCATCCGCTCCGCCAGCGCGCGCACGCGTGCCTCCCGCTCCGCCCTCGGAAGACCGCACAGACCGAATCCGATGTTTTGCTCCACCGTCCGGTGGGGGAACAGCGCGTAGCTCTGGAACACGTATCCGGCGCGCCGCTCGCGCGCCGGCAGGCTCACCCCGCGCGTGGAATCGTACAGTGCGTTTCCGTCAACCTCGATCCGCCCGCGCTCCGGCCGTTCCAGCCCCGCCACCGTGCGCAGCGTCAGCGTCTTTCCTGCGCCCGACTCGCCGAGGATTCCCACGCGCTCGCCCCTCGTCTCCAGCGCTACGCGCAGCCGGAATGTTCCCCGGCGAACCTCGAACTCAGCCTGGAATTCCACAGTTAATCCTGCTGCACCACGCGCATCGCCAGTCCCTTGCGGTGCCGCGTCCACAGGTTCAGCGCGCCTAGCGCCACGAGCGAAATTCCCACCGTCACCAGCGACCATCGCACCGCCTCGGCCGTGTCTCCCGATTCCACCGCGAAGAAGATTGCCAGAGGGAGTGTCTGCGTTCGCCCCGGAATGTCGCCTGCCAGGATCAGCGTCGCGCCAAAATCCCCCAGCGCGCGCGCAAACGTCAGCACCATCCCTGCCGCCAGCCCCGGCCACGCCAGCGGCAGCAGAATCTCCCGGAAGATTCGTTTCTCGCTCGCTCCTAGCGTTCGCGCCGCTTCCACCAGCGGCCCTTCCACTTGTTCCAGCGCCGCCCGGCTCGTCATGTACATCAGCGGGAACGTGGTCACCGACGCCGCAATCACCGTCGCCGGCCACGAAAACACCAGCCGCGCCCCCAGTTCGTACAGCAGATTGCCCAGCGGACTCGTTCGTCCCAGCACGAGCAGTAGCAGAAAACCCACTACCGTGGGCGGAAGCACCAGTGGCAGCAGGAAAACTCCGTCCAATAGCTCCAGCGCCACTCCGCGTCGCCGGATTCGCCAACCCGCCGCCAGCGTCCCCGCCACGGCCACCACTGCGGTTGCCACCACCGACGTTTCCAGCGACAGCCGTACTGGCGAGAGATCCATTCCTTGCCTACTTGAGCGGCGACCGGAAGCCGAATTTCTCCAGGATGGCCTGCGCCTCCGGCGTTCCCAGGAACTCCACGAACTTCCGCGCGCCCGCCGTGTTCGGTGCGCTGCGGATCACCGCCGCGGGATACACAACCGCCGCGTACGACGAGTCGGGTACTGGCGCGGCAATCGTTACCTGGTCCGAGATCTTCGCGTCGGTTTCATACACGAACCCGGCGTCCGCGTCCTTCCCGGCCACGTACGCCAGCACCGCCCGCACGTTTTGCGCATACACGAATTTCGGCGCGAGCTGATCGAAGAGTCCCAGATTGTGCAGCGCTTCCGCCGCGTATTGTCCCGCTGGCACCGAACGCGTCTCGCCGATCGCGATCGTGCGCACCTGCGGCTTCTTCAGATCCTCCACGCTCTTCACCAGCCTGGATCCCACAGGCACCACCAGCACCAGCCGGTTCCGCGCCACGTCCCGCCGCGTTCCCGCCAGCAACAGTCCTTTTTCTTCGAGCGTGTTCATCTGCGCCGGTGCCGCCGAAATAAACACATCCACCGGCGCTCCCTCCTCGATTTGCTTTTCCAGGATTCCGGATCCGCCCAGCGTGAAAACCACTTTGGGGGTGCCCGCGCGCCCCTCGAATGCTTGCTCAATTGACTCCAGCGCGTCCTTCATGCTGATCGCCGCCGCCACGGTAATTTGCCCGGGCGCCTGCTGCGTTCCCACGACGCCCGCCGAGGCGAGCAACACCCCTGTCGCCAGCAGAAACCTCACCGCCGATTTCCGGAGCATGTGATTCACAATTTGCCTCCCGTGGGAATCCCGCCGGACCCGCTTACACCCGCAGGATCATCACTTCGGTGGATTTGATCAGCGCCGCGGCTCGCTCGCCCGGTTTCAGGTTCAGTTCTCGCGCCGCGTCTGCGGTGATGATGGAGGTGATCTCCTGGCCCCCGATCGAAAGCTTCACCTGCGCCATCAGCCCCTCGATGCGCACTTGCACCACCCGGCCGATCAATTGATTTCGCCCGCTCACCCGCCGGTAATTTCTCCTCCGGTCCGGCCCCGGCTTCTCGCCCGCGCGGTGCAGGTATTTGTCCAGCTCTGCCCGCGGCACACGGTGATGCCCGCCCGGCGTGCGCACCGTGCGCACCTTTCCGTGGTAGATCCACTGCTTCAGTGTCGGGTAGCTGATGCCCAGCAGCCGCGCGGCATCGCTCGGTTTAATCAGTTCGGATTCCGTCATGCCGCAAGGATACGCGTAGAAAACCGGAATAGCAATACGATTTTATGCGATTTCTGGGTGGCCCGGGCCACTCATTCCCGTCCTGACCCGCCGTGGCGGGGAAGGGCCCGCCCAGACGGTTGACTCGCCTATCCCCGCGCCGCCTCTTCCTGCTCGAACGCGTGATACGACGAACGCACCAGCGGCCCCGATTCCACGTGCTTGAATCCCATCTCCAGCCCCGCCCGCCGAAACTCGGCGAATTCCTCGGGGTGCACATAGCGTTCCACCGGCAAATGCTCCGCCGTCGGTTGCAAATACTGACCAAGCGTCAGAATCGCCGCGCCCTGCGCCGCGATATCGCCCATCGCGGAGAGCACTTCCTCGCGCGTCTCTCCCAGTCCCAGCATCATTCCCGTTTTTGTCGGCATTTCGGGCGCAATCTCCCGCGCCCGGCGCAGCAATTCCAGCGAACGCCCGTACTCCGCGCCTTTGCGCACCCGCCGGTAAAGCCGCGGAACGGTCTCCATGTTGTGGTTCAGCACGTCCGGCCGCGCCGCCACCACCGCCGCAAGCGCCTCCCAGTCCCCGCGAAAATCCGGAATCAGTACTTCCACTTTGCAATCGGCCACGCGTCGCTGGATTTCCTCGATCGTGCGCGCAAAAATGTGCGCGCCCCCGTCCGCCTCGTCGTCCCGGTTCACCGACGTCACCACCGCGTACCGCAGACCCATCCGTTCCACCGCTTCCGCCACCCGCCCCGGCTCGTCCTCGTCCGGCGGCCCCAGCGGTCTCCCCGACGGCACTGAGCAGAACCCGCACGACCGCGTGCATACGTTGCCCAGAATCATGAACGTGGCCGTGCGATGCTCCCAGCATTCCCCCATATTCGGGCAGCGAGCGCTCTCGCACACTGTGTGCAAATCGAGCGTGCGCATGATGCGCATCAGCTCCTGGTGATTCGGCCCGCCCGGAAACCGCACGCGCAGCCACGGCGGCCGCGGATGCTGCCCGGGCAAGAACACGGGGGCGCCGCAGCCGCCCGCTCCGGTGTTTCCGTTCAGAACGTTAAAAGGCGAGGCCATCGTTATTTCCGCCAATTTCCAGTCTATGACGCCGGGACCGACCCGGCAAGCGCTCTATGGTTTCTTGCTTTCCGCGCCCGACGATTCTGCGGGCCCTACCGGGCCGCCCGGAGCTTCCGGCTGCGGCTCGAGCACCGCGTTGGCTTCCGAACAGTCACTGATTCTTGCCACGCGATAGTTTTTGTCCATCTCGCGCACCAAACGGGGCCACCAGCGCGTGCTGCCGAGCATTTCCAGCGTCTCCGGATCGCTGGAGAGAACAATCATGCTGAATTTACGCTCCGCCACCATCTTCTCGAGAGGCTCTCCGGGCAGTTCGTGATGCCGCACGAGTTGATCGAGCACAAACGGATTGGACACTTCCGGCACGCGTCCCGCCAGCACCACGGCACCCACGTTTTCTGCGAGCACCGGCCCCGCAGGCGATTCCCGAACCATCCGGTACACGTCCGAACAGCCCGACACGTTCAAAGGAAACGCCCGCGCATCGTGCGTGAATCCGTCCGCCAGATAGACCGCCACCAATCCGGCCAGGCACGTCAGCAGCGGAAGCAATCGCGGTGCGCGCGGCGACTCTGCCCAGGCCTTGTATCCGAGCGCCGCGGCTATCGTGCAGGCCGCAATCGGTTCCAGAAAATGATTGATAAACGATCCGGCCTTTCCTCCGGTCACTAGCACCACCCCAACAGAGCACAGCAGGTAGAGCAACGCCGGCAGCGTGCGCCGCGCCTTCGTCAGAAAGAAGGCCAGCAGCAGTGGCGCCAATCCCACGATGCTGGGCTCGACCAGAATGAAGATTCCGAGCAGCCGGCGAAACGTGTACGGGTCCGGATGCGTCCGGAACATGTGAAAGAAAAATT
>JASHRU010000301.1 GCA_030037225.1 Candidatus Acidiferrales bacterium | reverse complement strand
GGAACCCCTTCGCTCTGCGTGCTGCCCAGCAGCACGGAGTAATGGCCCTCGCCGTCCAGTTCCACGTTCTGGGTCTCCATCCACAGCGTGGCTCCGCCTTCCTGCTCCTGATAGATCGAAAACGTGAGGCCGACGGTGCCGGTGCGGGGAGCGCCGGAAGCGTCTTTCGCGACTCCGCTAAATTTGATCAGGCGCGGAACGGGCAGGGCAGGGACCACCTGCGGCGGCGCAGCCAGCGGCTGGCCCCCCGCCTGCGGCTCGGCCGCAGCAGGTGCCACGGCACTCTTCGACGCAACGGTCTGCTGCGCCCAAATCGGCTGCATCGAAACGAAACAAAGAAAACATCCCACAGCAAACAAGGCCCTTGAGAAGAGGAAGGGGACTTTCATTTTCGCCTCCTAGGGAGAAGCGGGGAAGTTGCTGGCGGCATTATAGAGGGAAGAGGCCCAATAAAGTTGCAGAATTGCGTCGGTCCGTGGGCAGGGCTGTAGAGCAGACCGGCCGGCCATGCACCTTGAGCACAGCCTTCTAGCGATCAGGGCCAAGGAGCGCCCGGCGCTCTAGGCGCTCACGGTTTCGATGTGACCAGCGCCTCCAGCTTGGCCAGGCGCGCGGCCAATTCTTCGATCTCGGCCTGCTGTTGTTCGATGGTACGGCGCTGCTTTTGCACCTCGTTCAGCAGCATGGCGTTCACAAAGTGGTAGCGCACCGTCTCCGGCTGCCCGTCCTTGTCGAACACCACGAGCTGTGGAGCGATCTGCGCCACCTCTTCCGCCACCAGGCCGTACTGGCGCGTCTGCGTCTCGTCCAATTCCGGTTTGTAATAGAACGACACCGGCCGGAGCTTCATGAGCAGGTCGCTTTGCGCGCCCATATCCGCGATTTCGTGCTTGAACCGGCGAGACGAGGTGATGGTGCCGAGCTGTCCGGCTGAGCCGACAAAGACCTCGACGCCGTCGCCGGTGCCAATCGTTGCTCCCGAGATGCCGGCGATGTAGGTTGCCGTTTGGCATGGGAACCCACAGCTATCCAGGGCCGAGGTATCGCCAATGCGGATGACGTTCGATTCGGTCCCGGAAACCGCTCCGGCATTACCGATGTAGATATTCCCGTTCCCACTAGTCACGTGTATGCCAGCGGAACCGCCGATCGCGATGTTGTTGCTGCCCGTCCCGCTGTCCAACCCAAGGGACGCCAGCGCGTTCGCGCCGAGGGCGGTGTTGTTCGTTCCCGTCGTATCGTTGACGAGGGCGCTGGCGCCGAAGGCAGAATTGAGGCCATTCGACTCGTGGGAGCCGAGCGCGCTGGCGCCGAAGGCTGCGTTGCTGCTGCCGTTGGCTATGGCGTTGAGCGCGTCGATGCCGACGGCGGTGTTGTTGGTCGCCAGTAAGACGGACATGGTCATGTTCCCAGCCGACGCGCCGACGAAAGTGTTGTCGGTGCCGTAGTTGTGCAGGAACGGCATGCTCCCCAGGTTGATCACGCCGACCGTCGCGCTCGTCGTAGTCGGCAGTGTCAGTGAACCAGCTAGCGTCAGGTCGCCGCTGCTGTCCACGAGCATCACCTGCGTGCCCCCGACCGCCGCGCCCAGCAAGGTCCCGTTGCTCCCCGCAGGTGCATTGATATAGACCGAGCCATTCCCTACGCCCGTGCCCGTAGGTGCGGCGGTGAAGGTTTGCTGGCCGCTGGTGGTGACCATACCGGCGATATAGGCGGCCGTATGCACTCCCGGAGTGCCGATGCGAATCGTTTTCGATTCACCCTCGACACCAGCGTTGCCTATGTAGATGTCGTTGCTTTCGCTTGTGAGGAGGTTTTGGCCGGCACCAGACCCGATCGCGATGTCGTCAGTGCCGCTCGTTATGTGTTGGAGCGCGAAATTTCCAAAAGCAGTGTTGTACGAGGAGCCCGAAGAGCCTGTGCCCCCTGCGGACACTCCAACAAATAGGTTGGACTGCTCCATTCCGGTCACTTGGATTAATGGGAGCCCCACCACGCTGAATGCCAGGGGACTAAGGGAGTTGAAGCCCGAGTTTGAGGTGATGGTTCCGGTGGTGGTGCTGATATTGCCGTTCACCGTCTGGTTGCCGGTGAAGTTGTTCGCGCCCAAAGTGGCTAGGCCCAGCGTAGAGACTGGCGAGCAAGTGAGAGGCAAGCCGGTGAGGACGTTACCGGCGGCACAGGCGTTCGTGGCAATGCCAATCGTGCCCGAGGTGGTGATGGTGCCGCCGGTGAGACCGGTGCCTGCGGTGATGCTGGTCACCGTGCCGCCATTCGTACCAGAAATGGGGAAGGTCTGGCTCGCAGAGAAGTTGATTACGCCGCCCATGGTCAGCGTGCCCGGAATATTCACGTTGCCGGTAAGGTAGGTCTGCGTCTGCGTTCCAGCGGTGCCGATGCGGATGATTCCTGATTCGCTGCCCAGCGCGGCCGGCCCAATGCTTGCGATGTAGACGTTGTTGTTGCCGCCTGTGAGGTTTTCGCCGGCGATGTAGCCGATCGCGATGTTGTAACTTCCAGGTCCGCTGCCGGGCACGGTCGAGCTCTCGAGGGAGGAGAGCGCAAATTCACCGAGCGCCATGTTGCTGTCGCCCGTCATACTGGTCTTGAGCGCCTCATAGCCGAATGCGGAGTTGCCGGAGCCGGACGAGTTGGCGCCGAGCGCGCCGTTGCCGAAGGCGGCGTTGAAGGCGCCCAACGAGTTGCCGCTGAGCGCGTTGTTGCCGACGGCGGTGTTGTCCTGGCCTATGGTGTTTGCGTTTAGCGCGCCCGCGCCCACTGCGGTGTTTGCAACCGCTTGCACCGGGTCCATGGTCATGTTCCCGGCCGACGCGCCAACGAAGGTGTTACCGTTGGCGGAGCCGCAACAGTTGTGCAGGAACGACGTGGTCCCAAGGTTGATCACGCCAAAGCTCACGCCCGGCGAAGGGGACGTGGTGTTCGGAAGCGTCAGCGAACCAGTGAGCGTCAGGTCGCCGCTCGAATCCAGCAGCATCTCCTGCGTGCCCCCCACGGCCGCTCCCAGCAACGTCCCGTTGCTGCCCGCAGGTGCATTGATATAGACCGATCCGTTCCCTACGCCCGTGCCCGTAGGTGCGGCGGTGAATGTCTGCATCCCACTGAATGAATTCATTCCACTCAGAGACACGATGCCCGTCAGACCCGAGCCATTCCCGACGAAGGAGGTAGCCGTCATGGTCCCGCTGGAGGTGACGTTTCCGGCGAGATACGTCGCCGTCTGCGTTCCAGCGGTGCCGATGCGGATGATTCCTGATTCGCTGCCCGACGTGGGCGGCCCTAGGCTTCCGATGTAGATGTTTGCGTTACCGCCTGTGAGGCCATAGCCGGCGCCGACGCCAATCGCGATGTTGCCATTTCCAGGCGTCCTGCCGGCTCCGCCCTCGAGGCCGCCAAGCGCTTCGAAACCGAGCGCGATGTTGTCGCTGCCCGTAACGCTGTTGGCGAGCGCAGCGTTGCCGAAGGCGGAGTTGTTAGAGCCCATCTGGTTGGATTCGAGCGCGGCGCTGCCGAAGGCAGAGTTGTTACCGCCCGTAGTGTTATTGTTAAGCGCGACGTTGCCGAAAGCGGAGTTGTTCTCGCCGCTCAGGATGAAATTTCCCGCGCCTTGACCAGCGAAGGTGTTAAAGCTACCGAAGTTGTGCAGGAACGGCGTGGTACCCAGGCTGATCACGCCGACCGTCGCGCTCGTAGTATTGGGCAGTGCCAGCGAACCGGCCAGCGTCAGGTCGCCGCTCGAATCCAGCAGCATCTCCTGCGTGCCCCCCACGGCCGCTCCCAGCAGCGTCCCGTTGCTGCCCGCAGGTGCATTGATATACACCGATCCATTCCCTACGCCCGTGCCCGTAGGTGCGGCGGTGAATGTCTGCATCCCACTGAATGAATTCATTCCACTCAGTGACACGATGCCCGTCAGACCCGAGCCATTCCCCAGGAATGAAGTAGCCGTCATGGTCCCGCTGGCGGTGACGTTTCCCGCCAGAAACGTCGCCGTCTGCGTTCCAGCGGTGCCGATGCGGATGGTGTTCGATTCGCCCCCGACTCCAGAGT
>JASHRU010000300.1 GCA_030037225.1 Candidatus Acidiferrales bacterium | reverse complement strand
TTGGTTGCGGCCAACGCAGCCACCGCGGTAGCCGGAGCGGCGGACAGCTTCTCGTCGCCATTCACTGACTATGCCAACGACACTACCTTCGTCGGGGACAACAACGGCTACCTGTACTCGATCAAGCCCACGTTCGGCGGGACGCCAGCGTACGCGGGAGGGAACTTCCCGGTGCATGTAAGCGCCACGCCAGCGTCGCTCACGCCGACGGCAGTAACGGCAACAACGACGGTCGTGACTGTCACCGTAGCCAACACGCTGAGTATCGGAGAGCTCGTAACGATCACGGGAGTGACTGCCGATACCGGCAATGACTGCACTGCCGGCGACGTCGCTGCCATAAATGGAATGCAAACCGTTGTGACGGCAGCCGCAGGCAATTTCACCTTCGACGCTACGATACCCATCGCGACGATGGGCACGGGCTGCGCGGTCGCCGGATCAAGCGTCGCTCCGGGTTCCAACTATCTGTCGGCCCCGGTGGTTGATGTGGGTGGCACCGGCAATATTTTTGTCGGGGATAGCAGCGCTAACTTGTACGAGTTGACGCAGGCCGGAGCTACGGCCGCAGCATCGCTCGCGCTCGGCGAGACCCTGAACGGCGGCATTCGCGACGGCCCCCTAATTGACTCGACGAATAAGGTGGGCTATGTGGTGACGGCCTGCACCACCGGAACCACGGGGGGCGAAACAGATACGACGAATTCCGCTCTTGTTCAATTTGAATTCACAAGCACTACCCTGACGTCGCTTGCGGTCGCGGGGCTCGATTCCGGTGCAAATCAGGCCTGTTCGGTCGCCGGCTACCCGATCTACGACGCCACGCCGGACTACCGCTACTTTGCCTTGGGAATCAGCAGCGCCACTGCGGCGAGCAACGGCGAAGTCATTGCTGCCAGCTCCGGCACTGGTGGCCAGCAGATAAAAACCTTCCAATTCGTCAGTTCCGTCTTGCAGACAGCGCCGGAAGGCGATGATAAGCCTCAGCTCGGGACCGGCGCTTCAGTCATCTCCCCGCTCACTGAGTTCCTCAACAGCCAGGCCTTCAGCGTGACCGGGGTTACGGCAACAACCACCGTGGTGACTGTGACGGCGGCAAACATACTTACCGCCGGCGATACGGTCACCCTTACGGGCGTGACCGCCGATACCGGCAATCGCTGCACCGCGGCTGACGTCACTGCCATCAATGGATTACAAACCGTTGCGACGGCAACCGCAGCGAACTTCACCTTCGACGCCACGATACCCACCGCGACGACGGGCACCGGCTGCGCCGTGACCGGCGCAACTGCCGGAGCGGACTTCATGTTCATGGCAGTAGAGCAAAACCCAACGGAGTTATATTCCTTTCTCTTGCCGGCCACGATCCTGGTCGCGGGATTGGATAACGCTCCCACCCCTACGGCGACAAACACCGCCGATATTGCCGGCGGGACAAGCGCCATGATCGTGGACAACGATTCCACCGCCGGGCAGGCGTCGAGCATGTACTTCGGCACGCTGACGACGTCAACCACCATTTGCGGAACCACTGCCGCGTATTGCGCGGTGAAACTAACGCAGGCCGCGTTGCAGTAGAGTGGGCGTGACGCAAAATGGTTGAGAGTCAGCGACAGGAGACTGCTGCACGGCCGCGCCGCCCGGTCGCCGATCTTCCAAGTCCCATGGGCGTGGTGGGGGCCTGCGCAACGCGGGGTAACGCTTGCGCCGTCGCCCGGCCCTGCGGGCGAGGGCCTGTGATATCGTAATCTCCGTTGCGGCTCTCCCGGGGTGCCGCGACACTTCCGACAAATGGCGCTGAGTCCCTCCATTCTGACCGGGCGCGAGCCTTCCGGCGCGCCCCGGGGCAACGCCAGCCAGCGGATCATCGCCACTGGAATCGTGCTGGTGTTCCTGTACTACGCGGCGAGCGTGGTGATGACGATTCTGCTTGCCGTGCTGCTCGCCTACTTTCTCGATCCGATCGTGGAGTGGCTGGAAAACCATGGAATGGTGCGGTGGCTGGGCTCGTTGTTCATGGTGCTGCTGATGTTCGCGGTGATGGTGGGAGCTATCTCCGCGCTCTGGTTCCGAGCGGAAGATTTCGCGGGCAACTGGCCGAAGTACGGCGCGAAATTGAAGTCGGCGCGGCGCGCGGTCGAGTCACGCCTGGAATCGATCGAGACGGGGATTTCACAGATCACGCCGCAGGAGGAGCGGCCGCGCGGCACGCTCCGCGTGGAACAGACGGAGTCGACCAGCAGTTTCCTGCTGCAGAAACTCGGCTCGGTGACGGACATCATCGTGGCTGCCGCGTTTGTTCCGTTCCTGGTGTTCTTCATGCTTGCGGCCAAACGGGATGTATGGCACGCGACTCTCCAGCTCTTTCCGCCGGCGCAGCGAACGCAGGTGAAACTCGCCCTCGAGGAGGTAGGGCGCGTGCTGCGAGGCTACGTGATGGGCAATGTGTTCGTCATGGGAATTCTGGTAGTCGCGAGCACCGTGTTTTTCTGGGCCATGGGGTTGGATTACCCGCTGCTCGCGGGCTTTATTTCCGGAGTGCTTAACTTGGTGCCCTATTTCGGCACGATTCTCTCCGCCGTCCCTCCGCTCATCCTCGGCCTGACGCAATGGGAAGGACCCCGGAATTATATTGTGGTGGTTTTCATCATGTTTGCATTCCATTTCCTTACGCTGAACATCTTGTTTCCCGCGATTGTGGGCCGGCGCGTGCAGCTCAACGCTCTGGCGGTGACCCTTGCTCTTCTATTTTGGGGCTGGATGTGGGGCGCGATGGGGCTGCTGGTGGGAATCCCCGTGACCGCGAGCATCAAAGTGATCTGCGATCACATCGAGGGGTGGGAACCAGTGGGCCGCTGGCTCGGCGCTTAGTTTGATTTTCTTAATCCCCGCACAATCGGCGCTAAATCTCCGGATTCCTGGAACAGCCGAATCGCTGCCAGGCCTGCCGCTCCCGCAGCGATGCACGCGCCTGCATTCTCGAGCGTAACGCCACCGATTGCCACCACCGGTATGCGCACGCCGCGGCAGACGGCAGCGAGCGCTCCGCTGCCTTGGGGAGGGCCGAAACGCGCCTTCGACGGCGTAGCAAACACGGGGCCGAAGAAAATGTAATCGGCGCCGTCTTCTTCCGCTCGCGAGGCCTCCTCGAGCGAATGGCAGGAGCGGCCAATCATGAAGGTTGCCGGTGCGCGGCCTGAGACGCGAAACGCGAATGCTTCCGCAACGCCGATCGATTCTCCCCCCAGATGTACGCCCGACGCGCCCGCGCCGAGGGCAATGTCCAACCGGTCGTTCACGATTATTTTCGTCTGCCCTGCGCGCTCTATCGCCCCTGCCGTCAGTTCCAGCAGGGCACGGCCGGCGATATCTTTCTCGCGGAGCTGGATCGCGTCCACTCCCGCCCGCGCGGCATGCTCGACGATTTCGAGCAGGCGGACAGCGGCGCGGGGATCTTCGAGGCCCAATCCGCGCCGGTCGGTGACATAGAAGATGAGCGGAACCCGGGGAGTCTGAGCTCGTTGGCTGGGTTCGGTCATGATGCTCGAATCAATGAGGGTGGCGCGAGCGTGTCCGGACTAGGCCACGGCATTCGGGTTTTGACGCCCAATGAAGATGCTGCCGGCGAGGAACACGTCGAGCAGGCCGAGCCCAGTGACCGCACCGCGCAGAAACGGGCTGAGGAAGATAGGTATAAGTTCAGGGAAGCGCTGCAAGAAAAAATTGGTTTCCCAGTAGGGCGACCAGGGAAGGAACACGAGAAGAACGCCCGCTTCCAGACAAATCAGGCCCATGAGGATGCGTACGACGCGGGTCATAGGAGAAATTTTGCGGCGCCGGATCAGCGCCGTCCCGCTTTGCGGGAGAGATCGGCGATCCGGCCAGCCACGTCGCGGTAATCGATGTTCATGGCATAGACCTGCTTGAAACTGTCCAAAGCCGCCGCGGGTTCCCCGGCGGTCTCCTGCGCCACTCCGAGGTCATAGAGGAGGGCGAGAACCGATTCCTGGTCCAGGTTTGGCATGGCCAGGGCTTTCTTGTACCACAGGGCGCCAATCTTGGGTTCCTGGCGGTCCATGAAGCACAGGCCGAGCAACGTGTAGCACTGCATGGTGTAGCGAAAGTTCTTCGAGCTCTGCACCATCTTAGCCACTTTCTGGAATTCGCTAATGGCCTCTTCCACGAGCCCCATTTCGCGGTAGGCGATTCCGAGGTTGTAGTGCGTTTCGGGATCCTCGTCTTCTTCCAGTTCGCCCAGCTCCGCGCGGAACTCGTCGAACACTTCCTTCAGCTCGTTTTCGCTCTTGCCCTTGGCCACGATCATGTCTTCTTCAGAGACGGGTGCCTGCAGCTCCTCCGGTGTGCTTCCCTGAGCGCCGATGGGTTCCAGGCCGAAGTCGAGTTCTTCCAAGTCTTGCGCCAGATCGGCCAGGGCGCCGGACTTCGCAGGCGCTGGAGGCGGGGCCGGGGGGGGAGCAGCCGGTGGAGGCGCCGCTGGCGGTGCGGGAGCCGCGGGCGCAACCGGCGCAAGTTGCATCTCGAATTCCGGTGCCTTCTGCCCGACCGGCGCAGGAGCTTTCGTGCGAGGAGGCTCCGGCTGGAGCTCGATTTCCATAACGGGCTGCGCGGCTTGAGCGGGCTCTGCTGTTGCCGGCTCCGCGCTGACTTCCATCTCAAACTCGACGGGCACACCTGGTTCGGGTTCAGGGAGGGACTGGGGAGCGGGAGCCTCAGCTTGCGTCGGCTCCGCCGCGACTTCGATCTCGAACTCCGGAGGAGCCTCTGCAGCCGGCTTTTGTTCTTCCTCCGCTGCGGGGGCCGGAACTGGTTCTGCGGGTTGGGCTGTTGCTTCGTTGGCCACGGCGGCCCAGTCCTCGGACAGATCCACTTCCTGTACGACGGGCTCCGGCGAAGCAGCCGGGACAGAGAGATCGACCTCGACCACGGGGATTTGGAATTCCGGCGGTCCTTTCTGCTCAGCGGCGGGGGCTTCTCCTGCCTTGCCCGCGACCCGCGAGTATCGGCGGTGCAGGTCGGCGAAGCGTTCAGCCTTCGGCCCGTCGCCCTTGTCGCGATAGATGGCTTCTAGTTGTGCTGCGAGTTCGGCCGTGCGCTTCTCGTTTCCGGCGCCGAGACACATATCCAAAAGCTTTTCGAGGGCCTGCGGGTTGCCGGGGGCGCGCTTGAGCACGGTCTCGAGCAGGTCCATAGCCTTCTGGGTCAGGTTGTAGCTGGAGAAGAGATCCACGTCGGTGAGCGCTTGCTGCACGTAGCGCTGCAACTCGTCCTGCGGCGGCGCCTCCACCCGGGCCGGTTCCGGCCCCTTCTTGGGCGTGAGCGTGACGTCCAGTTCGGGCGCGGGCGCAGACTGTGCCACCGCTTCGCTCGGCTTGGGGCGTACTGGCATGGGTTCCGCTTCGAGAGGAGGCAGTCCCAGCTTCTCGCGGACCTGGCTCAGCCGGCGCCGGTTGAATTCATTTTGCGGCTCGCGCTCGAGGAGTTCCTCGTATGCGGCGCGCGCCTTCTCCAATTGGCCGGCGGTCACTGCGGCGTCACCCAATTGGTCCAGCGCCTCGGTGAGCCGGAACGAGTCGCCAGTCTTCCGGCAAAGTTCGATCAGCCACTCCCGGGGATCGATTTCCTTGGGATTCCCTTCGATCACTTTGGCCAGGACGCTGCTCAGTCGCTCGTAATCCTGAGCCGCCATCATCGGGTCGCGCAAGGCGCGGGCCAGCACCAGCAGCATTTCGTGGTTTGTTTCCGCGAGGGAATCCACCAGCGGCAGAACAGGGTCGTATTTGTCCGGAGTGGTCTTCAGGACTTTCTGCGCGAGATCGACGGCTTGCTGCGGCCGTCCCGCTTTCATGTAGGCTTCAAAAAGTAGCAGAGTGCTTTGTCCGCCCTCGCCGGCGTCGGGCAGTGCCTCCAGGATTTTCGCGGCCTCGCCCGGTCGTCCCTTGGCGGCGAGGATGCGCGCCTTGACGAGTACGCCTCGCTGGTTGCCGGGATCCACTTCAAGGCCCTTTTCCACGAGCGTCAGCGCGGAATCCATTTCTCCACGCTCGAAACCACGGAAGGCAGCCATGAAATAGGCGCGCGCGGCCTCGCCCTTCTGGCCAATAGCCATATAGAGATCGGCCAATCGTGTTTGCACGCGCGTATTGTCGGGTTCGATGTCGAGCAGGCGGCGCAGTACTTCGGCGGCCTTTTCCGGCTGCTTGTTTTTAAGCTGGGCTTCGGCCATCTGGATGTAGATGGGCCGCGCCTCGCTCATCACGCCCTGCTGCACGTACAGGTCGGCCAGCTTTTCGAGCGGCTCGATCTGGTCGGGCGCAAGCTTTGCGATCTTCTTGTAAATCGCGATGGCCTTGCTGGTGAATCCTTCTTCGAGGAATACCCTGGCGAGCTGCTCAAAATATTCGCTCGCCTGGGGCAGGTCGCCGGCGCGCACGAACAAGTCGCCCACGGTCATCAAGGTGATTTGATCGGTGGGCTCGGCGGCCAGAATGGCTTTGTATTCCGCAATGGCCTGCGGGACCTTGTTCTGCGCCAGGTACTTTTGCGCGGCCTCGAGATGCTTGGATTTATTGAAGGCCATCAGCGATTCTCTAGCTCTCAGTCTGCCCGCCCGGCAGTCGGCTCCTGCCCGGCTCGGCCGGGCACCGCCCGCCGCAACTTGCCCGACCTGGCGGGGCAGGTGGCAGGTCCGGGCGGGAAACCACCAGAGACACTCCCCTGGGTGGGACGGCAGTAAGACTGCCCTACGCTAACACAGCGCAAAAAGATGCGTCAACGCGCGGCCTTCCCGTCAGGCCTCCTTCCCCGCGCCTTCAAGCGGCAGATTTTGCTGGCTGGCTTTCCACGTCCAGGAGCTGGCTTCGCGCACCGGCGCGAAGGAAAAACGATGAAGTGGAGATGGGCCGTGCACACGAAGCGCTTCCAGGTGATCCGGCGTGCCGTAGCCCTTGTTGCTGCGCAGATTGTATTGGGGATAGGAGGCATGGAGCTGCTCGAGGAGCGCGTCGCGCTCCACTTTTGCCAAGATGGATGCGGCCGCGATGGAAACGGAGCGCGCGTCGCCGTGAATCAGGGACTTCTGTTCCAAAGGCAGATCAAGCGTGACGGCATCGAGCAACAGATAATCCGGCTGAACGGTGAGCTGCGTGATGGCCAGCATCATCGCCTGGCGGCTGGCTTGCAGAATATTCCAGGCGTCGATGCGCGCAGCTTCCACCTGGGCGACGGCCCAGGCTATCGCGCGCTCCCGGATCTGGGGCGCCAACTCTGCACGGCGCTCGGGCGAGAGTTTTTTGGAGTCGTCGAGTCCCCGGATGACGCGCTTTGGATCCAGGATGGCGGCGGCTGCAACAACGGGGCCGAACAGGGCTCCGCGCCCCGCCTCGTCGAGGCCGGCAATGCGCGTCCATCCCGCTTGGCGCGCCAACCGTTCGTAACGCGAGCAGCACAGCCGGCTCATCAACGCGCAGTCTAGCACTCGGCCAGCGGGAGGAATCGCCTCGCGAACGCGCGCCTGTGCAAGATTTGTAAGCGAAGAGAAAGAGAAGAGCGCGGGGGCGCTTGCGCTGCGGGACGGATTGCCAGGAAAAAACCGAATCGTGAGGGAACCGAGAGGCGCGCTATTCCGCCGCGGGAGCCGTGGCCGTCTCGGCGGCCTGCAGAGTCCGTTCCTTGCCGCGGATGCGGGCCGCCTTGCCCCGCAGCCCGCGCAAATAGTAAAGCTTGGACCGGCGCACACGGCCGCGGCGAACCAGTTCAATTTGCGCAATCATCGGCGAATGCACTGGAAAAATGCGCTCGACGCCAATGCCGAAGCTGACGCGCCGCACGGTGAAGGTGGCCGATGCCAGCCGGCCACGCCGCGAAATCACCACGCCTTCGAAGGCCTGTATGCGCTCCTTTTCCTTTTCTTTTTCCTTCTCGCCCTCGGTTTCGCGCAGGCGGACGTGCACGCGCACCGTGTCTCCGGGCCGGAATTCGGGAACATCGCCGCGCAATTGGGACTGCTGCACCTTCTCAATGAGCTGATTCATGTGTGTATTTCTCCGCCTACGGCGCGCAGACCCACTCAGGCAAGGTCAACACCGCGGAAGCAAACTCAAAGTATAGCAGAACTTGCTACCAGCCCAAATCGGTTTCTGCCGGCAGCCGCGCGCCTTCGCGGCATTCCGAGAGGAGTTATGATAGGCGCCGTCCTAGCATGCCCTCATCCGTTCATAGCCGGCGAAGCTTTCTTGTGGCAGCCGGCGCCGCGGCCGCCAGCATAACGCTGAAATCTGCGTTCGGAGAATCCGAAGAATTAGCCGCGCTCACGCTGAAACAAGCTTCAAATCTGCTTCGCCGAAGGGCTGCGTCTCCCGTGGAACTGGTCCAGGCCTGCCTGAAGCGGATTGAGCGCTACAACACCTCCCTGAACGCATTTATCACCGTCGCGGGCGAGCAGGCTCTCCAGACTGCGCATCAGATGGAGGCCGAGCAGAGGCGCGGGGAATGGAGGGGACTCCTGCACGGAGTCCCGGTGGCGGTGAAAGATAACATCGACACCGCAGGCCTGCGCACCACCGCGGCCAGCGAACTGTTCAAGGACCGGGTGCCTTCGGAGGATGCGGAAGTTGTCCGCAGGCTGAAAAAAGCGGGCGCCGTAATCATCGGCAAAACAAATCTCCACGAATTCGCGTATGGCGGAACATCCGATATCGGGTATTTCGGCGCGGTGCACAACCCCTGGGCGCTCGACCACATCGCAGGCGGCTCGTCGGGCGGCTCCGCTGCCGCGATCGCTGCCGATCTTTGCTATGGTTCGCTGGGCACCGATACGGGAGGCTCGGTGCGGATTCCCGCTTCCTATTGTGGCGTAGTGGGGTTCAAGCCGACATACGGCCGGGTGAGTCTTCGCGGTGTGATCCCGCTCTCCTGGACGCTCGATCACGTAGGCCCGATCTGCAAGACGGTGGAGGACGCGGGCCTGATGCTCGCAGCCATCGCCGGCTATGACCAATCCGACCCGGCAAGCGCCGACGTGCCGGTATCTGATTACACTCGCGCGATCGGGATGGAGACCGGAAGGCTGCGCTTGGGGATCCCGCGCTCGCCCTTCTACGAGAACCTGAACGCCGAGGTCGCTCGCGCCGTGGAGACAGCGATCGGCGTGCTGCGGAAAATGACGGCGAGCGTTTCCGACGTCACACTGCCGCCCACCAGTTCCCTGTTCCTTCCGATCATCGGCGCGGAAGCTTACGCCTATCACGCGAAAGCGGTCGCCGAATCGCCCGGCAAATATCAACCGTTCACACACGACAGGATCATTCAACTCGGTACGGCCCCCAAAGCGTACGAATATGCCGAGGCGCTCCGGGAAACGAATCTTCTTCGCCGCGAAATCGTCACCACATTTTCCAAAGTAGACCTGCTGGTAACCCCCACGATGCCGCTCCCGGCGGAATCATTCCCAGAGAGCAAGGATTTCGACAAGTTCGGGATACAAAACACCTCGCCATTTGACATCCTCGGTCTGCCGGCCATCTCCATTCCCTGCGGATTCACAAACTCCGGATTGCCGATTGGTCTCCAGATCAGCGGCGCTCCGTTTGCGGAGGCAACGGTTCTGCTGTTAGCGCACGCTTACGAACGTGCGACGGAATGGCATACCAAGCGTCCGAAGATCGCTCCAGCATGAGGATCGGCCCCAATTTTCC
>JASHRU010000299.1 GCA_030037225.1 Candidatus Acidiferrales bacterium | reverse complement strand
TGCCGAGCGCTGGTGTGTGAGCATCTGGACGGACGAGTGAGCGTGTACTACGGACCGCATCGAGTGGCAGAATTCGGGGCCGATCCGGGTGAGGAAAGCGTCGCACCGCCACCCTCCCTGACGGCTCAGGAAACGAGGGAGGAAAGCGGACAGATCATGTGCTCATAAAACCGGACATCTCGATGTGCTAACAACAGAGGAAAATAGTATGAAAAATGGAAGACCGAGGGGAAAAAGTGCACCGTGGTGCGCGTGGGGCTGAGAAGGAAGAGTGGGCGCGTTGCCGAAGCGAACGCGCCGGAGTGTTCCGCGGCGTGAAAGCCTGGGATCACCCGTGGGACAGACTGCGACGACTCTTGTCCCGCAGCCACATGAGGAGATAAGCGACGCACGAATAAAACAGGACCCCTGCCAGATGGCCTGTCGGGTACCCAAAGGTGTCCCCGTCCCAGGCGCGAGTGGGCCACGCCAAAAGGCTGGCAATTGCGACCACGGCTTGGTTCAGACCGGAAGGAAACAGACCGCACCAAGAGTGAACACGAAAACAACCAAGGACTGCAAGAAGAAGACGCCGAGAAGCAAGGAGACCGCTGCCTTGCCGAGAATTCTGACCGGCCTGTTGAGTGCTGCCATAGGACGTCTGGTGCGGTTGTGCGGATAATACGGCGGACTCACCAACCTGAGCAATGTCGCCCACGTTGTCCGCAATTTCCACTGCAGGGAACGACGAGTGGCGAGGGCGGTCCCGCGAGATCAGCCGGCGCCGGGAAAGAGAGGCGCAGCCCTAGCGAGCTGTGCCGGCGGTTGCAGGCCGCGACGAACCGTCCTATATTGCGTCCGTTCCGCGCCCATCAGCAGAAATTCGCGTACTCGAGTCTCCAGGCGAATCGACTGGAGGTATCTGTGAGAGCGAACTCATCTCTCAGGCTGCTGGCCTGGCTGCTGGCCGCGACCTGCCCTGTTACGGCGCCATCCTCTGAGCAGGAGCAGCCGGCGCAACAGCAGGAACAACCTAACCCGCCCAGCAAAGCCAAGAAGGTTTACACGAACGAAGATTTCGAAGGTCCTTCTGCGGCCGCTGCGACGAAGTCCGACATGCCGACGGCAGTTGCATCGCCGGCGTGCAACGAACTCTCCGCGCTCGCGGTGACGGAGATTCTCTACCATGCGCAGGGCAAGTTTTTTTCGACGGAGCGCCGCTTCGAATTCTCCAGCTCTTTCAAAGCTATTCCGATCGGCGAAGGCGCAGTCCCGGACCCTGTGAAAGCCTGGATTGAACCCACGAGGCAAGCTGTTGCCTACGGGAGCGACACGGAATTTGGGTACGCGGGCTACTCCTTCAAGCTGCTGGTGACCGGCCCCACGGGCCCCAAGAAGAAGTCTTTCCCGATCGGCGTCGAGGCTCGCCCCTGGCGCTATGGCGAAACGGGAAAGACGAGCTTTTACTTCGCTTTAAAGGCGGGCAACGATGGGATACACGAAGCTGGCGAAGATCGCTCCGCGACCGCCCGCGACCGGCTGGTCGCTTTTCCCGGCCGTTTCGCGCCTGACGCCTGCGGCTCCGCCGGCACGGGAAAGAGGCCAGTGACAGAATCTCAAACGCCCAATCCGAGCGCCTCGGCAGCGCAACGGGAGTGGGAAATCTACATCTCCTCTCTGTCATTCCGCGAACGCCGAAAGATGATCGCCAGCCTGGAGCTGGTGATTGCCGAGTCGTCCGAGGGGATGGAGGAGGTGAACGATCACGAGAATCCCGGTCTGCGAGAGTTCGCCGGGCTCAGCCAGGGATCCTTCCAGAACTCGATCCAAAAGCTGCGCGACGGGCCGCCTCCGCTGCCTCCTGACGGACTTCCGCCTGCGTTCACGCTGGAAGAAAAAAAGCTGAGATATTATTCCTACTATACGGAAGAGGAACGCCAGCAGGAGATCGCGCGGATGGAAGCCGATATTCAGTCCTCTGAGAGAGCTTATCGGGAGAAATGCCCGAACCCAGGTTGGCAGAGCCTCTGCAACAGCCTTGTCAAGATAAGCGAGAGAGACAAGCGGGATCTGGCTTTGCTGCGCGCGGCGGTGCTGCTGCCACGGGGGGACTAGGGCGCGCGCCTACGAAGGGAAAAGCATGTCCCTCGTCGAAGACTCCTCCCTTCGGGTCCGCTCAGTGCTGGCGTGATGAGAGCGGGGCATGTGACGGCGGGTTCGCTTCCTCGCTTTTCTTGACACTCCGTTGCGTGTGTTGCTACGGTCGAGGGCCAATGAGCCGCACAGGGCGAAGAACCCTCCTACTGCTACTGGCTCTCGCAGTGATCGGCGTGCTGATTTATGGTCTGCGCGGGAGCGTGCACTACAAAGGCTTCAGTTGGACGAAGCTGGGCGAAGCGGTCCGCGGCGCGCGGCTCGACCTGCTGCTGCTTTCGCTGGTGGGGATTTATGCCTGCTATTGGATTCGCGGACTGCGCTGGGTGCGCCTGTCGCGTCACATAGGCCACGCCGGCGTGTGGAGCGTGTATGCGGCCACATTGATGGGTTTTCTGACCATCGTGCTGCTGGGACGCGCGGGCGAACCGGTACGGCCTCTGCTGATTGCCCGCCGCGAAAATCTGCCCATTTCCGCGATGTTCGGGATTTACGTGGTCGAGCGCATCCTGGACATCGCGGTGACCATCCTGATGACCGGATGGACGCTGGTATATCTTCCCGCGCTGCTGCGCGAGACGGAGGGCAGCGAATCCACGGTGCATTCGGCATCGTTACTCCCGGTGCTGCAAAAGGCGGGATTTGTGCTGTTCGCGGGAGTGGGCGCGGCGGCGGTGTTCTTGGTTTATCTGAGCGTGACGCGAGGGGGAATGCTGGCGCGCGCGATGGTTCGCTGGCACCATTCGCCGGGATGGCGAGGACGCGCGGCGCGGATTTTGGCGGGCTTCCTGGAGGGATTGCAGGCGCTGCGCACCTGGCGCGATCTGGCGGAGGCGATTGGCTTGACAGCGGCGCACTGGGCGCTGGTGCTGGCCATTTATTGCTGGGTGCCGCGAAGCTTTGGAGGCACACTGGCGTCATTCGGCGCGCGCGACGCCGTCGTAACGCTGGCCTGCACCATGCTGGGCTCGACGCTGCAATTGCCGGGAATCGGCGGAGGGTCGTGGGTGGGTTCGTTTCTGGCCATGACGCTGTTTCTGGGCATCGCCAACGAGCCGGCGATGGCGGCGGCGGTCACGCTGTGGCTCGTTACGTTCGCGGGGTGCGCGATCGCGGGTGTTCCGCTGCTGCTGCACGAGGGCATGTCGCTGGGGGAGCTGCGGAGGATTGCGAGCGACCAGCGTGCCGCGGCGATGGCGCAGGGCTCCGAACCTGAACAAGGGAAAGGGACACTACCGTGAAATGCCCCTTCTGCTCGCATAAAGAAGACAAAGTGGTGGATTCGCGCGAAGCTAGCTCCGGTGACCTGATCCGGCGGCGCCGCGAATGCCTGAAGTGCCACCGGCGGTTCACCACCTATGAGCGGATCGACGAAATTCCCTACATGATCATCAAGAAGGACGGGAGGCGCGAGCGCTTCGACCGGCAGAAGCTGCTGCAGGGGCTGTTGAAGGCCTGCGAAAAGCGGCCCATCCCCATTCCGAAGATCGAATCGCTGGTGGAGGAAGTGGAGACGTTCGTCCACGAGTCGGCGGACCGCGAGCGCACGTCGGCGGAAATCGGCGAGTTGCTGATGAACCGGCTGAAAAAGCTCGACAAGGTGGCCTACGTGCGGTTTGCCTCCGTATATCTGGACTTCAAGGACGTGAAAGAGTTTTTGAACGAGCTGAAGGGGTTGCTGAAAGAGAGAGGGGTCCACCAGAACAAGTAAACCGCTCCGGGGTTCAGCTTACCGGGAGGGCCTTCGCGTCCCACACGGCGGCAGAGAAGGTGCGCAGGACGCGGAAGCCTTCCGACTCGTAAAGCAGCACAGCGGGCGAGTTGGCGGAGGTGACGGTGAGCGAAAGACCCTGGAATTGGCGGACGCGAAGGGTTTCGATGCAGGCATTGAGCAGGGCGCGGCCCAGACCTTTGCCGTGCAGGCTGGGCAAAAGGCAGATTTGGGTGACGTGAGCCACGCGCGGCGCCACCACGCTGGTCAGCACCACTCCCTGCAGCTCGTTTCTGCCGTTGCCGGGAATCACCAGCGAGGCTTCGGGCAGGAACTGGCCGCAGCCGGGAAGCAGGACGACGTTGCGAAGGAAGCGCGAGGCGCCGGCTTCGCTGCGATATTGCTCGTTGATTTCGCTGTCCACGTGGCGCGCGTAGGCGCGTTCGATGAGACGGGCGCAGGGCTCGAAACAGCGGTCGGTCCAGCGCTCGATGCGCGGCGGGGGCGCGGAGGAGGGCGCGTGAGCGGGGCCTCCTCCGCCGTTCAGGTCGAGATACATGAATTGGCGTTTGTGAAGGCGGAAGCGATGGCGTTCCAGAGCGAGATCGAGCGTATGACCGAAGGGGATGAGCTGCGCTTCGATGCGGCCGATATCGGTGCGCGCGCGCAGATTGAGCAGCAGGGCGGCGAGAAGCCGTTCGGAAAGGCCCGATTCGCTGGCGCGGCGCGCGATGAACAGACCGCCGAGGAGGGCTTTTTCCTCCTCGAAGACGTAGAAGCCGTAGCCTGCGGCGCGCTCGTCCTGCATCGCGGCACAGCCTTCGAGCGAGCGCGTTTCGACGAAGCGGCGGATGAGGGCGAGCGAGGGCCGGTAGTCCCAGTGGAGATCGGCGAGCCAGCACTCCGCCTCTTCTTCGAAGAGGGCATCGAGCTGGCGCGGCGTAGCCTGCCTGAGCGGAACGATTTCCATGGGAAGTGGGCCGGCGGAAAGATTATAACGGCCCGCTGCAATCCGCTCCAGCGGGCAGGCGCCAGGAATGAGCCGGGGGCGGCTGGCGGTGTGTTAACATGCGCCGCTTCTTGATGGCACTCATAGCAAAGTGAGGGGATATAGTCGTATCCGATGGACCTTTTAGAAGATCTGCGCGACCCCTCGTCGTCAATCCGCGGGGCCCTGACGCTTTTGCTGCTGCTGGCGGTGCTGCTGGGATTGGTGTGCGCGTGCATCGCGGGCTACCTGGATTACCGCATGCTGCATCCGGAGAGAAGGGGCGCTGGGTTGACGCCCGAGGACCTTTTGGGACACATCACGGCGGTGCAATACACGCTGCCGGGGGAGGGAAACCGCGACGGCTGGTTCTTTCCGGGATTGCGCGGGGCGCCGGTGCTGATCCTTTGTCATGGATACAAATGGCAGCGCACGGACGTGCTGACGCTGGCCACGACGCTCGAGGAGAACCAGTACAACGTGTTTGTGTTCGATTTTTCGGGGCATGGAAAATCACCGGGCTCGACGACCATGGGGCCGCGCGAGGCTACCGAAGTGCTGACGGCGATGGCCGTGATGGCGCAGCGGACCGACGTGGACCGGACGAAGATGGGGTTGTGGGGCTCCGACGTGGGCGGATTTGCCGCCCTGGTGGCCGCGGCCGCGGACCGGCGAGTGGCCGCTGTGGTCGCCGAATCGGTTTACGACCGGCCGATCGATTTTTTCAGCGTGGAGCTGGATCGAGAGGGATACGGAACGCTGCCGGTGATTGGGTGGATGGCGCGCCTGGGATTCCAGGTGGCGGACCTGCCGTATCGAGGCCAGCCATCATTGGGAGCGCGATTGGGCGCACTGACCAAAATCCCGAAGCTGTTCATCGCGTTGCGCGAGAACCGGCAACTGGCTGAGTCCACGCTGGCGTTGTTTGCCGCCGCGCCGGAGCCGCGAGAACAGTGGGTAATGCCGCAAGCCAGCTACCTGACGATGACGAACGACGAGAAACGAACTTACGATAACGCCGTCCTGAGCTTCTTCCTGCGTACGCTTCCGCCGGTGCCGTCCAGCACGCGTTGAGTGGCTGTACAGGGCCGGCTGCCGAACGCTTCGACAACAAATGGTACGGCTCCCGGCGGCCGCGTCCGCTCGCGAAGTTTAGTCCACGCGATAAATTGTGGCCGGACCGTGGAAGGCGAGAGAACCGGTGTGGCCGTTGGAGCCCGGGAGATCCGGCACGCCGCGCGCCGTGGTAATGACCCACACGGGATGCATTATTGCCGGGGTCCATTCCGGCAACGGGTGCTCGAGATAGAACTCGGCGCCGTATTGCCAGGCGCGCGGGAGGCTGTAAACCGCGACGCGCGAGCCCGCGGGAAGCGCGCGGATGGCGAGGGCGAGCGAGCGCGGAGATATTTGCGGATCGAGCAGGGGAAGCACGTGGTTGGCGGCGACCCCCACGGAGAAGGAGAAAAGGAAAGCCGCGAGTGCGATGCCGATGGTGGATTCGCGGAACCAACTCGCGGCCGCGACGGCGAGACCAGCGACGAGGAGCGAGGAGCCCAACAGGAGTAGCGGGGTTGCCAGGCCAGAGTTGCCGCGCAATACAGCCGGGAGGAACTGCGGCGCACCGCGCGTGAGGAGGATGAGAGCAGCGCCGAACGTGAGTAGAGGGATGGCTACCCAGAGGAGAGGCGAAGGCGGATGGGATGGGTCGGGGCCTTGGATTCCGGGCATCGTGCGGGCGAGCAGCAGGACGAGCGGCGGGACGGCGGGAAGTATGTAGCCGGGCAGCTTCGACTGGGAGGCGCTGAAGAAAACGAGCGGGAAAAAGACCCAGGCGGCGAAGAACAGGGCCGGGGATTTTCGCCAGGCCGAGTCGCGGAGGGCGCGCCAGCCCCCGGCGATGGCGGGGACAACAAGAAATGTCCAGGGAAAAATCGCGATGAGCAGTACGGGAAGGAAGAACCAGAAGGGCTGCTCGTGCTGGTAGCGGTTGGTGAGGAAACGCTCGACGTTGTGCTCGAGGAAGAAGGTGCGAAGGAAGCCGGGATTCCGCTCGGCGCATTGCCAGTACCACGGGAGCGCGACGGCAACGAACGAGAGCGTGGCGGTGGGGCCGAGCAGGCGGAAGGAGCGCCTGATTCGACCGCTGGCGATGGCCCAGATGGCTGTGCTGCCGCCGGCGAGGAGGATGGCGGCCGGTCCTTTAGCGAGAACGGCGAGAGCGAGCGCGACACCGAATGCGCCCGAGCAGATGCGGGCGTGCGGAGGGGAGTCTTCGAGAAGGAGATAGGCGGCCGCGCACATGGCGAACGTGAGGCAGGCGGCGAAAGGCATGTCGGTGGCCGCGGCTCGTGCGAATCCGGTGATGGCAACGGTGGCGGGCAACATCAAGGCCACGGCTGAAGCGGTCGCGGAGCCGTAGAGGCGTCTTGCCATGAGCACGAGAGCGAAAACGGCGCAGAGGGCGAAAATGCCGGACGGGACGCGCGCCGCGATTTCCGGGCGGGAGAAGATGTGGAAGCCGATGGCCGCGGACCAGTAATAGAGCGGCGGCTTTTCGAGCCACGGAGCGCCGTTCAACTGAGGCGTAACCCAGTCGCCGGTAAGGGCCATGTCGCGAGCGATGGCGGCGTAGCGCGGCTCGTCGGGGCCGACGAGGCCGAGGCGGTCGAGGCCCACGAAGAAGCAATGGAATACGACGAGCAGAAAGACCAACGCGCCAAGCGCAATGCGAAGTTTGGCAGGATTTTGCAAGGCGAGGGGAGTCTATCAAAGGTTTGGCGGCGGACGGCGGGCGGTGAAATGCGCTGCGAGGGTGGTGATACCATCGGCGGCTGTTTTGCGGACATTCGCGTGACGCGAGGGCAGGCTGGGTGAGCATTCAGGAGAAGCCGTACTGGTGGGACACGGCCCGGCTCGAGACAGATGGGCCGGCGATGCCTGTGCCGGAGCGGGCGGACATAGCCGTGGTGGGCGCGGGGTACACAGGGCTGGCCGCGGCGCGGGAATTGGCTCGGCGCGGAGCGCGCGTCGCGGTGTTGGAGGCGGAGACGACAGGTTGGGGCGCCAGTTCGCGCAACGGCGGAATGGTGCTGACCGGACTGAAGCTGAGCGTGGCGGAGCTGCGCGCGAAGGTGGGGCGGGAACTGACGGCAGAGATGTACAACGCGTCGATGGAGTCGATTGATTGCGTGGAGCGAGTGGTGCAGGAAGAGAAGATCGACTGCACTTTTTCGCGCTGCGGACACTTGGAGGTGGCGTCGAAGCCAGGACACTACCGCCGGATGGCGGAATGGGCGGAAGGGACCGCGCGCGAGTTTGGGCGAGAGGTGCGGCTCGTCCCGCGCGAGGCGCTGGCGAGCGAAATCGGCTCGCGAATTTACTTCGGTGGGCTGGTGGACGAGGGGAGTGGGGGACTGAATCCAGCGCGGTATGCGGCGGGGCTGGCCGACGCGGCAAAAAGAGCGGGCGCAGCGATTTGCGAGCATGCGCGGGTTGAAAGCATCGAGCGCGCGGCGAGGGACGGAGCGGCGGGATTTCGCGTGACTACAGTGCGAGGCCAGGTGTGGGCACGCGAGGTACTGGTGGCTACCAGCGGGTACACGGGCGGCGCCACGCCGGAGTTGCGGCGAAGAGTTGTGCCGATCGGATCGTACATCATAGCGACGGAGCCGCTGCCGGCGGCGCTGGCAGCGGAACTGGTGCCGCGCGGACGGATGATTTTCGACTCGAAGCATTTTCTTCACTACTTCCGGCTGACGCCCGATGGGCGAATGCTGTTCGGGGGGCGCGCAGCGTTCTTTCCAGAGACGCAGGACACCATTCGCAAGAGCGCAGCGATTCTGCGGTGCGACATGGTGCGCGTGTATCCGCAGCTCGCGAGCGCCACGGTGGAATACGCGTGGGGCGGAACGCTCGATTTCACGTTCGACATGCTGCCGCACGCTGGAACGATGGACGGCGTGCGCTTCGCGATGGGGTACGCCGGGCACGGAGTGGCCATGGCGACGTATCTGGGGATGAAGATGGCCGCGGCGATGGCGGGTGAGGATGTGTCGCTCCCGTTTGGGCGCGTGCCGTTTCCAACAGCGCCGTTGGGTCTCTATTGGGGCAGGCCATGGTTCCTACCCCTGGCGAGCCTGTGGTACCGGTTTCTGGATTGGGTGCAATGAGCGAAGTGCTGTCTGAGGGAAGCGCAGCCAATCCCGAAGCCCCGGGAGGCTGCGCTACGGGAGGGTCGCGGCAAAAGCAGGCGGGGTTGTTCAGCCTGTTTTTCATCATGTATGCGTACACGACCGGAGGGCCGTATGGACTCGAAGGGAGCGTGACCAGCTCCGGTCCGGGACTGACACTGATTTACATCCTGGTGCTGCCCTTTTTGTGGGCGATACCGATGGCGCTGGTGGCCGCGGAACTCACGACGGCCATGCCGGTGGAGGGCGGATTTTACAGGTGGGTGCGCGCGGCGTTCGGAGAATTCTGGGGATTTCTGGCGGGTTGGTGGAACTGGACCTCGTCGTTCTTGCTGATGAGTTCGTACGCGGTGCTGTTTGCGGACTACGCGAGCTTCTATGTGCCATCGCTGACGGGATGGCGGCACTACCTGGTGGCGCTGGCGGCGACGGCGCTGGTGGCGTGGGTGAACGTGCGGGGCATACGGATGGTGGGCGCGGTGTCGTTTGTGCTGACGCTGGCGGTGCTGGTGCCGGTGGCGGCGATGTGCGCGGTGGCCGTGCCGCAGTGGGCGCACAATCCGTTCCTGCCGTGGGTGGCGCCGGGCCGGTCGCCGCGCGAGGTGCTGGGGGTGGGACTGGCGCTGGTGCTCTGGGGCTACTCGGGTTACGAGCAGACGTCGAGCTGTGCGGAGGAGGTGAGCAATCCGCAGCGGAGTTTTCCGATTGCACTGGGACTGACGGTTCCGCTTGCCGCGGCGACGTACATCCTGCCGACGATGCTGTCGCTCGCGGCGCTGGGCAATTGGCAGGACTGGAATTCGCGGTATTTCGTGGATGGGGCGCGAGCGATTGGCGGGCCGGCGATCGGGTTAGCGATGTTCGTCTCGGCGGCGGTGTGCAACCTGTCGCTGCTGAATGCGACGACGCTGACGGGGTCGCGGATGCCTTTCGCGCTGGCGGACGACGGGTATCTGCCGCGGCGGCTGGCGGCGGTGCATCGAAATTATAGGACGCCGGCGGCTGCGATCGTTGTGTCCGCGCTGTTGTGCGCAGTTTTTGAAGTCGAGAAGCTGGCGGAAATCATCAGCGTGTACATTTGGCTGCGGATTGCGGTGACGGTGCTGACGGTGCTGGCGTGCTGGCGGCTGCGGCGGACGCGACCGGAGTTGCCCCGCACGTTTCGGGTTCCGGGCGGCCGGGCGGGGCTGGCGTGTGCGGTGGGTGCGCCGGTCTTGATGGCTGCGGTGTCGCTGTTCGGCAGCGATCCGTTCGCGTTGCGATGGGGACCGCTGGCGCTGGCTGTGGGGCTGCTCGCCTACCCGCTCGCGAGGCGCAGGGAGAAGGCGAGCACATGACGGCTGCGCACGGCAATGGAAGCACAATGGTGAGAGAATCCGCCGGGGAAGCGGCATCAGTGCGCGAATGGATCGAATATGCGGCGGCGTGGACCGTGCTGCACGGGGTGGGAGTGCTGCCACGGGGGATGGCGCGCGCGGTGGGGGCTGCTGTAGCGCGGGCGTTCTACACGCTCAATCCGAGACTGGAACGCGCGGCGCTCGTCAATTTGAAGATCGCGTTTGCCGAGATGCCGGAGGCGGAACGGCGGGCAACGGCGCGGCGGTTGATGCGGCACATCGGATGGATGGGCGGGGAGTTCTCGCAGTTTCCGCGACAGACGG
>JASHRU010000298.1 GCA_030037225.1 Candidatus Acidiferrales bacterium | reverse complement strand
GCGGCCACGCCCTGGCCCACGCCCTCCTTACCGAGCACAAAAGCATTCCTGCAGCCGCCCGGAAGCGCCTGGCCGCCATCACCGCGAAATATCTGGACTGACGAGCATGGGGCAGGCATTCTTGCCTGTCCGCCTTTGTCCCTCGAGCGCCTGATCGCCGTCCTGGGGCAGGCTGGCACGGCACCATCGATGAGTTTCCTGAAGGGCTCTTCATGTCGCTTCTGATTGTCGGGACCGTCGCCTTCGACGCGGTGGAAACTCCGCACGGCAAAGTGGACCGCATGCTCGGCGGCGCGGCCACGTACGCCGCGGTTGCCGCCAGTTATTTCACTCCCGTCCGCATCGTTTCCGTGGTCGGCGACGATTTCAGTCCGCGCGAGCACGCCATCTTCCACGGCCGGCCCATCGACGTTTCCGGAATCGAGCGCGTCAACGGCCGTACGTTTTTCTGGTCCGGCCGCTACTCGCAGGACATGAACGACCGCGTCACCCTTGAAACCCAATTGAACGTCCTGGCCGAATTCGATCCCAAGCTTCCCGGCCATTTTCGCGACTCGCGCTTCGTCTTTCTCGCCAATATTCAGCCGTCGCTCCAGCTCAAGGTGCTCCACCAACTCAAGGCCAAGCCGAAACTTGTAGCCCTCGACACCATGAACTACTGGATCGAAGGCTCGCTGCCCGACTTGCGCGCCGTGCTCCGCAAGGTCCACGTCCTGCTCATCAACGATTCGGAAGCCCGCCAGCTCAGCGGGCGGGGCAACCTCGTCGAAGCTGCCGCAAAAATCCGCGCCATGGGCCCCAAGGCCGTGGTGATCAAGCGCGGCGAGCACGGGGCCACTCTCTTTGCCGGCAAGACCACTTTTTCCGCGCCCGCCATGCCGCTGAAACTCGTCCGCGACCCCACGGGCGCCGGCGACAGCTTTGCGGGCGGCTTCATGGGCTCGCTTACCGCTTCGGGCACAATCAATGACGCCACTCTCCGTCGCGCCATGATCTACGGCTCTGTAATGGGGAGCTTCGCCGTCGAGCATTTCGGGCTCTCCCGCCTCCGCTGCCTCACTAAAAAGCAGATCGCCGCTCGCGCCCGCCAATTTCGCCATCTCACGCGTTTCGAGCTCTAGCCATGGGCGCACACTGTCATCCCAAGCGAAGCAAACGACCAGTGTTACTCTCCCCGTGGCGCAAGTACTTCTTCCCGCGGGTTCCGCGCTTGTCTGCATCTTCCCTCGTTATTCCCGCTTCTTTCTTTGTCCTCCTTTTTGTTTTCGCGCCCCCCGCTCACGCCACCGTGCGCTATTTCATTTCTCTCGCCTCACGATCGTCCAACCATTTCCAGGTCCATTTGGAGATCCCTGACGTCGATGGCGCCCTGGAGCTCGACATGCCTACCTGGAACGCTCTCTACCAGATCCGCGACTTCGCCTCCCGAATCGAGGAGCTCCATGCCAGCACGCCTGCGGGCGATGCGGTAACGCTCACTCGTCTCACCCCGCGTTCCTGGCGCGCCGGCCCTGTTTCCGGCACCCTGGTTCTCGACTACTCCATCCTGTGGGACGAGCCCAGCCCTTTTTCCTCCGACGTCAATGACCAACACGCGTTTATAAATCCCGCCACCGTTCTGCTCTATCCTGCCGCTCGCCGTGCCGAAGACGTCTCGCTTGAATTCACCGCCATCCCGACGGAGTGGCACATCGCCACGGCGCTCGATCCAGGCCCAGCTCCCACAACCTTCATCGCCGCCAACTACGACGCGCTCGCTCAGGGCCCCATCGAAATCGGGACTTTCGATGAATTCACGATTCGCGTAGCGGATCGCCCCATCCGCGTCGTCACCCACCTGGGGTCGATTCAGGGCGAGCTGCCCTCGGCCTGGTCCCGCGAGCACCTTGAGGACGTCGCTCGCCGCATCGTCCAAACGGAAACCGCGCTCATGGGCGATGCTCCGTTCCCGCGCTACGTTTTCCTCCTGCATCTCGGCGTCGGGGGAGGCGGCGGCATGGAGCATCCCAATTCCACTGCCATTTCCGTCTCCCGGGGCGAGGATCCCGCGTCCATCATGGCGCACGAGCTCTTCCATGCCTGGAACGTCCTGCGCATCCGCCCGCAAAGCCTCGAGCCCGTGGACTACACCCGCGAGCAGATCACCGATGCTCTTTGGTTCGCAGAAGGCGTCACCTCGACCATCGGTGCCTACACGATGCTGCGCTCCGGCCTATGGACTCGCGACCGCTTCTACGCCGACCTGGCGGCCCAGGTCGAAGAGCTCGAGTCGCGCCCCGCCCGCCGCTTTCAGAGCGTCGAAGACGCGAGCATCTCTGCCTGGCTCGAGAAATATCCCTACTATCGCGGCGCCGATTCCAGCATTTCCTACTACAACAAGGGGCAGCTTCTCGGCGTCTGCCTCGATATCCTCCTTCGCGACGCCACAGACAATCGCCAGTCTCTCGATACGCTCCTCCGCGCCATGAACGAGCGCTACGCGCACCAGCGCAAGCCCTACGCAGACACCGCAGCCATCCAGTCCCTCGCCAGCGAGCTCGCCGGGCGCGATCTTTCCGATTTCTTCCGCCGCTACGTCGCTGGCACCGATGAGGTCCCGTTCCAGGAAATCTTTGCCCGCGGCGGCCTCACACTCGAACTCGCCGACCGCGTCGTTCCTGATGCCGGTTTTCAGGCCACTCGAAGCAGCACCAGCGTCGTCATCACGGATGTCGTTCCCGGAGGACCTGCCGACCGCGCCGGACTCCTCCCTGGCGACACCGTACTGGATATCAACGGCCAGCAAGTCCGTTCCGTCCCCGGCCGCTGGCTCTCTTCGCTCTCCCCTGGCCAGCAATTGCGCGTTCGAGTTAGGCGCGCCGGCGAGACGCGGGAATTCTCATTCCCGCTCGCCTCCCGGTCGATCCGCGCCAACCACATCTATGAGTCGAGCGTCTCCGGCCTTCCCCGCGCCATCCGCGAAGGGCTCCTCACAGGCACCAATCCCGCTCCCTAAGTGCGACGGGCATTCCTGCCTGACCGCTATTTCTAGGTGGTGCGCGGTCCTTCGAGCACGAATGGAAAGCATTCGCAATTTCCGTTCGCCCCTCTCACCCCTCTCCGGCGCCGCATGCTATAAATCCCCTCCCGATACCCAATGCTCCTCATCGCACTCATTCGTACCGTGTCCTCGATCGTCTTTCTCGTCCTCTACGGCGTCCTCCTGGGTCCGCTATTTATTCTTCAGGCCATCGTTTCGAACTCTGTGCGCATCCTCTACCCCTTCTGCGTGGGCGGCGCGCAAATCGGCCTGCGCATCGCCGGCGTCACGCCGCGCGCCGAGGGCATCGAAAACATTCCGCCCGGCGTCTGCCTGTTCGTCTCCAATCATGTCAGCAATGTTGATCCACCGGTCATCGTCGGGCGCATTCCGGGCCGCGTCGCGCTCCTCGCCAAACGGGAGTTATTTCGCATTCCGTTCCTGGGCACGGCCATGCGCCTGGGACGCTTCATCCCCGTCCGGCGCGAAGACCCTGCCGCCGCACGCGCCAGCGTGCGTCTTGCCCGCAAATATATGAAGGAGGGAATTTCCTATCTGATTTTTGCCGAAGGAACACGCAGCCGCGATGGCGCACTCGGTGAGTTCAAGCGCGGCAGCTTCCTGTTGGCCATCGAAACCGGTGCCCCGGTGGTTCCCGTCACGATCCTAGGCACGCGCGCCATTCTTCCCCGCGGCGCCTTCCTCATCCGTCCCGGAGTCGCCCGCGTGATCTTTCATGCGCCCGTCAACGTCTCCGCCTACACCCCTGCCACTCGTAAAGAACTTGCCGAGCGCGTCCGCTCCGCAATCGCCTCCGCGCTTCCGTCCTAGTAGCGGATCTTCCCGTTCCCGAAGGTGCGGGACTCTGGACTGGATGCGCGCTTTCCTCCGCGCCTGTGCTTTCCGTTCCCTGCGCGCCAGCTACTCGGCCACGCCTTTCTCCAGTCTTCGTACCGTCCGGGCCAATTCCGGCAGCCTCGCAAACACTGCCAGGCATTTCTTCCACGCTCTGCTTTCCATCGCCGGAGACCCCGAATACTGGGCCCCGGCAGGAACGTCGCCCGGCAACCCCGTCTGTCCTGTAATCACCGCGCCATCGCCAATCGTCAGGTGTCCCGCCGATCCCACCTGGCCCGCCAGAATGCATCCGCGCCCCACCGTGGTTGTTCCCGCCAACCCCACCTGTGCGCACAACAGTGTGTTTTCGCCCACAGAGGAGGCGTGGCCCACCTGAACGAGGTTGTCGATCTTTGCTCCCCGCCGGATCCGCGTTTCTCCCACCGTCGCGCGATCCACGCAGGCGTTCGCCTGAATCTCCACGTCGTCTTCAATCACTGCCGGCCCGGTCTGCAGCATTTTCTTCCAGCTCCCATCCGCCCGCCGCGCGAACCCGAATCCGTCGGCACCCACGACCACTCCGTTCTGCAGAATCACCCGTTGTCCGATGACGCATCCCTCGCGCACTACCGAGTGGGAATGCGCAAAGAAATGCTCCCCAATCCGTGCTCCCCGGTAAATGGCCACAAAACTGTGCAGCACCGCGTGCGGCCCGATCTCCACCCCTTCGTCTACAAAGCAGTACGGCCCCACGTGCGACTCGGCCCCGATCCGCGCCGTATTTGCGATCACCGCCGTGGCGTGTATCCCGGGCTCAAATCTCGGCGTCCCGTGAAAGAGTTCAATCGCCCGGGCAAAATCCAGGTAGGGATTTTCCGAACGCAAAACCGGGATCGGCATCCGCCCCGCGTGCGGCGCCGCCAGGATCGCTGCCGCTCGCGTCGTACCCAGCAACTTCCGGTACTTGGGGTTCGAGAGGAATGTCAGCATCCCCGGCCCGGCCTTTTCGATGCCCGCCACTCCGGCAATCTCGACATTACCGTCGCCTTCAACCGCACAACCCAGCCGCTCCGCAATTTCTCTCAATTTCATGGATCACCGTGGAACAGGTTTCGATCCTGTCCGCCTTTCCTCTCAACTGGTACCCAACTCTACACCACGCACACCGCTCCGCACGCGTCAGTGTCCGGTCCATCTTCCAAATTGTATTTC
>JASHRU010000297.1 GCA_030037225.1 Candidatus Acidiferrales bacterium | reverse complement strand
TCGCGTCGATCAGGAATTTCACCTCCACGCGCGCCGCTCCCGCCGGCATCGGAGGCATGCTCAGCGTAAACCGCGCCAGCGACCGGCAATCGCGCGCCAGTTCGCGCTCGCCTTGCAGCACGTGAACCACGATCCCCGTCTGGTTGTCCGCCGAATTGGTAAACGTGTCCTGCGCGCTCGCCGGAATCGTCGAATTCCTCGGAATAATCTGCGCCACCACCCCGCCCATCGTCTCGATTCCCAGCGACAGCGGCGTGACGTCCAGCAGCAGCATATTCCGCACGCCGCTCTCCAGGATGTCCGCCTGGACCGCCGCCCCCAGCGCCACTACCTCGTCCGGGTTGAGTTCCGTGTGCGGCACGCGCCCGAAATATTCCTCCGCGCGCCGCCGCACCAGCGGTGTGCGCGTCGCCCCGCCCACCATCACCACTTCCTCCATGGCCTGCGGCTTCTGGTGCGCGTCTCCGAGCGCCCGCTTCACCGGCCCCATCGTGCGTTCCACAATCGGCGCCAGCAGCGTCTCCAGTTCCCCGCGTGTCCACTCCCGTTCGTACCGCGCACCGCCCGGCAGCGCCACGCGCACTGCCGCTCGATGCTCCGTCGAAAGCGCATGCTTCGCCGCCACCAGCGCCTTCCTCAATCCCTGCACCGCCTCCGGATGCCTCTCCAATTCTCCGCCCCGCGCGCCCAGATCCCCCCGCGCCGCGGCCAGCATCGCGTTGTCGACATCGTCCCCGCCCAGGTGTGTGTCCCCGTTTGTCGAGAGCACCTGATAGATGTCGCCCTCTCCCGTCGAAATCAGTTTCAGCACCGAAATGTCGAACGTTCCCCCGCCCAGGTCGTACACCGCCACTAGCCCGCGTTGCTTTTTGTGCAGCCCGTACGCCAACGCCGCGGCCGTCGGCTCGTTCACCAGCCGGAGCACCTCCAGGCCCGCCAGCCGCCCCGCGTCCCGGGTCGCCTGCCTCTGCGCATCATTGAAATACGCTGGCACGGTGATCACTGCGCGCTCCACCGGCTCGCCGAAAAATCTTTCCGCCCAGCCCTTTAACTCGCGCAGCACGAACGCGGAAATCTCGGGCGGCGTAAACACCCGCTCGCCCAGCCGCACGCGTATCACCTGCTTCGATTCCGGATCGATCCGGAACGGAAACAGCATCAATTCTTCCTGTACGTCCTCCAGGCCGCGCCCCATCAGCCGCTTCACCGAATAAATCGTCCGCTCCGGCTGCGTCAGCAATCGCTCCCGCGCTGGCTCTCCCACTACAATCGTTCCGTCCGCGTCCAGGCTCACTACCGAGGGACACAGCGTCGAGCCGTGCGGCCCTCGGATGCACTCCGGCTGTCCCGTTGCCGGATTCCACCAGGCCACCAGGCTGTTCGTCGTCCCCAGATCGATCCCAACCGTCCGTCCCATTTCTTCTCTTCCGTTTTTCGTTTTTCGATTTTCTATTTTCGGCTTTATTCCTGCGCCAGCTCCTGCGTCACTCCCCTCACCAGATTCCTGATGTACGACCTCCGATTCAAAATCTCATTCATCCGCCCCAGCGCCGCGCGTCCCGCCGCTCGGTCTCCCGAATCCAGCGCCGCATCCCAATCCTTCGCCGCGGCCATCAATTGCTCATCCACGCCCGCAAGCCGTTCCTCGAATCCCTTCGCTGCCTCTTCCAGCCGTCTCCGCAGCGCAGCCATCTCCGCCCCCTCCTGATGTTCCGCGCGCGCGCTGCGCAGTTCGTCCAGCGATTCGTTCAGCTCAAAAACCTCTTCCAGCAGCTCCGGCGGCGCCTGTTGCTTCGTTGCGCCTTCTTTGCGCATCCCCTCGATTGCCAGCAGATACTCCACGCGCGCCACCGGGTCCCGCAGCGCGCGGTATGCATCATTCAGTTGCGACCCGCGCTCCAGCGCCAGCTCCCGCTCTTCCGCTGTCGCTTTCACGAAATTGTCTGGATGCAGCTTCCACGAAAGCTGGTGGAACCTCGCCTCCAGATCGTTCATGTCCATCCACAATTTCCGCGGCAATCCTAGGAACCGGAAGTGATCCGTTCCGCGCGCCAACTTCTGGACGGTCCCGCACTTCGCGCAGAAATGCCCCTCCCCAGCCGGACTTCCGCAGCTCCAGCACGTGCCCATGGTCTCCGTATGCGTTGCGTTCATCGCTTTTGCGCCGGCAGCGGGAGGTCTCGCCGGCTCACTCAGCCCGCCCGCGGTGCCGGCCGTCTAGGCCGTGAACGAGCTGCCGCACCCGCACGACCGCGCTGCCTGGGGGTTCTCGAACACAAATCCCTGGTGCATCAGCGTCTCGCGGTAGTCGAGCGTCGTATTGTTCAGGAAGAGAAAACTCTTCGGGTCCACAAACACGCGCGCCCCGTGCTCCTCGATCACCTGATCCTTCTCGCGCTTCTGCGTCTCCAGCCGCATCGCATACGACAGCCCCGAGCATCCCCCGCCCTGCACGCCCAGCCGCAGCCCGCCCGTCGCTTCCGGCACGCCCTCGTGCGCCAGGAGGCTCCGGATCTTCTCTGCCGCCTTTTCGGTGATGTGAATCATCGCCTTGCGTACCACAGGCTTTCAGCCTGTGCCCCATCAGTTCCGCAACAGTCGCTCAGGACTGCGCTGCAGACGATGCCGCGGGCCTCTCAGACTCCGTAGCGTTCTTCCGCTTCCAGTCGCTGATCGCCGCCTTGATGGCGTCCTCAGCCAGCACGGAGCAGTGAATCTTCACCGGCGGCAGCGCCAGCTCGCGCACGATGTCCGTGTTCTTGATCGCCAGCGCCTCATCCACCGTCTTGCCTTTCACCCACTCCGTCGCGAGCGACGAACTCGCAATCGCCGAGCCGCACCCGAACGTCTTGAACTTCGCCTCTTCGATTACCTGCGTCTCCGGATTGATCTTCATCTGCAGCTTCATCACGTCGCCGCATTCCGGAGCCCCGACGAGGCCCGTTCCCACCGTCGGATCGTTCTTGTCCAGCGATCCCACGTTCCGCGGGTGGTTGTAGTGATCTACGACCTTATCTGAATACGCCATGATTCCTCCGAATCCCTCTTTTGTCCTTTGCTTCTTTTACTTCCTCTACTTCCCTTCTAATGAACGTTCCACTGCATCTTGCTCATGTCCACGCCTTCTTTCGCCATCTCGTACAGCGGTGAAAGCTCGCGCAGCCGCCTCACCGTCTCCACTACTCGCGCCGCGACGTAATCCACTTCCTCCTGCGTGTTGAACCGTCCGATCCCGAACCGGATCGACGTGTGCGCCAGGTCTTCTCCGACTCCCAGCGCCTTCAGCACGTAGCTCGGCTCCAGCGTTGCCGACGTGCACGCCGACCCGCTCGAAACCGCGATGTCGTTGATCCCCATCAGCATCGACTCGCCTTCCACGTACGCGAAGCTGATATTCAGGTTGTGCGGCAGCCGGTACGTCATGGACCCGTTCACGTACACCTCGTCGAGCTGCGTGAAGATGGCTTCTTTCAGCCGGTCCCGCAGGGCGCGAAGGCGCGCCGATTCCACCGGCATCTCCTCCTGGCAGATTTCGCACGCCTTCCCGAATCCCACGATTCCCGTCACGTTCAGCGTGCCCGACCGCATCCCCCGCTCGTGTCCGCCTCCGTCGATGATCGCCGCCAGTTGCACCCGCGGATTCCGCCGCCGCACGTAGAGCGCCCCCACTCCCTTCGGCCCGTACAGCTTGTGCGCCGAAATCGACAGCAGGTCGATGTTGTCCTTGTTTACGTCCACCGGAATCTTTCCCACCGCCTGCACGCCGTCCACGTGGAAGAAGACGCCCTTCTCCTTCGCAATCGCCCCGATTTCCGCGATCGGCTGCACCACCCCGATCTCGTTGTTCGCGTACATGATAGTGATCAGGATTGTCTTCGGCGTGATGGCCTTCCTCAGCTCGTCCAGGTCGATCCGCCCGTCCTTCTGCACCGGCAGATAGGTCACCTCGAATCCGTCTTTCTCCAGACGCTTGCAGGTGTCCAGCACCGCTTTGTGCTCGGTCACCTCCGTGATGATGTGGTTCCCCTTCTCGCGGTACATCTCCGCCACGCCCTTGATCGCCAGGTTGTCCGATTCCGTGGCCCCGCTCGTCCAGATGATTTCCTTCGGCGTCGCGCCCACCAGCTTCGCCACCTGCTCGCGTCCCCGCTCCACGCCCTCTTCCGCCTTCCACCCGAACTCGTGGTTCCGGCTCGCCGCGTTCCCGAACGTATCCGTGAAATACGGCAGCATCGTCTCCAGCACGCGCGGGTCCACCGGCGTGGTCGCGTGATTGTCCATGTAAATCGGAAGCTTCACCGCCATGTCCCTCTCCCCCTCTTCCCAGAATCTTTTAGCCGCGCAGCTCCACCAGTCCCGCCGCGTCAGACCCCTCGGCCAAGCTGGTAATCGTGACTGCGCTCAGTACCTGCAGAATCCCGTCGTTCACCTTCCGCAGCGGCTCCCGCACGGTGCACCGCTCCGAATGGTCGCACACGCCGTGTTGCGTCTCGCACGACGTGATCACTACCGGCCCGTCAATCGCGCTGATGGCTTCCAGCGCCGTAATTTGCGAGGGTTTCCGGGCCAGTTCGTACCCGCCTGTCGAGCCGTGCCGTGCCCTCAGCAAACCCTTCCTCGCCAGCCGCTGTAACACCTTCGCCATCAGCGGCGCCGAGATGCCGTAAATCTCCGCTATGTCTGAAGCGCTCGCCGTCCCCTCCCCGTCGTGCAGGGCAAGGTGCTTCAGCGCAATCAGCCCGTAGTCCGCCTTCTTCGATAGCTTCAGCATGGTGTTTCGATGCCTATACGACCATTTCGGTCGCATATTCAATGTACTACCTGCAAGCCCGCCCGTCAACCTAAAGTTGCGTTTCCAACCCTTTGAATTTTAAGCCTGTAGAGTGCGACCGTCCAGGTCCGCTTTCTTTCCTGTCCAACTTCCCTGCTTCCCTCCTTCGCTACCTCGTTACTTTGCTCCCGGCTTCCACCGCTCCAGAAATCCAGTCACATCCCCCATCCCAATCTTCACCGCATTATCGAACTCCCCGTTCTTCTGGCTCGTCACCAGCCGCCCGTCCACATCCAGCACCGCCAGGCTCGGAAGCCTGTCTGGCTGCACCTCGCACCGGCGAGCCAGATCATTGTTCTCGCTGCCATCTCCCACATTGATGTGCACCACGTGATAGTTCGCCGTCACCAGTGGCTGTACAGCCTTCGAATGGAACGCCGCGTCCAGCACGTGGCAGTCGTAGCACCAGTTGGCCCCAAACACCACCAGCACGCGTTTGTGGTCTGCGCGCGCTGCCGCGAGCGCCGCGTCCAAATCCCGCGGACCCTCGCTCGGTTCCGGATAAAGCTGCGGATTCGGCCGTGCCGGCTCCGGCAGCCGGATTGCCGCCCTCGGAAGTAAATCCGTTCTCTTCGATCGGTAGATGAACCAGCCCCCTCCCTGCTCCACCCACATCTGCGCGCCCGAAACCAGCAGGTTCTCCTGTCCCGTCGCTTCGCGCATCACGATTTCAATCCGCAGCGTCAGCACCTCGACGCCCGCCTGCGGCGTGCTCATTTGCAGGATTTTCGGATTGATCGAAACGAGCCCGCGCGCGTGCAGCCCCGCCCAGAACTCCGGCTCCTCGTTCGGATCCGTGATCCGGCCCATCGGGGTCTGCACGAACGCTCCGTCGATCGCTGGATAAAGCGCCGCCAGGGCGTTTCGATCGCCGGCCATCACCGCCAATTTCCACCGGTCAAGCGGCTCGAACGCGCTCGCCGCCACAGTCTTCGCCTGCTTGCTCGCAGTTTTCTGCTGGGCACACACCGGTGCTGCCGCGATAGCACAAGCCAGCAGGCCGAGAATCGCGCCGTTCGCTCGCATCCTCGTCATTCTATCTCACGCTCCCTCCTGCCCTCCTTTCCCTCCTCGTTCTGCGCTAGAATGCCCCGAGCACTGTTGCCTGCATGAAGAGCATCATCGCCATCTATCCGGGGTCCTTCGATCCCGTGACCAACGGGCACTTGGACCTCATTGCCCGCGGCGCGCGCATCTTCGACCGCCTCATCGTCGCCCTCCTCCAGAATCTGGACAAGGCGCCGCTCTTCTCCGCGCGCGAGCGCGCGGAAATGCTCCGTGAAGTCACCCGCGAGTGGTCCAATGTGGAAGTGGATCTCTTCGATGGGCTTCTGGTGGACTATGTGCGCCGGCGCAATGCCCACGCCATCCTGCGCGGCATTCGCGCCATCTCCGACTACGAGTACGAGTTCCAGATGGCGCTCATGAATCGGCGGCTCGAACCCAATGTGGAAACCGTTTTCATGATGCCCGCGGAAAAATACAGTTATCTCAGTTCGCGCATTGTGCGCGAGGTCGCCCAGCTCGGCGGCTCCATCGAAGGACTGGTACCGCCGCTGGTCGTCGAGCGCCTGAAGTCGAAAGTCCATTGATTTTGCCGCCTGTAGGGGCGCTGCTGGCCGCGCCCCTCCTGTTTGTTCCCGGCGGCGCGGGGGGAAATATGCAACTCTCCGAGCGCATCGAGCGCATCACCGAATCGTCCACGCTCGCCGTAATGGTCGAAGCGGAAAAGTACAAGGCCCGCGGCGTCGACGTCGTTGACTTCGGTCCCGGTGAGCCCGATTTCCCCACTCCCGACCACATCAAACGCGCCGCCATCCGCGCCCTCGAGCAGAATTTCACCAAGTACACGCCCGCCGGCGGCATCCTGCCCCTCCGCCAGGCCGTCTGCGAATGGCATCACGCTCAGCTCGGCACTTCCTACCAGGCCTCCGAGTGCGCCATAACCGTCGGCGGCAAGCACGCCATCTTCAACACCGTAAACGTCCTCGTAAATTCCGGCGACGAGGTGGTCATCCCCGTTCCCTGCTGGGTCAGTTTCCCCGACATCGTGAAATACGCGGGCGGCAAACCCGTCTTCGTCCAGACCCACGAGCACGACGGCTTTTGCCTCCACTCGCGCGAAGTCGAAGCCGCGCTCACTCCCAAGACCCGCATGGTCATCGTCAATTCGCCCTCGAATCCCACCGGCGCCATCCTGCCGGAAGAAGAATTCGCAAAGGTTCTCGACCTCTGCCGCCGCCGCGGCATCTGGCTCCTCACCGACGAGTGCTACTCGCATTTTCTCTACGGTGGCCGCCGCCCCTATTCCGCGGCCAGCCTTCCGGACGCGAAAAACACGGTCATCGTCTGCGGCTCGCTCTCCAAAACCTTCGCCATGACGGGCTGGCGCGTCGGCTTCGTGCTCGCTCCCGAGCCCATCGCCAAGGCCGTCGTCAAACTCCAGAGCCAGTCCACTTCGAATCCCACTTCCATCGCCCAGCATGCCGCGCTTGAAGCCGTCCGCGGCCCTATGGATTCCGTCGCCAGCATGCTCGCCGAATACGAACGCCGCCGCGCCCGCGTCCTCGCAGGCCTACGCGCCATTCCCGGCCTCGCCTGCACCGAGCCCCAGGGCGCGTTCTACGCCTTTCCAAATATCTCCGCATGTCCCAC
>JASHRU010000296.1 GCA_030037225.1 Candidatus Acidiferrales bacterium | reverse complement strand
CTGCGGAGTTGCTCGGCCCGCTCGGCCACTTCCGCACCATGGCCGCCATCAACTACGCTCTCGGCAAGCTCCTGCTCCTCGTGACCAGCCGCCGCATCAGTACGAAAGAAGCGGCCACGCTCGGCTATCTCTTCCAACTCTTACAGCAAACCGTCCCCGGCGTTAGAAACGAGATCTCTTGCACTGAGCTCAGCCCGTCTAACTACAAGGACCTGCGCGAGATCCTCGAACACACAGCTTCGCTCGTCGAAAATCAAGCCGCCTGCGGGAGGGTTGCCATGGGCCAATAGCTTAGCTAAGGTCGCTATTCGATTCCGGCAGCGTGCAACGCATCTGGTGAGTGATTTCGCCGCTCGAGACGCAACCAGCAGGGCGTGATGTTAATCACAGACCCCTCTTGGCGCCCCTCTCGATACTGGGCATCCGGACCACGAGGGGTCCATGCTGCTCGTACAGCTATGATATCGTTACAACTTCCAGGACGAGCCCCGGGCGCTCTCCTCTTAGGAGCAAGAACTTCATGAGAACTTCCTACAACGGCGTGGCGGTGCCCGCCGACGGCCAGCCGATTGAATACTCCGGCGACCAATTCCGCATCGGCGACCGGCCCATCATTCCCTACATCGAGGGCGACGGGACCGGACGCGACATCTGGAAGGCCTCGCGCCGTGTGTTTGACGCCGCGGTGGACAAGGTCTATGGCGGCAAGCGTCGCGTGGCCTGGTATGAGGTGTTCGCGGGCGAAACCGCCTTCGAGAAATTCCACGAATGGCTGCCGCAGGACACCGTGGACGCCATCCGCGACTTCCGCGTCGCCATCAAAGGCCCGCTCACCACTCCCGTCGGCGGCGGAATCCGTTCGCTCAACGTCACGCTGCGGCAGGTGCTGGACCTCTACGCCTGCGTGCGTCCGTGCCGGTATCTCCAGGGAGTGCCCTCGCCGATGCGCCATCCGGAGCGCATGAATATCGTAATCTTCCGTGAAAACACCGAAGACGTGTATATCGGGATCGAATGGCGCGCGGAAACCCCAGAAGTGAAGAAGCTCATCGGGTATCTGAACGACGAAATGCTGAAGGGCACCAAGAAGCAAATCCGGCTCGATTCCGCGGTGGGAATCAAGCCGATTTCGCCTTTCGGGACCAAGCGGCTGGTGCGGCGCGCCATCCGCTACGCGCTCGAAAACGGTCTGCGCTCGGTAACGCTGGTGCACAAAGGCAACATTCAGAAGTTCACCGAGGGCGCGTTCCGCGACTGGGGCTACGACCTGGCCCGCGAGGAGTTCCGCAGCCAGATTGTGACCGAACGGGAGAGCTGGATCCTGGGCAACATCGAGCGCGAGCCGGGCCTGAGCGACGAGCAGAATGCCGCGCTCATCGAGCCCGGGCTGGCGCACATGGCGCCCGACGCGCGCGCGGCCGTGGTGGGCGAAGTGAAGAAGGTTCTGGCCGCAATTGGCGCCACGCACGGCAAGGGGCAGTGGAAGAAGAAGCTGCTGATCAACGACCGGATTGCCGACTCCATCTTCCAGCAGGTGGTGACCCGCGCGGACGAATACGAGGTGCTGGCCACGCCGAACCTGAACGGCGATTACATTTCCGACGCATGCGCGGCGCAAATCGGCGGGCTGGGCATGGCGCCGGGAGCGAACATCGGCGACGGCTATGGAGTGTTCGAGGCCACGCACGGAACCGCGCCGAAATACGCGGACCAGGACGTAATCAATCCGGCGTCGGTGATGCTTTCGGGCGCCATGATGTTCGACTTCATGGGCTGGAAGGAAGTGGCGCAGCGGATCGAGAACGGGATCGCGCGCACGATTCATCAGAAGCGCGTGACGTACGACCTGGAACGGCTGATGGAAGGCGCAACGAAGCTGAAAACATCGGAGTTTGCGACCGCGATCATTGAAAACATGGATTTGGCGATGGTCGCAAGGTAGGAACGGGACGAAAGCGGGAAGAACCGCCGGCTGGAAGCCGCCGGCGCAAGATAACGGCAATGACGGAAACTACACGGGGGCAGCGATGCGAAAGAAGGTGACGGTGGTCGGAGGGGGGTTCGTGGGATCCACGACGGCGCAGCGGATCCTGGACGCGGAATTGGCAGACGTGGTGCTGACCGATGTGCTCGAGGGCGTCCCGGCGGGAAAAGCGCTGGATATGATCGAGTCCACGCCCATCAGCGGGGCGGATTCGAAGGCAATGGGAATCTCGACGGCTTCGGGAAATTATTCCGCCACGGCGGGGAGCGATGTGGTGGTGATTACCGCGGGATTTCCGCGCAAGCCGGGAATGAGCCGCGACGACCTGCTGCGGGCGAACTACGACGTGATCAAGCAGGTGGTGGAACAGATTGTAAAGAACTCCCCGAACTGCATCCTGATCATGGTGACCAACCCGCTGGACGCGATGGCGCAGGCCGCCTACCGCCTGAGCCGGTTTCCGAAGCAGCGCGTGATCGGGATGGCGGGCGTACTGGACTCCGCACGCATGTCGAGCTTCGTGGCTGCGGAACTGGGCGTCTCCGTGGAGAATGTGCATTCCTTTGTGCTGGGCGGGCACGGCGACGACATGGTGCCCCTGCCGCGGTATTCCACCGTTGCGGGAATTCCGCTGCCCGACCTGCTGCCGAAGGAAAAAATCGACGCGATTGTGGACCGCACGCGGAAGGGCGGGGCGGAAATCGTGAACTTGCTGAAGACCGGCTCGGCGTATTACGCGCCCTCGGCGGCGGTGACGCAGATGGTCGAAGCGATTTTGAAGGACAAGAAGAAGATTCTGCCGTGTGCCGCTTACCTCGAGGGAGAGTACGGAGTTAAGGGGCTGTTCGTGGGCGTGCCGTGCAAGTTGGGCGCGGCGGGGATCGAACAGATTATTCAAATCAAACTGACGGACGAGGAGAATGCAGCCCTCCAGAAGTCGGCAGCGGCGGTGAAGGAGCTGGTGGGCGTTTTGAACGTGTAGGCGGCGGCTATCCGAAGGAATGCAGGATGGGCCAGGCCTCGTGAAGCGACATACGCGGCTTGCGGCAGAGGTACACGGGAAGATTGGAATTGTCGGGCATGGCGAAAGGGCTGCGGATCACATCCACCGTCCGGACGTCAGCGAACACCTGGCCGAGCTTCAGTAGATTGATGCCGTAGCTGATGACCACCTCGTCGGAAGCGTCGCGCGGCCCCCAAAGATAATAGGAATTCTCGGCGCAGACAGCTTTGGGCAGCCCGTAGCGCGCGCCGAAAAAATCGAGGGCAGCGGCTTCGCCATAGGCTCCGACGAGCAGCGTGGCGCGCTCGCGATCGTGCGTGGGCAGGCGCTGAAGAACTGCCGCAGCCGTGGCAACTTGATCTTCCCATCCGAACATGTCCGCGAACAACTGGGGAAGTTCTCCCACAGGCTGAACCTCGACGCGGACTTTCTCGACGCCCCAGAAGCGGGCATAGCGCGAGGCAGCGGCGAGCGGAAGAACGGGCATGGCTAGCGGAGCGGCAAGAACGGCAGTAGCGGCGATGGGAGCGAGGATTGCAGGTTTCCACCATCCATGCCGCGAGCGGGCCAGGGCGCGTTCCACCCAAACGGCTCCGGCGGCGAAGAGAATCACGTCGAAGGGCGCGAGGTAGTAGATTTTGCCGCCGAGGAGAATTAATTCGGTAAGAACGGTGAAGTAGCCCCAGGCGAGAAAACGATACGGACGCCCTGGGCGGGAGAAAAGGAGGAATGCCAGTCCGGCAATGGCCACGGCAGCAGCGAACGGGCCGCAGAGAAGGCCCTGTTCAGCGATAAACGTGATTGCGGAGATGGAAACGTTCCGCTCGGCCTGACGGTAGCTTAGAAATTCGAGAGTGGGCCAGCCATGGCCGGCCTGCCACAGAAGATTGGGAAGAAAGACAAAGAAGCTGACGAGCCCGCCGAGCCAGAACCAGCCCGAACGAAACACGATGCGGGCCTCCGTCATGGCCAGCCCGAGAGCGATGCCGAAACCGAAGAAGAGCATGGAATGCTTGTTCTCGATGCCAATCCCGGCAATCAATCCGAAGGCAAGCCAGAGGCGCGGACGGCCGAGGCGGATGGCCCGGATGGCGATGAACGCACAGAGGCTCCAAAGCAGGGGCTCGAACGCATTCATGGTGAGCAGATTGCCAAAGGTGAGGTAAATCGGCGCGGCCACGACGCAGAGAGCGGCGAGAAGCTGGGAAAAAGCGCGACCGCCGAACTCACGGGCGATCGCCGCGCCAACCCAGACGGTAGCGCCGGAAGCGAGTGCCGGGAAAAAGCGGAACGCAAAGAGCGAATCGCCGAGGAGGCCACGGCTGATGCTCGCAATCAAAGCGATAAGCGGGGCGTGATCCACGTAGCCCCAGTCGAGATGCTCGCCGCAGGCGGCGAAATAGAGCTCGTCGCGAAAATATCCGTAGCCCCCGCTGAAGAGAAAATGAACCACGCAGATCAGGACGGAAAGAACCAGGACCAATCCGCGATCGCCGGCGAGCCACTCGCGGGCAAACTCCCAATCGAGTGCGAAAGGCTCGCCGCGCGCGACGTCGGCGAGAGACGTGCTTCGCGCATCGCCGCCGAGATGGGCCATCAGGCGAATCCCCCCAAGAACCCGCATGCGCGCTCGCCACAGGCGGCGGGCCGCGCCGCGCGCCACAGCCGGCCGAATACCGGCGAATTGCGGCCCCGAAGGGTCGCGTTATTGCTCGGGCGCGTTTTCGGGCGCTGGACCGACCCGTTCGACCGTGACGCGCTCGATCACCACAGGCTTGCCGGGAACATCGTTGCCGCGCGTGGGAACGGGCGCAATGGTTTTCACCAGATCTACATTCTCGCACTGGCCGAAAATCGTGTGACGCATATGCAGGTGCGGTGTGGGGACTTCGGTGATGAAGAACTGGCTGCCGTTGGTGCCGGGGCCGGCGTTCGCCATGGCCAAACGGCCGGGAACGTCGAACTTGAGGCCGGCGACGCACTCATCCTTGAAGGGGAAGCCGGGGCCGCGAGGGCCGCCGGTGCCGTTTCCGAGCGGATCGCCGCCCTGGATCATGAATTCAGGAATGACGCGGTGGAAGGTGAGGCCGTCGTAGAACTTCTTGCCTTCGACCGTCTGGCCGGAGCGCGGATCCTGATACGACCTTTTTCCCAAAGCGAGGCCGACGATGGTACGTACCGTGAGCGGCGCCTCCTTTTCAAAGAGCTTGCATGTGAGCGGCCCGTGATTCGTGTGGAAGGTCATGTAAAGACCCGGTTCGCGGCTTGGTGCCATCTTTTCCTCCTGCTGCGTCTGTCGGGAGCCGGCGTGGGCTTCCCTTCCCTTTGCCTTTTTCTTGTGTTACGGCGTGGACTTGGCCGGCGCCTTGGCAGGAGCCTTGGCAGGCGCAGCGCCCGCAGGCTCCACGATGACTCCGGCGAGTATGCGGTCGAGGCTCGGGAAATTCTTATCGAGATAGGCTTTCCCTTCGGCCTGAATCTTGTTCTGGTCGGGGCCTCGCCCATTCGGCGCGCCCTCGCCGTAGCCGCCATAAAGCTGGTCCACCACTTCCATTCCTTCCACGACCTGCCCGAAGGGCGAAAAGCCGTTGGAGTCGAGGAACTTGTTATCGCCCAGGTTGATAAAGAGCTGAGTGGTGCGGGTGTTGGGACCGCTGGTGGCGAAAGTGAGGGTACCCCGGGTATTGGATTGCGTGACCGGGTCGTCTTTGATGTTCGCGGCCGGCTGCTGCCAGGCCGCGTTGATCTTGGGGTCGGCGTTAATTCCGAACTGGGCGACGAACGGGCGAGGCTCCTTCAAGACGCGAAAGAAGGCGGCCTGGTCGTAATAGTGGTGCTTGACCAGATTATAGAAGCGGTCGGCGCCGAGAGGAGCCCAGGAGCGCGTGACCTCAATGAGAATGTCGCCTTTGGTGGTCGTGAGTTTGACGCGATACACGTCGGGCGCTTTGCCCGTCAACTGCGCGGGATGCAGGAGCGCTGCGTCCGGCGCTTTGGCCGCTGCTTTTGCGGGAGATTTCGAGGATGTCGCACCCTGTCTCCCGGAGGCGGCCGGGGAAAGCGCAATCGAAACGGCGGCGAGCAACGCGCAGGAAGCGGCGAATCTCATCACTTCTCTCCTCTCATTTTCCTGGCAACCTCTTCCACCTGGGCCATGACGCGCAGCGTGTTGCCGCCCAGAATCTTCTCGATATCGGCATCGGAATATCCGCGGCGAATCAGCTCCTCGGTGATGCGGCTGTAATGCGAAACGTCTTCCATTCCCCGCGGCATTATGGCGCCGTCGAAATCGGAGCCGAGCCCGACGTGATCCACGCCCGCGATTTTCACGGCGTGGTCGATATGGTCCACAATGCGCTGCCAGTTTACAACGGGGAGCTGGCCCGCCGCAGTGGCATCGTCGCTCAGGCGCTGGTAGCCAAGGACCTTGCAGGCTTCGTCGGCGCCGCACTTTTTGTCCAATTCGGTGATCTTGTCCTTGTAGGCAGCGGGCGCGTTCTTCGCGGCGTCGGCGTACTCCTGGCTCAAAAAGCCCGCGTGGAAGTTGATCTGGATGACGCCGCCGTTCTTGGCGAGCGCGCGCATCATGTCGTCGGTCATGTTGCGGGCGGCATCGCACAGAGCCCGGCAGGAGGAATGCGAAGCGATGACTGGAGCGCGAGTGACCTCGAGGGCGTCGGCGAAGGTTTTGTCGGAGACGTGCGAGATGTCCACCATCACGCCCAGCCGGTTCAGTTCGGTGACCACTTGGCGGCCGAACGGGGTGAGACCGTTGTGGACCGGCTTATCAGTGGAGGAATCGGCCCAATCGTCGTTGACGCTGTGCGTAAGCGTCAGGTAGCGAACGCCGAGCGCGGCGTATTTGCCGAGGAGCGCGAGGTCGTCGTTGATCATGTGGCCGCCCTCCATGCCCATGAGGACGGCGATCTTGTGTTCCTTGCGGGCGCGGCGAACCTCGGCGGCGGTGGTGGCGAGCACGAGATCGCCGGGATGCTTCTCCACCTGTTCGCGGACGAGATCGATCATCTTGAAGGCGCGCTGGGTGGCATCGGCCACGGGGATGGTGCCAGGAGTCCAGATGGACATGAAAATGGCGTTCAGGCTGCCTTCACGCATGCGCGGGATGTCGATATTGCCGGCGGGGTCGCGCGGGCCGAGATCGAAATTCTCGAAGAGCATGCGCTGGGGAGTGTCGTCGTGGGTGTCCACGGCGACGGCGCGCGCGAGGACGGCGCGGGCGTGGGCGGAAACGGCCTCGTCAGAGGTCTGCGCCGAAGAGCCCCACAACAGCACCAACAGAAAAAGCCAGGAGAAGGCTGCTGTACTTCGAGACATTCTGAAACGCGTGGACATCTGGCGCCCCCTCAACCGCTGTCAAAGTACGCGCGGGCAAGAGCGCCCGCGCCCCTGTTACCCCAAGAGCCAGCCAAGGACGGCCTGGCGAATGGCTTGCCGGTTTACTTCGGCGATGGATTCCGTAAGAGGAATCTGCTTCGGGCAGACCTCGACGCAATTCTGCGCGTTGGCGCAATCAGCCACACCGCCGGGGCCCATCACGGCGGCGAGCCGTTCCTTCATGTGCATGGCGCCGGTGGGGTGGGCGTTGAACAAACGCACTTGGCTCAGAATCGCGGCGCCGACAAAATCGGAATTCTCGTTGACCTGCGGACACACCTCCAGGCAATTGCCGCACGTGATGCAGCGCGAGAGCGGGTAATATTTCTCCTGGACCTCGGGAGCGATGCGGGGGCCGGGGCCGAGGTCGTAGGTGCCGTCGAGCGGGACCCAGCACTTCATGCGCTTGAGGTTCTCGAACATGATGCTGCGATCGACGACGAGGTCGCGGACCACCGGGAATTTGGTGAGCGGCTCGATGCGGATGGGCTGCTCCAGAGAATCCACCAGCGTGGAACAGGCCTGGCGGGAAACGCCGTTGATGAGCATGGCGCAGGCGCCGCAGACCTCTTCGAGGCAGTTGGCTTCGTAGGAGACGGGCGTGGTGGCATGGCCATCGCGCGTGACGGGGCGCTCGGCGATGTCGCGCAGGCAGATGATGATATTCATGTGCGGCCGCCAATCGAGCGCGAACTCCTCCCAGTGAGCTTCTTCGCGCGTTCCGGGACGGCGCTTGACCCGGACGATCACCTTCCGCCCGCTGTTTCCGCCGCCTGGTGCCGCTGTATCCATGTGCCTCATCTTCCGCGCGGCGGTTCGAGCCACCGCGCCGGATGGTCATGCCTTGGCGTCGTACCGCCGGGCCCGCGGAGGAATCATGGAAGTATCCACGGGGTCGTAGGCGAACTTGATAGTGCCACAGTCATAGTGCGCGCGGGTGGTCTTGAGCCATTCCGCATCGTTGCGATCGGGGAAATCGGGCTTGTAATGCGCGCCGCGGGATTCGTTGCGCGCCAGCGCGCCGCGCGTGATGACGCGGGCGAGCACGAGCATGTTCTGAAGCTCGCGGCAGAAACTGAGCGTCTGGTTCGCCCAGTAGGTGCGGTCGGAAAGATTGATCTTCTTGAAGCGGTCGGCGAGCTCCAGCAGTTTTCCGTCGGTGCGCTCGAGATCGGGATTGTTGCGCACGACGGTCACATGCTCGGTCATCCAGTCGCCCATTTCCTTCCAGATGGTGACGGGGTTTTCGGTGCCCTCGGCGTGGAGCATGCTGTCGTTGATCTGTTCCTGGCGGCGGCGCTCGTTCTCGTAAACGACGGTGGAAACGCTCTCGCAGCCTTTATCGAGGCCGCGGGCGTAACGAATCGCGGCCGGAGCGGCGACCATGCCGCCATAGATGCAGGAGACGAGCGAATTGGCGCCGAGACGATTGGCGCCGTGATACTGGTATTCGCATTCGCCGGCGGCGTAGATGCCGGGCACGCTGGTGGCCTGGTTCGCGTTGTCGATCCACAGGCCACCCATCGTGTAGTGCATGGCGGGAAAGACGCGCATGGGATGCTCGCGCGGATCCACGCCCAGAAACTTCTCATAAATTTCGAGGATGCCTTCCAGCTTGCGGTCGAGCGTCTCGCGGGGAATGTGCGAGACGTCCAGATAGACCGCGGGCGCGCCTTCGAGGCCCATCTTCTGCGTGTAAACGACTTTGTGGATGGCGCGCGTGGCGATGTCGCGCGGGACGAGGTTGCCGTACTTGGGATACCACTCCTCGAGAAAATAAAAGCGCTCGGCTTCGGGAATCTGCTTCGCCGGCCGTTTGTCGCCCGGCTTCTTGGGAACCCAGACGCGGCCACCCTCGCCGCGTGCGGATTCGCTCATCAGCCGGCATTTGTCCTCGCCCGGGATGGCGGTGGGATGAACCTGGATGAATTCGGCGTTGGCGTAATCCGCGCCCTGCTGAAAGAGGGCGGACTGGGCGGAGCCAGTGCAGACGACGGAGTTGGTGGAGCGGCCAAAAACGGCGCCGACGCCCCCGGTACAGAAAATGGCGGCGTCGGCGGGAAATGTGCGGACTTCCATGGTCTTCAGATCCATGGCGCAGATGCCGCGGGAGATGCGATGGTCGTCGAGGACGGCGGAGAGAAACGTCCAGCCTTCGTACTTCTTCACTTTGCCTTCGGATTCGAAGCGGCGGACCTGCTCGTCGAGCGCATAGAGCATCTGCTGCCCGGTGGTGGCGCCGGCAAAAGCGGTGCGGTGGAAAAGCGTGCCGCCGAAGCGGCGAAAATCGAGCAGGCCTTCCGCGGTGCGGTTGAACATCACGCCCATGCGGTCGAGCATGTCGATAACGCCCGGCGCTGCCTCGCACATGCGCTTGACCGGACCCTGATTGGCGAGGAAATCGCCGCCGTAAACCGTGTCGTCGAAATGGCGGTCGGTGGAATCGCCCTCGCCCTTCAGGTTCTTGGCGGCGTTGATGCCTCCCTGAGCGCAAACGGAGTGCGAGCGCTTGACGGGAACGATGGAGAAAAGATCAACGGGGACGCCAGCCTCGGCGGCGCGGATCACGGCCATCAAGCCAGCCAGGCCGCCACCGACGACGATAATCTTCGGCTCCCTCATTGCTGAATGTAACCGGCGAAAGGATGGAAGTTGAAGCGGGCGCTGTAAACGATCAGAACGCCGGCCAGGGCGAAACAGATGGCCACAGCCGCGCCGAGGTAAGCGGCAGCGCGCTGCGCGCGCGTGGTGGCCGCGAAGCCCCATTTGCAGAGGAAATTCCAGAGGCCGTTGCCAAGGTGGAAGGATGCGGCAAGAACGCCCACGAGATAGAAGGCCGCGTAAAGGTTGTTGCTCATGTCGGTATGCACGGTTCCGAAATTCGAACGGCCGCCGGTGAGAAACCGAGCGGTGTACACGTGCCAGCCGATGAAAAGGAACGCGACGAGGCCGGACCACCGCTGCAGCGTGTACATCCAGTTGTGCATCCAGGGATACGCGAAGGCGTTCGATTTGCCCTTGCTCCAGATGTAGAAGCCGTAGCCGGCGTGGAAGAGGATGGGCAGCCAAATGCCGGCGGCCTCGATGATGGGACGGAACGGAAGGGTTTGCAGCTCCTGGCCGACGGAGTCGTATTTTTCCGGGCTGACGAGTACGTAGCTATTGGACCAGAAGTGCTCGGCCAAAAAGACGCCCACGGGAACGATGCCGGAGAGCGAATGCAGCTTGCGCCAGAAGAATGCGGATTGGTCGTCGGTCTTGGAGACAGACATCGTCAGGGGCTGAGTGGACATGAGGCTCTAGGTTGTTCGGAGTGCCGACCTCCACGTGCAGGCGACCGGCGCAACTCGCAGTTCGATTTAACTCGCCAGTATAGTCCGGCGCTTCTGTGCGCGCAACGGGAGCAGTCTGCGATGGCAGCCAACAAAAGCGAAGTGACACTTCTCACTTCGTTCGGTGACAGAGAACACAACCCGCTTGGGGGACCCCGGCGGGGCAGGCTGGGCCGGAAGCGAGAAGGGCGCCGAAGCAATTCCTTCCGCTTGTCAGACTAGTCTTCCTCTATAATGCCCACACCGATTCTGGCGCTTCTCCCTAGGAGGCGAAAATGAAAGTCCCCTTCCTCTTCTCAAGAGCCTTGTTTGCTGTGGGATGTTTTCTTTGTTTCGTTTCGATGCAGCCGATTTGGGCGCAGCAGACCGTTGCGACGAAGAATGCTGCGGCCGAGCCGCAGGCGGGGGGCCAGCCGCTGGCTGCGCCGCCGCAGGTGGTCCCTGCCCTGCCCGTGCCGCGCCTGATCAAATTCAGCGGAGTCGCGAAAGACGCTTCCGGCGCTCCCCGCACCGGCTCCCTCGGCCTCACCTTCTCCATTTATCAGGAAC
>JASHRU010000295.1 GCA_030037225.1 Candidatus Acidiferrales bacterium | reverse complement strand
GCCGATGGCTTTCACCAAACGCACCATGGCCGGAAGGACTGTGAGCAGCGACGAATCTCCCTCCGCGCCGCCCCCGGCGAGGATTGTCGTCAGGCTGTCCACCAGCGGCTCGGGCTTGCGGCTCAGAATGCGGACCAGCGCGGGATCGAGCGGGCGGTGCGCGAGAGCACCGGCGATCAGCAGCTCCCACCGTTCGCCTTCGCACAGCCTGCGTTCGAGCAGCGACAAGTGCTCGATGCCGAGCGGCGCGCTGTCGAGCGCTTTGAGCACGCCTTCGAATTCAGCATAGCGGCTCTTGTGCAGTGCCGTGTCTGCCATGCGCTCCACGACGCCCACGAGAAGCGCGGCGATCGCGGGATTGTGCTCCGCCACGAGCGCGCCCAGCACGCGCTGTCCGAACTCTTCGGGGAGCTGCTCGGGCCAGTAGTGCACCAACGTGTCTTCCAGGTCGGCCAGGCCGGCAATCGTCGTCTGCCGCACTTCCCCCTCGCGGGCTTCCAGGCCTTTGCTGAACGCCAGCAGCGCCGCGCGCGCTTCGCGCAAGCCCGCCGTCGTATTCGCGCGCATCAGCACGTCGCGCAGGATCGTCGGCGGGACAGACCAGGCCGAGGGCGAGCGCAGTAAGCGCGAGATTTCTTCCGGCGACAGTCCGGTCCAGAACTGGGCTTCGAATTCGGCGGCTCCGCTATCCGCAGCCCAGCGGGCCAAAGGCGCCAGTACGACCGGATGCGGATCCTCCATCTGCGACACGCGCCGGCCGATCGCCGTGGCCAGATCCCGCAGCTCGCGGGGCTCCGTGCGCCCCGCTCGAAACTGTTCCGTGGCGTCGGAAAGTGCCACCTGCTCGGCCAGCCGCGCAAAGTAGGTTTCCAGCGTCTCTCCCGTGTGCGGCGGGCAGCGGCCCATTTCCCGTGCCAGCAGCAAAACGGCGGAACGGTCCGCGGCTGCGAGCGCGCTTTCCATTGCCTGGGCGGCCGTGCGTCCGGACTCGGGCGACGCCGTCATCCCGCCTGGTAGCGTGCGCGCCAGCCCGCCGAGCAGTTCGAGCGCGGAGAAAATGCGCGCCTCCGCGGAAAGTTCCGGCGCGGATTCCGCGGCCGGCGAGGATTGCCCTCGATGCTCGAGCACCGCCGCCAGAATGTGCGGCAGCAACGGGTCCGGGCGCGCGTCCGCCACCGGCTCGTTCACGCGGATCCCGGTGATGCTGCGCTGCGCCAACCGGTCCCTCCACGGCGGCGTGGACGCTGTTGCAGAGCCGCCGGGTGAACTCGCCGTTGCCGGCGAGCCATCCACCAACTCCAAAAACGCCATCAACTCGCCCGTATGCGTCTCGGGACGAAAGGTAAGCGCGGTGATTCCTCGACGGGCAAGTTCATCGGCAAAGGTACGCAGTTCGCCGCGTGGATCTTCCAACGCGCGCCCGCGGAAATACACCGACCCTCCCTCAAGCCGCACGGCCACGGGCGCCGCAGGGCCGAGCGCCTCGCGCAGGTTGCGTTCGGCGGCGAACAGGCTCTCTTCAATCTTCGGGTGGTCTTTGTGATACATCCGCCGGGTGCGGGCCAGCAGGTGCAGCGAGGTCAAGAAACGTCCTGCGGCAGATTCGGCGGCGAGAGTCCCACGCGCGGCATGGACCGGACTCTCTGGCGGCTGGGGAGTCGAATGGGCTTTTAGAGCCATAGTCTGCCGCGCCACGAGAGGCGCTGCCTGGTGTTCAACCCCGAGAAGTATGCCCTACCAGAATGGGAAGGTACACCCGTATCCACAATCCTTCCTCCTCAATGCACGCTTGCTGCCGACAGCGGGGTTCCCGTAGCCACTGTGTTTTCAAGCAGATGCTAAGGATTCCTCAGCTTCGGCTCGGCCACCTGCGAAGGCAATGTGTGAAAAAGTGACAATCCAAGGAGGGGGTTATCCACGGCATGCGGCCGCCGGTCTTCTATTGTTTTGCGGGGACCGGCACGTCCTGCCACAACACTTCGTACACCTGGATCGGCTCCGCCTTGCCCTTCACCTTCACCGGTTCGAGCTTTCGCGTGGGAAGCTCGCCGCCGAACTCCGTATGCGTGTTCGCTGATACGAGTATTTGATCCGGCGCGGCCGCGGCGCACAGGCGCGAGGCGACGTTGACCACGTCTCCGATGGCCGTATAGTCCATGCGCCGCGTGGCCCCGATGTAGCCCACGACGGCCCGGCCGGTGTTGATTCCGATTCCCATGTGCAGCGGGCGGCCCATGTCCTTGTTGATCTGCTGGAGCGTCTGCTGCATCTCGACCGCGGTGCGCACCGCGTTCAGCGCGTCGTTGCCCTTGGCAATAGGCGCGCCGAACAGGCACATCAACCCGTCGCCCAGGAATTTGTCGAGCGTGCCCTCGTGCGAAAAAATTCTGTCGCTCATGGCGTTGAAAAAGTCGTTCAGCAGCTCGACGGTCTCTTCCGGCGACATGACCTCCGCCATCGAAGTGAATCCGCGGATGTCGGCGAAGAGCACGGTCAGATTCTGCGTTTCACCGCGGAGCTGGATGTCGGCGGCTTCCGCGGCGATCTTCTGCGCCACGCCGGGGGAGAGGAAGCGCTCCAGCGCGCTCCGCTGCTGCGACTGCTTGGCCATTTCCTCGCGGCCGCGCACGCGGTCGACGGCCAGCCCCGCCTGCGTGGCGATGACGCTGAAGATGTTCAGGTCCTCCTGCGAGAACATGCCGCGTTTCACCAGGTTGTCCACGTAGAGCAAGCCGTAGAGCTTGTCGCCGCCCTTCAGCGGCGCGCACATCGCAGACTGCATGCCGCCCAGCGCGATGCTCTTGCTGCTGGCCAGCCGCGGATCCATGCGCACGTCCTGCACCAGCAGCGGCACCCCGCCCTGCGTCACTTGCTTGATGATGGCTTGCGAGAGAATCATCTGGGGAATTTTGGCTGTTCCCACGCTCGGGTCTTTCTTGTAGCGGATCACCGCCGGCTGGAATCCGCCCTTCTCGTCTCCCAGCATCGCGTAGCCGCGCTCCACGCCCTCCACCTTCAGCACCAGATCGAGCACGCTGTTGATCACTTCCTCCACCGACTGCAAATCTCCCAGCGCTCGGCTCACCTGATAGAGCAGCTCGAATAGCCGGTTTTCATGTTCCAGCGCCTTCATGCGCGACTCGAGCTGGCTCCGTTCGGCCCCCGGCGAGACCGCCGCAGCGCGCGGAATGGGCACGGCGGGGGCTGGTGCTGGCGCAGGCTCCTTGCCCAGGTTGAGAGCCGCATTCACGTCCTTGAGGCTCATCACCATAGTGAGACGGGGAGGTAGTTTCGCCGCGGCTTGCGTCAGCAGGATCTGCGACTCCATCGATTCGTAGCGCAGGCTGTACTCGCCAATGTTCAGCACGTCGCCGTCTTTGAGCGGGGTTTCCTTGACGCTTCGGCTGTTCAGGAAGATTCCATTCGCGCTGCCCAGATCGCGCACCATCCAGTGGCCTTCCAGTGATGGGCTCAACATCGCGTGGCGGCGGGAGACGCTGGTCTCACGAAGCACCAGATCGTTGGATTCGGCGCGTCCTACATAGACAGGCCGGTCCGGCGGCAGCTCAAATACCTGCTGCTCCTGTCCGGGCCGCTCTATGACGAGCCGGGGCATTTTCCTTAATAAGGACGGACAATATCAGAAAACTGGAACTTAGTGTTGGGATTGCTCGCCACGATTTTCGCCTTCGAGTTATTGGCATCCACCACTTCCGTGACCTCGATCGTGCCGATGCGCGTTTGCGGATCCGCCGCCTTGTAAACGCCAAACTTCATGCCCACCTCTACTCCGGCGGCCGACCCGAGATTGATGGAGATCGTATTGGCCAGAACCTGGGTGATGTAGCCCTCCACTTTCGGCTGCGGCGCGGGAGCGGGCGCGGGCGGCGGCGCAGCGGCCTTGCGCACCTCGTCCGTCAGGTCGCCCAGGTCGCGCCGGATGCGCGCCACGTCTGTCTTCAGGCTCAGCAGGTCCTCCTGGTTGGAGACGCGAAGTGAAGTGACCGACGTGTCCGTCGCCTTCACCTGCTCCAGATTCGTGTGCATATCGTTGGCCAGTGCCTGCTGCTGTTCCTTCACCTTGGCAAGCTGTCCTTCGACCGCGTCGAGTCGCGCCGCCAGTTTGTCCAGCTTCTCCTCGATGGCGGTGATTTCCGGCACCAGGTATTGTTGCAGCGCGGGGTCCTTGAATTTGGCCACCGCAGCCTGGTTCTGAGCCGGCGGCGGCTGCTGTTGCGCGCGCGTGGGCTGCGCAGGCCCAAGCAGAAGCCCCAGCCCGATTGCCGCGGTCAGAATGCGCGCATTGCTCGGCATAATCGGAATCCTCCTTTGCGAGTTGGACGCAGCGGATCCGGAATCCGCGGAACCACGCATCCTTGGGCCTGGCACCGCATTCCGCCCGTTCCGGCCGTGTCGCGGATGCTGGGCGGATCGAGTTCGCGCGAGGCCTGTCCGCGGTTACTGCCGCACCAGAACCGCTTCCAGCGGTGCAGTCCGGCCCTGCTGCACGGTGACGCTCTGCCGGTACGGCGCGTACCCCTTGAGATACAAGGTCACCTCGAACTCGCCCGGAGGCAATTCTATCTTAGACGGTGTGCGCCGTCCCGTGTTCTCTCCGTTGATGATTATGTCCGCGCCAACCGGAACCGAGAGCACATCGAGCGTGCCCATGGCTGCGTTCTTGCCCGCCGCGGGCTGCCGCACACGCTCTTCAGTGATCCGCCCCTCACGCACCTCGACTGTGCGCGATACCGTGGAATAGCCCGCGAGTTTTACCGACATCGCATAGCTTCCCGGGGAGAGATCAGCAAAGCGGCAGGGAGTGCGGCAATCGCCGATGGCGTTTCCCTGGGAGTCGGTCACCGTCACCGCGGCTCCCGGCGAATCCGTGATCACGTCCACCGCGCCCTTGCCGGGTGTGCTCCAGGCCTTGTCCGAGCTGCGCGCCGTGACGGCGGGAGCTGGTGCGGCCGTTGCCGATGCGGTTTCTTCTTCGGCTTTCTCTACCTCGATTTGGTCGATCACCCGGATCTTACCCGGAAGCGTGGAAAGGCGCCGGAACAGCAGCTTGTGGTCGGCCGCAGAGAGCTTTCCGCTCAATACCAGCGCATTTTCTCCCGGAGCAATCTGCACGCGATCGGCCATTCCCAGTTTCCCGAGCTGCGCCTCCACCTTTTCCTTAGCGGGCACCAGTGCCGGCGGAAACTCAGTCGCGGGAGCGTTGCTTCCTCCGCTGGTGGTGGGGGTAGAACCCACGGCATTCGTATCCGCCGCATCTGCCGCAGTTGCGGACGTCGCGGTGGCCGGTTGTGGGGCGGGAATGGGCAGCTTCGTTTTCGATTCGTCCGTCGCAGGTGCCGGCTCGTTGATAAGTCCCGCCGCAAGCGCGGCCCGGTGCCACGCATCCTTCAGCGGAACCGGAATCTGATCCGGATAAAAATAGCCTGTTGCGCCGGCCACGCCCAATAGCACGAGCAACACGAGTAACAACCACAGTCCCGTATGCGCCTTTCGTTGGGGCTGCTCCGGAATCACGAAACGCGGAATGGACGGCGCATGCTGCGGTGTCACGGCAGGCGTCGGAGCAGGCCTCGGCTCAACGCGAGGCGGCTCCGCGGCGGGCGCCGCACGGGCCGTCAGAGGCGGCGCGGCGGGAGGCGCAGGCGGAGGAATCAACGGCGACACACTGGCAAACTGTGCGGGAGATTCCGGCAACGGCGCGGCCTCCCGCGGCGGAGAAACGGTTTGCCCGGCAATCGTCGGGCGTGTCTGCGGCAGCACGGAGATGCGGCGGATCACTGTTTGTGCCGTGGTTGCCGGCGATTCGCGGTAGGTGCGCAGCGCGTTCAGAAAATCTCCGCAGCTCGCGTAGCGATCCGCGGGGTCTTTCGAGAGCCCTCGCAAAATCACCGCATTCAGCCCCGGGTGGATCGACGAATCCAGCTGGATGGGGGCGAGCGGCTCTTCATGCACGATCTTGTAAATCACGGTAGTGACGTTCTTGCCGGGGAACGGCCGCTCGCCGGTGAGCAGCTCGTAGAGGATCACGGCGAGCGCGAACACGTCCGCGCGCCCGTCCACCGGCCGGCCCTTCACCTGTTCCGGCGACATGTAGCTCGGCGTACCCACAATTTGTCCGCTCTGCGTGCCGCCCCGCTCCAGGATCTTGGCGGTGCCGAAATCGGTGAGTTTCACCGTGTCCAGCTCTCCCATCAACAGGTTGGCGGGCTTGATGTCGCGGTGCACGATGTGGCTGTGGTGCGCGTAGTCCAGCGCGCGGCAGGCCTGCTCCATGATGCGCAGCACGCGCGGGATCGGAAACGCCTGCTTTTCCTCGATCATCTTCGCCAGGCTGCGGCCCTGGACGAATTCCATCGTGATGTAGAAAAGGCCGCCGTCCGCATCGACTCCCGCGTCGTGGATGACGACGATATTGGGGTGCGCCAGCCTTCCGGCCGCGCGAATTTCATTCTGGAAGCGCTCCAGAACCTCGGGATCGTCTTTGTCCTGCCGCACGTCGTCGAGCTTCAATGTTTTTACGGCCACCGTGCGGCCGATTAGCGGGTCGCGCGAGCGGTACACCACCCCCATGGCGCCACGGCCAACCTCTTCGAGCAATTCGTATCGTCCTGCCTTTTGCGGCGCCATAGCTCCACGGAATGTTTCGGCGGGAACCGGAAGCGGCATGCCCTGGCTTTCCGCGGTTCTGCCCCGGTTGTCCGGCGGTTCCAGGGAAGGGGAGCCCGCGTCCGGTCGCCGCATGCGGGACCGGTTGCCTGGTTCCGGCTAAATTCCGCTTTTCTCAGGCAATTTACGCTCCCAACGCGGGAGCGTCAACCACGGCTGGCAGTCCTGTGCTACAGCGCATACCTGCAAGTTCATCGCGAAGGCGCAGGCTTTGCCGCCGGTGGCGGTTCTGCGTCCTTCAGCGTGTGCAGCACGTCCGCGATCTTCATCGGCGCTTTGTCCGCGTCCACTTCGTCCGTATCGTCGGTGATGTTGTAGGCCTTGTTGATCAGGTCCACGTATTCCGAAGGTGACTTTGAGAATTTTGCGTCCGCGTCTTTCAGTTTGGCCGTATGGCAGGCCAGATAGCCTTCCACAAAACCTAGTTCGGCCACGGGGTCGGCGTCAAACCAGAATCTTCCGTCGAAATCGCCGTGCGCTTCCGTCGGAGTCGCGCCCGCCACGGGCGCCGGCTGATCGTTCTCGGCCTTGCGCAGCAGGTCCAGCGCCTCGCTCACCGTGTGCTTCCGCAGCGCCGGATCCGACAGGAAA
>JASHRU010000294.1 GCA_030037225.1 Candidatus Acidiferrales bacterium | reverse complement strand
CGCCTCTCACGCTGCGAATTCGTAGGGGCACGACACCGTCGTGCCCCCTTCGAGGCGGCCCGTCCGTTCTCCTCGCTCTCGCCTCTCACGCCGCGAATTCGTAGGGCACGACACCGTCGTGCCCCATTCGAGGTGGCCCGTCCCTCTCCAGCGCCCCTCAGTCCTCCCCCGGGTCTCGTGTCATGCGGTGGAAATGGCCCTGCTTAGCGCGGTGCCTGCTCGCCCGAATGGAACGTGGTCCACGGGCCGGCTTTCATATCTCCCAGAATCGCCGCCTGCCACTCGTATTCTTTGTGCGCCGCCAGGAACGGTTTGCTCGCGAAATTCGCCCCGCACGGATGTCCGATTCGCGCCCGCAGCGTCATCGCCGCCGCCATCGCGGAATCCATCACTTTCCCCTGCACCGCTCCGCCGGGATAGTAGTGGTCCCACGCCCATTCCGGCAGTCCGTGCGGCCGCGTGTCCACGTGCCCGCACAGCGTGCGTTCCGTGGGCAGTTCGCGTTTCAGCACCGTGTCGTAGTGGTCGCTTAAAAACTGCGCCGCTTCGTCCGCCCCGATCCGCCCTTTGTACTGCGCCATCAGCTCCAGCCAGCGCGCGTGGCGTGCGTTCGGCGAACTTTCCGCGTCCTTCGGATTGAAGCTGGTTTCTTCTTTCATCACCCGCGGATCGCTCGGAAAATTCGAACCCACAAAGTAGCCGTCCTTGGTGCGCCACAGCCGGTGATGCTTCAATCCCAGCTCGAGCTGCGCGATTTCGCCCGTTTTGTTATCGCCGATGAGCCAGTCGTTCGCGTACCCGCCGTTGTTGCCGTCCATCAGGATGCGCGCGTAATCGTCAATCGACTCCGCGTACTGCATCGCTTTGCGCGAGCGTGCGAATTCCGGTTTCCCGTTCACGTCGAATCCGTGGAACTGCGTGATCGTCGTTTCCGTCACCAGGATTCCCGCGTCGTTCACGCCAAAATCGTCGTCGCTCGTGATCACGCCGGGGAATCCGTCCATCAGGATGCGGTGCCCCGCTGCCGGGGCGAGGTCGAAAATGATCCGCCACCTCTCCCCCGCCCAGTAGCTCGTCCACGCGTTGTGCGCCATTACGATTTTGTGGTCCTTCGTGTAGCTCCCCGTGGCCACAAACGCGCTGCAGTTTCCCGGCGCTACAGCCATGCGTGGGTTCGGCTTCCGCTCCTCGGCATTCAGCACCGGAACGTAATAGTCAGACACTTCTTCGAACGCGTTCAGCGCCACGATGTCCCAAACGTCCACCGCAGGCCCGCCCGCCGCGCGCGCGTTCACCCCCGCCGTGATTCCGGTGATCTCCTGCTGGTATTCCGCGTCCGTGTGCGGCCACAGAATGTCGCGCGCCGTGGCGCGGAAGAAGTTCCAGTCCCGCTTCGTCCGGTACGTGCTGTCCAGCGTCACCGCGCGCAGCGCGTCCGTGATCTCCGCCGCCAGCAGGTAGCCGTGCTGGTAGCCCACCTCTTCCGGCTTCCCTTCCAAATGCACGTAGATCCACCCGCTGTCCTCGAACCGGTACGCGCCACGCATCCGCGCATCTTTCTCCGCGGCGCTCTTTCCCTCGCGCGGCGCCACCGGCCGCGCCGGCGAGCCGGCCAGCAGCGCGCCTGCCGCCAACGCGGTCACCAGAGCGACCGCGAATGCCAGTTCTCTCCTCGATTTCATTCCACCCTCCATCTCGTTGTTCGCGTGCCACCCCACGGCCCACGGCTGATCCAACTGCGCATCTCAGGTCACGAACTCGACCTCGAACCGCCGGCAAATTTCCCCGATTTTGTCCATGTCCGGTCGTCCCGCCACCACCGCGCTCTGAAACTCTTCAAACATGCGGTCAATTCCTCCCGGTTCAGCCAGCACCAGCATCCGCGCCGTCGTGTGGCCCGTATTCTCGTACCGGTGTGGAATCTCCCGCGGTCCCAATACGAAGCTTCCCGCCGCGGCCCGCTGCACGTGCCCTCCCACGTGAACTGTAAACTCACCCTCCAGCACGTAGAAGCTCTCGTCTTCCCGGTGGTGCACGTGCATCGGCGTTCCGCCGCCCGGCGGCGTGATGAGTTCTAGCACGCAGTAACGCCCTCCGGTGTCTTCCGAAGTGATTTTCGGCGTCACCATGTCGCCCAGCACGTGCCACGTTTTTCCCCCGCGCCCTTTCCCCGGCGGCAGAATAAACGGCTCTGAGCGGTTTTCCTGAGTCATGGATGCTCCCGTCTCAAACCTTTGCGAGCGCCTGCTCGAGATCCGCCTGCAAATCCTCCACATCCTCGATTCCTACGGATATCCGTACCAGCCCGTCCGTGATTCCCACCTCGCGCCGCCGCTCCGGTGGGATCGACGCGTGCGTCATCAGTGCCGGATGCGAAATCAGCGTCTCCACTCCTCCCAGGCTTTCCGCCAGCGAACACAGCTTCACGTTTTCCAGTAGCCGCCGCGCCGCTTCGAGCGACCCTGCGTCGAAACTGATCATGGCTCCGAAACCCTTTTGCTGCCGTTTGGCCAATGCATGCTGCGGATGCGACGACAGCCCCGGATAAAGCACTCGCTGCACTTTTCTGTGTCCGGCCAGGAATCTCGCCAGCGCCTCGCCATTCGCGTTGTGCCGCTCCATCCGCACCGCCAGTGTTTTGATCCCCCGCGCCGTCAGGAAGCAGTCCATCGGCGCCAGCCCCGCTCCGGCCGAACGCTGCACGAAATAAATCTTGTCCGCGTCCTCCTGCCGCGTTACCACCGCCACGCCCGCCGTCAGGTCGCTGTGCCCGCCCAGGTATTTCGTCATCGAATGCACCACGATGTGCGCCCCGTGCTCGATCGGCCGCTGCAGGTAGGGGCTCAGGAACGTGTTGTCCACCACCAGCGTCAGCTTCTTCTCCCGCGCGATCCCCGCCATCGCCGCCAGGTCCGTTACGATCATCGTTGGATTCGTCGGCGTCTCCACATACAGCATCTTCGTCGAAGGCCGCAGCGCCGCGCGCACCTTCTCCTGCGACGACGTATCCACAAACGTAAATTCCATCCCAAACTGCACCAGCAACTGCGTCGTCAGCCGGTACACGCCTCCGTACACCGCCTCGGAAAGCACGGCGTGATCCCCCGGGCGCAGCAGCCGGAACACCGCGTCGATCGCTGCCATGCCCGATGAAAATACGTAGCTCGTCAGCCCTCCCTCCAGTTTTGCCACGCACCGCTCCAGCGCCTTGCGATTCGGATGGTTCGTGCGCGCGTAGTCGTACCCCTTGTTTCGGTTGATGCTCTCCTGCACATACGTCGAAGTCTGGTAGATGGGAGGGACAATCGCTCCTGTCGCGGCGTCCGGTTCCTGCCCCGTATGGATGGCGTCAGTCGAAAATCCCATGGCGTGGCTCCTCGCTCGTTCCTCGTCCAGGCGCACATCGCCGGTTGCGGAATAACGAGACTGGGTATAAAAGTATCGGGCAAGGTGCTCGGCGTGGCGCGCGCAAGCGTGGTACGTTAGCGCACGCACCCGGCGCCGTCAATCGAGCTCGCGCCACGCGGCGCAAGCACGGAGCAGGACAGTGAGAGCATTCCGGTCGGGGATGCTGTTGCTGGCTGTCGTGGAGCTGGGGATTAGCCTGCCTGCTCGCGCGCAGACCTCCCCTTCCACCGATCAAGCGAAACCGCCAGCCACCTCGGTTCCTTCGTCTCCCCCAGCCGAAGACCGGGTTATCCTTCCTCCCGGCACGCTTCCCTCGCCATCCACCGAAGATTCTTCCTCCGCTGCTGCGCCCGCATCTCAACCCGTCAAGAAAAAGGGCGGCCTGGATTTCTGGTCGCCCGGCCGCGAGCAGGAAATGGGCAAGCGCCTCGACGCCCAGATGTCGCAGCAGGTCCCGTTGCTCTTCAACCCCCCCGTCACCGGTTATCTGGACGATCTCACTGCCCGCATCGTGCGTACTTCCGACATCTCCGTGCCTGTGGTCCTGCGCGTGATTGAGTCCTCCGTCCCCGATTCCTTTTCGCTTCCCGGTGGATTCATCTACATCTCCGTCGGCATGATTCAGGAGACGCGCACGGAAGCTGAGCTCGCCGCCGTCATTTCCCACGAAGTGGCCCACGTCGCCTGCCGCCATGCCACTCGCGAAATGACCAAGCAGCAGGCCATCTCCATGATCGTCGTCCCGCTGGCGGTCTTCGGCGGGCCTGTTGCCCTCGTCATCGGGGAGGGCCTCGGCTTTTCCTCCCCGTTCGCGATGTCGAAATTCGGGCGCATGGCGGAAGGCGAGGCGGACCTTGTCGCTTTGCGCTATATGAGCGCCGTCGGCTACGACCCCACCGCCGCGATTTCTCTTTTTGAACGCATCGCCTCCGAAGAGAACTCCCACATGCTCGGCCTCCGCCGTCTCGCGGCCAGGCATCCGTTGGACAAGGACCGGATCGCTGCCATGATCCAGGCCATCGCTAAGCTGCCCGTGCGCGAAGAATCCGTGGTCAGTACCTCACAGTATGATGATGTGGTTGAGCGGCTCATCCGCATGGGCTACAAGCCCGAACTGGGGACGCCGGTGCTTATCCGCCGCACTCGCGACGAAGACGTCGAGCCGTGAGATAATGGTCCCACAATGTCACGCGACCCCTCGCTCGTCGCTCGCCTTTCACGCGTGGCGATCGCTGCGGCCTTCTCCATCTTCCTGATTCCGGCCGCCTATTCCCGGCAGTCGCAGAACCCGCCGGCCAAGCCCGATTCGCAGCCGGAAGGCCCCGATTCGCCCCCGAAGCCGAAGCCCCCGGAAATCGTCACGATTCACATTGAAGTCACCGGCGGTGAAAAAGACAAACCCGTGGAGAATGCCAGCGTTTACGTCCGCTACAACGAAACCCATAAGATCAAGGGCGATAAGCTAATCGAGATGAATGTCAAGACTTCCGTCGATGGAAAAGTCCGGGTTCCGCTCGTTCCCAAAGGAAAAATTCTGATCCAGGTAATCGCTGAAGGATGGAAAACTTACGGCCGCTGGTTCGACCTCACCGACGACGGCCAAGTCTTCAAGATTCATCTCGATAGACCGTACCGCTGGTACTGATCCGCCGCCGGATTCGCGCCTCTTTTCTCGCGCTGGCCCGCCGCGCTGCTGCATTCGAGTGCAAAACGCAAAAAATTCTTTCTCCTTCGCGGTTTGGCGGCCTCGCGCGCCCGTTTTCCACAAACTTTTCAACACTTTTGTTGAAATCTCGTGTTCGCTCATCCGCGGAGAGAATCTTCCAGCGCCGCGCGTGTCGAATAACGCACAAATTCTTGCGGCATCTCGCATGCGCGCTGGTTCCCTCGCTGGCATCGCAACCGGCGATGTTGCGCCGCCGATTTTCCCCGCGCGATATGCTACATTCGTTGTCTTACCATGCGCGACGCGAGCGACATCGCCTATTACGGCACCACCTATCGCCAGCTCCTGTGGAACAATTTGCGCGCCCGGCCCGTCCGCACCGCGCTCAGCATCCTTGGCGTCTCGCTCCAGGTCACCTTTGTCCTTCTCATCGTCGGCATGACGCTCGGCTGGGTCAACGACTGGCAGAAACGCGTCGAAGGCGTGGGCGCCGACATCATCGTCCAGCCGCCGAACGCTTCTCCCTTTTTCCAGTTCGGCAATGCCGTACTTCCCGAATCTCTCGTGGATACTCTCCAGCGTGCGCCCGGCGTGGACGAAGCCTCCCCCGTTCTGGTCGTGGCGAATCAGAAGACGCTCGACATCGTCTACGGCATCGACTACAAGAGCTTTAATAGCCTCAGCAAAGGCTTCGTATTCGTCACCGGCGGGCCCTTTTCCGGACCGGATGACGTCATCGTGGACGACCTTCATGCCGCGCGTCATCACCTCCGCGTCGGCGACAAAATGGATATGTTCGACCGCGAGATGACCGTTTGCGGCATCGTCCGCCATGGCAAGGGCGCGCGCTCCTACATTCCGCTCGCCACCGCGCAGGAAATCGCCGGGGCCGAACACCGCGTCACCCTCTTCTACGTCCGCAGCACCGGCAACACGGAAGCCGCGCGCCTCGAAATTGTCCGTCTGCTGCCCGGCTATCTCGTCCGTTCCATGCAGGACTATCTCACCCTGATGAACTCTTCCAACCTGCCGGCCATCCGGCCGTTTCTGCGCGTCATGATTTTGCTCGGCGTCTCCATCAGCTTCCTCGTCGTGCTGCTCACCATGCACACCATGGTGCTCGAGCGCACCCGCGAGATCGGCATCCTGAAAGCCCTCGGCGCCTCGCGCGGCGAGATTGCCCGCCTCTTTCTCGCCGAATCCACAGTCATGGCGGCCTTCGGTGTGGCCATCGGGCTCACGGCCACGTTTGCCACCCGTGAGTTCCTCCGCGCCTGGTCCCCCGGCCTCGCCGTCATGCTCACCGCCAACTGGCTCGCCGCAAGCGTCGGCCTGGCCTTTCTGGGTGCCTTGCTCGGCGCCCTCTATCCCGCTTGGCGCGCTTCCGGATTCGACCCCGTTGACGCCTTGGCCTTCGAGTAGTGCCATTCGCGCGTTCGGCGCTTTCGCCCGTCCCTTTTTTCTGATAGACATGAGGTGCGAAGAATTTCGCGCGGAGGGCTGATGCCGGCGCACGTCGTCTTCTACACCCAGGCGGGATGACCCGCCTGCACCGTGGCACGGGAGTTTCTCGTGTCTCGAGGCGTGGAGCTTGAAATCCGCGACATCCGCTCGAATTCCGAGTATGTCCGCGAGCTGGTGGAAGACCTCAAAAGCCAGGCGACACCCACCGTAGTGATCGGCAAGCGCGTGATCATCGGTTTCGACCCGCAGGCCTACGATCGCGCGCTCGGCACAACGCCGGTCTGATTCGCCGGCGCCGCGAATCTCTCGCTGTTTGACTGCGTCGCCCGGCCAACCGGCCGCGGCAGGAGTTCCGGGCAATCCCCGGCAGGGAGGAAGCTCATGCGATTGGCAGCAAAATTCACGGTCGTCCTGGCGGCTTTGATTCTGGTTGCTCCCGCGTGGGCCCAGTTTGGCGGCCCGCGCATGCCCAACTTTAATGGTGTCTTTCATCCTATCGTCGGCCAGGGCGCTGCCTATCAGCTTCAGAGCCAGGGACAAGAATCCCACACCATGGAAATGGCCGTGGTCGGCAAAGAGGACTTCCAGGGCCAGACTGGTTACTGGATCGAGATGAATTTTCCCGACCCGCGCAGCGGTGCCGGGATGACCATGAAAACGCTCCTCGTGATGGAAGGACCCGAACCCGGCGCCAAGCGCATGATCATGCTCATGAACGGCCAGGCCTACGAATTCCCCATGAACAACCCCATGATGGCCGGCCGCATGGCCCAATCCACGCCTCACGACATTTCCAAGGACAAGTCCTACGTGGACCTCGGAACGGACACGGTCACCGTTCCCGCCGGCACCTACGTCTGCCAACACTATCGCGCCTCCGACGGCAGCAGCGAGGTTTGGATATCCGATAAGGTGGCGCCTTGGGGGCTCATCAAGTCCAATGGCAAGGACTTTTCCATGTCGCTCGTCCGTCAAATCACGGATGCAAAGTCCCGAATCACTGGGCCCGTCCAGCCGTTCCCCATGGGAGGAATGCCTCAGGGCCAGCGGCCCAACTAGCCGCGCCCGCCCATCCAGCCGCATTTTCCGCAACCGCAGACGCGGGTGTGCCTGAAGGGCTCGGGCTCGCCCGTGGGCTTCGGCGGCATTCGAGAATCCGATTTGTCCTATCGCGAATTCCGTCTTTCGCGCCTCCACCTGTCACCTTAGCCTCGATTATTTGTATCAAACGGGGGAGAAGCCGTATGTCCATCCCCGCCGACAAGTTCCTCGATGCCGAAATCGTCGAGCGAAAAGATTTCACCGAGGACCTGTGGATGGTCCGCGTCGCACCCGCGGGCGAATGCAGTTTTGTGGCCGGACAGTACGCCACTCTCGCCGTGGACCACAACGGCAAGCGCATTGAGCGCGCCTACTCCATCGTCTCTTCTCCCTACGAGAATGAGCTCGAGTTCTTCATCGAGCTCGTCCCCGGCGGCCAGCTGACCCCGCTGCTCTATGAACTGCGCCACGGCCACCGCGTTTTGATGCGCAAAGCCATGAAAGGCCGTTTCACGCTCGACCTCAAAACCGGCCGCACTCGTCATCTCATGCTCTCCACCGTCACCGGCATCGCTCCCTTCGTGAGCTTCGTCCGCACGCTTTACAAGGATTGGAAAAACGGCGGCATGCCCGCCCCGCTCCAGCTTTACATTCTCCAGGGCGCCAGCCGCTCCTCGGAATTCGGCTACGACACCGAACTCGAGCGCTTCGCCGCGGAGGTGCCCTGGCTGAAATACGTGCCCACGGTCAGCCGGCCCTGGGAAGATCCAGCCTGGCAAAAGGAAACGGGCCGCGTCGAGGATTTAATCCGCAAATACGCCGATTTGTGGGGATGCAGCCCCGCCGATACTTCCGTGTACCTGTGCGGCCATCCGGAGATGATCGAAAGCGGCCTGGGCATTTTCAAGCGCCGCCGGTTTCCGAAGGAATCGCTGCAGCAAGAGGTCTATTGGATCCCGCCCAAGCAGCACACGCTGAAGCTCCCTACCTAATCAGCGCCTGTTTTCTCGCGCTCACGTGTCTGGAGGCGAGTCCTCCTCCAGGTCTTCCACTACCTTCCTCGCCGCGCGCACTGGCACGCGGATATGCACCAGGTCACCGTGATCGTTCACATCCACCACAAAGTTCCCGTTGCGGATTGCCACATTCACGTGCTCCTTCGGGCTTTCGACCTCCACGAGCACCGCGTCGTCCAGCTTCTCCATCGCGCTCAGGGTTGCCCGCGCGATCGCCAGGTTTTCCCGATCTTGGTGCCGGAGGTGTTCGCGCACCCGCGCGGCCGGCGCCAGATGCACGCCCCATGTCGCCATCGTGGCGGGCAGATAGAAGTGCAGGTGCGTGCCGTCCTTCTCGTGCTCCTGCACGTTCACTTCGATCACGCCGTCCTTCATCACCACCGCGGTCGCCACCACCATTCCCAGCAGAACTTTCCCCATCACCGGTACTGGCATGTTCGCCTCCCGCTCGGCCGTCAGTCCTGCGTGGTCTTGGTGTCCATCCAGATGCGCACCGTATTTTCCGAGTCGTGCACGGACACCAGCTCGAGCTGGTCGTGCCGCGACAGCACGTCGAGCGCTGCCGTGACGTTCAGCTCATCCGCCGCTCCGGAGAACAGCGCATCGGCTACCTCGAGCGGAACGCGGATATCCACGTTTTCCTCTACCGCGGGCTTATCGCGGTGGAGGTGGATGTGCTTGCCCGATTTGTCCGTCACGTGGATCAGCAGCATCCCGCCCTGCTTGCGCACTTGCACGTTCGAGTCGCGCCCTTCCACGGTCACGTATTCGCCGTCCTGGGAAGTTTTCACGGCCTTCAGGATGGCGCGCAGGTCGATATCGTCCACGTGCGCGTTATTGATGTGCACGACTCCGTGGTTCAGGTCGCCCTTCTGGATGGAATTCAGCACCACGCGCGCCAGCGAGATAGGCACGTTGACCTTCACCCGTTCACCGTCTTCGTCCTTGCAGGTCACGGAGACGTGGAGCCAGCGCTCCATGCTCGTCGCCGTCTGCGTTGTCGTTTGCGCCGCCGTTTGGGCCGCGGCCTGCGCTGCCGGCGCCGCGTGCAGCAGCACAGCAAGCAGCAATGCCGTCGCCAATATAGCCAGGGCGGCGATCATGATTGTCCGTTTGGTTTGCGATGCGGGCATCTGCCACCTCCTCAGGTGCTCTCCTGTTTGACGTACGCAGGCGGCCCAAAGAAAGTTCCACAGCGGCAGAAAAAAACGTCCGAGGGGGGACATCCCGCCGGGGTCGCTCAGGCGCTGCCAGACGCCGTGGCTTGGCCTGCTGCTTTATCTTCTTTCTTTTCCTTCGTCAGTTTCCTGCAGCGGAAATAGATCACCGCCAGCGGCGGCAGCGTCAGCCACACGGAACACGGTTTGCCCAGATACGGCTCGGTCACGGCCTCCACGCCTCCCAGGTTTCCAGTATTTGTACCGCCGTAAATCTCGCCGTCCGTATTCAGGATCTCCTCGTAAAATCCCGGCTCCGGCACGGGCACGCGATAGCCGCGGCGCACGACGGGCGTGAAGTTGCACACCACGAGCATCCAGTCCTCCGGGTCCTTCGCACGTCGCACAAAGCTCAGGGCGCTATTGTCGCCGTCGTTGCAATCCATCCATTCAAAGCCGGTCCAGTCGTAGTCCACCTGGTGGAAGCAAGGCTCGGTCTGGTAGAGCGCGTTCAGGTCGCGCACGAGCCGCTGGATCTGCTGGTGACGGTCGTAAGCCAGCAGGTCCCAGTCCAGGCTGCGTTTTTCGTCCCATTCGCGCCACTGCGCGAATTCGCCGCCCATGAACAGGAGTTTCTTGCCGGGATGCGCGTACTGATAGGCGTAAAGCGCGCGCAGGTTGGCGAATTTCTGCCAGTCGTCGCCGACCATCTTGCCGATCATCGAGCCTTTCATGTGCACCACTTCGTCGTGGCTGAACGGCAGCAGAAAGTTCTCGCTGAACGCGTAAAACATCGAGAAGGTGAGCTGGTTGTGATGGAATTTCCGGTAGATGGGGTCCTGCCGGAAGTATTTCAGCGTGTCGTTCATCCACCCCATGTTCCATTTCAGGTTGAAGCCCAGGCCGCCGAGATAGGGAGGCTTGGTCACCAGCGGCCATTCCGTGGATTCTTCCGCAATCATCAGGGCGCCTTTGTGGTGTTTGTGGACGGCTTCGTTCAGGCGCCGCAGGAATTCAATGGCTTCGATGTTTTCGCGCCCGCCGTACTGGTTGGGCACCCACTGTCCGTGGTGGCGCGCGTAATCGAGGTAGAGCATGGAGGCGACGGCGTCCACGCGAAGCCCGTCGATGTGGTACTTTTCGAGCCAGAAGAGGGCGTTGGCGATCAGGAAATTCTGCACCTCGTTGCGGCCGTAGTTGAACACCAGAGTGCCCCACTCGGGATGCGCGCCTTTGCGCGGATCGGCGTGCTCATAGAGATGCGAGCCGTCGAACTCTGCC
>JASHRU010000293.1 GCA_030037225.1 Candidatus Acidiferrales bacterium | reverse complement strand
GGCACGCCGAGCTGCTCCACCTCGCGCGCCTCTTCGAGAAACCGGTCCACGGATTGCTGACAGATGCCCGGCATGGAGCCGATTTCCTGGCGCGCGTTCGCACCGGGACAGATAAACATGGGATAGAGCAGCCCGTTCGTGGCCACTCGCGTTTCGCGGACCAGCGACCGCACCGCTTCCGAGCGGCGCAGCCGGCGCGGACGTTCCGTCGGATAGCTCATTTTCCAGCCACTCCCGGCGCGCCCGCAAAATGCGCGGCGAGCGCATCCACAAACGATTCCGCGCTCGGCTTCGACGGAACGATGGCCACGGGCAGTCCAGCCTGCCGGATGGCCGCCGCCGTCACGGGGCCGATCGCCGCGAGCGCCACCCGGCGCGTCAGCTCCCGGAGCGCCTCCATACCCAGTTGCTCGGCGAGCCGCTCGAAGGCCGAGGGGCTCGCCAGAGCGACGACATCGACCGCTCCGGCCTGAACCTCGTGGAGCGCGTTCTGACCCTGTTGCCCCGGGGGCACAACGCAATACGACACAACGTCAGTGACCCTGGCGCCCGCCGCAGACAGCATTTGGGGCAAATCCGGGCGCGCATGGTCGCTGCGGGGCAGCAACAGGCTGCGGCGGCTGACTTTTTCTCCCAGCCCGGCGGCCAGTCCCCGGCCGGTCGCCTCTTCCGCCGTAAACGCCACGTCGTACCCCAATTCCCGGGCCGCCTTCGCCGTAGCCGGGCCCACCGCGGCCACCCGCGGATGCCCCCATTCGAGCGGGATTTCCAGCTCGCGGCGGCGCTCCTCGAAAAACCGCACCGCATTCTGACTGGTGAACAGCAGCCAGTCAAACTCGCCTAGCCGCCGCAGCGCCGCATCCAGCGGCCCGGAATCCGCGGCGCGTTCAAACGCGACCAGCGGGCACAGCAACACCTTCGCGCCATATTCCTCCAGCAGGCGCGCCAACTCGCCGGCCTGCTCCGGCGCGCGTGTGACGGCTATGCGTCTCCCCGCGAGCGCCGCAGATGATTTCGGCGCGGTCATCCCTGCAGGGGCAAGACATGTCGTGCCCCTGCTATCGGTACCTCAACACTCGCCGCACGGCTCATCAGCATCGCATCCCCTGCGTCACGCAGGCCTGTCATCGTCCCGCCAGCCGCAACAGCCGGTCGGCGCCCGCCGCCAACAGCTTTTCACCGAGCGCGCGCCCCAGCGCTTCCGGCTGGCCGGCCGGGCCCGTGGCACTGTCGCGCACCACTTCGCTGCCGTCCACGGCACAGACGCAGGCATCCAGCAGCAGCCGGCCGCCCTCCACGTGTCCCCACGCGCCCAGCGGCACCTGGCAGCCGCCTTCGAGAGCGGCGAGCACCGCGCGCTCGGAAGTCACCGCCGCGCGTGTTTCCGCGTGCTCGAACGCCGCGAGGCAGTCGCGCGTCTCGCGATCCTCGACGCGCGTCTCCACAGCCAGTGCGCCCTGCCCCACGGCAGGAAGCATCACTTCCGGCGGCAGAATTTCGCTGACGCGCCCGTCGAGCTTCAGCCGCCGCAGACCCGCGTAGGCCAGGACGGCGGCGTCCAGCGTTCCTTCTTCCACTCGGCGCAGGCGCGTGTCCACGTTGCCGCGGAGTTCGCGCATTTCCACGTCGGGCCGCGCCCGCCGCACCTGCGCCTGCCGGCGCAAACTGCTGGTGCCCACGCGCGCGCCGCGAGGCAGCGCCGCCAGCCCCGCCCCGCTGCGCGACACCAGGCAATCGCGCGGATCATTTCGTTCCGGAATCGCGGCTAGAATCAACCCCGCTGGAATTTCCGTGGGCACATCTTTCAGGCTGTGCACGGCCAAATCCACCGTGCCCGCCAGAAGCGCGTCTTCGATTTCTTTGATGAACACGCCCTTCTGGCCGATGGCGGCCACGCTGCCCTGCTGAAAATGGTCGCCCGCGGTGCGGATGATGACGACTTCCGCGCGCTCGCCCGCCACGCGCGCCAGCCAGTCGCGCACGAACTCCGCCTGCCAGAGCGCCAGCGCGCTGCCCCGCGAGCCGATGCGCAGGGCCTTCACTCGCCGCCTCGGCGGGAGGAATCGGGCGCGTTCAGGCCGAACAGGTCGCGCAGCAGCACGGCGCGCTCGCGCACTTCGCGGTCTTTCATTAGCCGTTCGGAGGGCTCGCGCAGCAGGTCCTCCACCAATTCGTCCATCAGTCGCAGGATGCGTTCGCGCTCTTCGGCCGGAAATTGCGCCAATTCCTCGCGGTGCGCGTCGGTAAAAATCTCGCGCTGCAGGCGCAATTTCCGCCGCAGGTCGGCCAGGGCCGCCACCGCATTCGCCCCGCTCTGCCAGGCCGCAAATTTCTCCACGTGCTCCCGCACGATGGCCTCAGCGCGCGGCACCTCGCTTTCGCGCGCCTGCCGGTTCTGCTCGACGATCTCTTCCAGGTCGTCCACGCCGTAGAGAAATACGTTGTAGAGTCCCGCGGCGGCCGGGTCGATGTTGCGCGGCACGCCCAGGTCAATCAGGAACATGCGCCGGTTGCCGCGTGCGTGCATGGCGGCGGCCAGCGCCTCGCGCGTGAGCGACCATTCGCTGCCAGCCACCGAGGTCACCACGATATCCACCTGCGCCAGAAGCTCCGCCGATTTTTCCCACGGCGCCCACTGCGCTCCCACGCGCGCGGCCAGTTCGCGCGCGTGCTCCGGTGTGCGGTTGGCGACCCACAACCGGCCAATCCCTCGCGAGCGCAACTGCTGCGCGGCTTTCGCGCCCATGGCACCCGAGCCGAACACGGCGGCCGAGTTGTTCTTCAATGCGCCGAAAATCTGCTCGGCGAGTTTCATCGCTGCCGACGCTACAGACATGGCCTGCGCGCCCAGCCGCGTCTCCGCGCGCACGCGTTTGCCCACTTCCAGCCCGGCCTGGAACAGCCGGTTCAGGATCGGTCCGGTAAGCCCGGCGCGCTGCGCCGCCAGATAGGTCTCGCGCACCTGGCACAGAATCTCCGCCTCGCCCAGCAGCATGGAATCGAGCCCCGCGGCGACGCGATAGAGATGCTCCACGGCGTCGCGGTCGCGCCTGTGATACAGGCACCCGTTGAGCTGGGCCGGTTCGATGGAATGGAACGAACAGAAATACCGTTCCAGGCCGCCTTCGGGCTGCGCCGCGCCCTGCGCCACGACGCTGTACACCTCGCTGCGGTTGCAGGTGGAAAGCACCACCACCTCGTCCACCAGCCCGTCGCGGCGGAGCGATTCGCCCGCGCGCACGCCGTCTTCGAGCGAAAAATGGAGCCGTTCGCGCAGGGCCACTCCCGCGGTGCGATGGTTCACTCCGAGCAGATAGACGCTCACGAGCGCCTCCCGCCCGCATCGCCGGATTGTCGGCCACCCGCCATCAGTAGAACCTGTGGAACCGCGAAAAAAACAGATTCACCGCCGTATAGCTGAAAACCACGGCGAAATAATTCACTACGCACAGCACCGAAGCCCGCGCCCCGCGCCAGGCGGGCGAACGCGAGACCGTCAGGTAGAGCACGTAGAATCCCAGGATCAGGAACGAGATCACCACTTTCGGGTCGAACTGGAGCATGGCGCCTGTCACCTGGCGGTCCACCACCATGCCGAAACCGATGCCCACCATCAGGCTGGCCAGACCGACCCACACGCCGCTGCGCGCCATCCGCTCCAGGTCCTCGAGCGGAGGCAGCCGCCACATGATGGCTATAGGGCGCCGGCCGCGCAGCAGCCGGTCCTGCACCAGATAAACCACGCTATACACGAACGAGAGCGTGAACGCCGAGTAGGCCAGTATGTTCGAGGTGACGTGCAGCGCGAAGACGCTGCCCCGCGCCGGAGCCGCCGGAGCCGCGTGCGGTGTGGCCACGAAATCGAGCATCAGCAGCAGCAACACGAGCGGCAGGATGAACGCGCCCATGGCCCGTTCGCCATGGATCAGTTCCAAACCCAGATACGTCAGCACCAGAAACCAGGCCAGCAGCGACGTGGAACCGTAGAGGTCCTGGTAGGGTACGGAATGGATCGAGTAGGCGCGCACCAGCAGCGCGAAGTAATGGGTGGCCAGGCCCGCGGCCAGCAGCAGGGTCGCCGCACGGCCCGCCCATTTGCCCTCCGCGAACAGCTTGCGCAGGTAGCAGGCCAGGCTGGCCGTATAGAGCCCGGCGGTCAGGTAACCCAGGGTTGTAAACGTAGGCGCCACGCCAACCTTTGCCTCGAAACCGAGAGTATATAACCACTCGAAGTGACCGGCGACGTGACGGGCGTCACACGGTTCCGTGCCGTGTGCCGCACGCTATCCCCAACGATTTGCTATGATTTCTCCGATAGCACGCGAACCTATGCCGGCTCCCGGCTCACAATTCGACCGCAAATCGCTCTTCCTGCGGGCCTGCCGCGGGCAGTCCACCGACCGCGCGCCCGTGTGGATGATGCGCCAGGCCGGCCGGTACCTGCCGGAATATCGAGCGCTTAGGGCAAAACACTCGTTTCTCGACGTCTGTAAGACTCCGGCGCTGGCCGTGGAGGTCTCGCTTCAGCCCTTCCAGGCCCTGGCCATGGATGCGGTGATCGTTTTCTCCGACATTCTCGTGCCGGCCGAGGCCATGGGCCTGCCCATCCATTTTGGTGACGGCGGACCCGAGCTGCCTGAAAAAATCCGCCGGCGCGAGGACGTGCAGCGCCTGCGTGACTTCGATCCCGAGCGCGAGACGCGGTTTCTGCCCGACGCGATCCAGCAGCTCTGCCGTACGCTCGGCCCCGAAGTGCCCGTGCTGGGATTCGCCGGCGCTCCCTGGACGCTGGCCTGTTACATGGTGGACGGCGCCGGCCGCGATGGCTTCCCTGAAACGAAACGCATGCTGCACGCGCAGCCGGACGTGCTCCGCAATCTGCTCGAGCGCATTGCCCAAAATACGGCCCGCTACCTCCAGGCGCAGCTCGCCGCGGGCGCCTCCGCGGTGCAACTGTTCGACACCTGGGCGGGCGAACTCTCCCGCGAGGACTACGACGCATTCGCGCTGCCCGCGCTGCAGCAATTGATCGCGGCGCTGCGCCCGGGCAACGCTCCGGTGATCTATTATTCGAAGGCGTCGGGCCATCTGCTGGAGAGCGCGGCGCGCTCCGGCGCCACGGTACTGAGCGTGGACTGGCGCGTGGACATGGGCGAGCTGCGCGCCTCGTTGCTCGGTGCGACCGGCCGTGAGTGGCCGCTACAGGGCAACGTGGATCCGCACGCGCTCTACGGTTCCGAGTCCTCCATTCGCGCTGCCGCGCAGGCCGCGCTCGCGCAAACAGGCGGGCGCGCTCACGTCCTGAATCTGGGCCACGGAATTTTGCCTGACGTTCCCGTAGAATCGGCCCGGGCCTTTATTCACGCCGGCCAGCAACGTCTGGAGAACTCCGCGGTGGGAGCGGCCGAACGCACATGAGCGCGAGCGAACATCCCGGCAAACCGGCAACCCTCGACGCGCAGGCGCTCGACGTTTCCGAAGAACTGCTTGAACGCTACAACCGTCCCGGGCCGCGCTATACGAGTTATCCCACGGCGCCCGTGTGGCAAGACAACTTCGGCGTGGCGGATTTCGACGCCGTGTGCCGCGCGGCGGATTCGGAGGGCCGTCCCGTCTCGCTCTACCAGCACCTGCCGTTCTGCGAGAGCCTGTGCCTGTTCTGCGCCTGCAATGTGGTGATTTCGAAAGACAAGACGGGCGCCGCGGGCTATCTCGACACGCTCGAACGCGAAGTGGACGAGGTCGCGCGCCGCGTCTCCCGCAAGCGCCCGGTGATTCAATTCCACTGGGGCGGCGGCACGCCCACCTATTATTCGCCCGCACAGCTCGAGGATTTGTTCGGCTTTACGCGCGAGCGCTTCACGTTCGCGCCCGATGCGGAGATCGGCGTGGAAGTGGACCCGCGCGTCACCTCGCGCGAGCATCTGGAGACGCTGCGCCGCCTCGGCTTCAACCGGCTGAGCATGGGCGTGCAGGACTTCACGCCCGAAGTGCAAAAAGCCGTCCACCGCATCCAGGGTTACGAGTTGACGCGCGATCTCGTGATGGCCGCGCGCCGGCTGGGCTTCGACAGCATCAACGTGGACCTCATCTACGGCCTGCCGCTCCAGACCGCGGAAAGCTTCGCGCGCACGGTGGAGAGCATCATCGAGATCAATCCCGACCGCATCGCCATGTTCAGCTACGCTCATGTGCCGTGGCTTAAAAAGCAGCAGGGCTCGTTTGCCGCCCGCCTGCCGGAAGGGATGGAAAAATTTCGCATTTTCCGATCGGGCCTGGCGCGTTTTCTCGCCGCCGGCTACCAATGCATCGGCATGGACCACTTTGCGCGTCCCACCGACGAGCTTTCGCAGGCGCAGCGCAATCGCACGCTGCACCGCAACTTCCAGGGCTACACCACGAAGGCGGGCGCCGACCTCTACGGAATGGGCGTGAGCGCCATCAGCGGCATCGGCGACGCGTACGCTCAGAACGAACGCGACGCCGGCCGCTACGCCGGCGCGGTGGCCGAGCGCGGCCTGGCCACCATGCGCGGCTATCGCCTGACGCCCGAAGATCGCATCCGCCGCAGCGTGATCAGCAGGCTGCTCTGCCACACCTTGGTGCGCAAAGACGAAATCGAGCGCGAATTCGGGCTGCACTTCGATGAATATTTCGCGCCGGAGCTGGAACGCTTGGCGCCCGTGGCCGCCGACGGCATGGTGCAGCTGGGCCCCAACACGATCGAGGTCGTAGGCCTGGGCCGCATCTTTATTCGCAACGTGGCCATGATTTTCGATCCCTATCTCGAAAAGCAGCGCCTGGCGGAACGTCCCCTGTTCTCGAAAACGCTCTGAGGCCGCCGCCGGATGCGCATCGTCGTCATCGGCGGAGGAATCTCAGGTCTCTCCTGCGCGTGGCGCCTGCGCCGGATGGGCGCCGAGGTGCTCCTGCTGGAAGCGGAAGAGCGCGCGGGCGGCGTGATTCGCTCGGTGCGGCGAGAAGGGGCGCTTTTCGAAGCCGGGCCGCAGAGTTTTCTGCTCACCGCCGCGCTCGCGGATCTAATTGCCGAACTCGAACTCGACGACCAGTTCCAACTCGCCGACCGGCGCGCCCCGCGCTATGTGGTCATCGAAGGACAGCTGCGCGCCGTCCCGCTCGGCCCGCTGTCGTTTCTCTTCAGCGGATTGATTTCGGGCAGCACAAAGCGGCGTTTGCTGGCCGAACCCTTCCATCGCACCACGCCGCCCGCCGACGATGAATCCATCGCCGCATTCATCCGCCGCAAATTCGGCGTGGAGTTGCTGGACCGGCTGGTGGCGCCGATGGTCGCCGGAATTTACGCCGGCGATGCGGAACGGCTGAGCCTGCGCAGCGCGTTCCCTTCGCTGCACAGTTGGGAGGAGCAGCACGGCAGTCTGATTCGCGGCATGTTTCGATCGCGCCCGTCCGGCAATTCGAAGGGCCGGCCGGGCGGCGGTCTGGCCAGTTTTGCGGAGGGGAATGAGACGCTGGTCGCGCGGCTCGCGGACCGGCTGGGAGATTCCGTCCGGCGGGGCGTGCGCGCACTCGCTTTGAATCGCGTGCCCACTGGCAGCGAGGGGCGCTTCGAGGTCGTCTGCCAGCGCGGCGGCCAGCGCGAACCGATTTCCGCCGGCGCGGTGGTGATTGCGGCGCCGGCGCGCGTTGCCGCCTCGCTGCTCGCGCCGCTCGTCCCCGCAGCGGGCGATCTCGCCCGCATCGAATACGCGCCGGTTGCGGTCGTGTCCGGCAGCTACATGACCGAGCATCTCAAAGCGCCGCTCAATGGGTTTGGATTCCTCGTGCCGCGCGCGGAACGGCTGCGCATCCTCGGCACAGTGTGGAATTCGTCGCTTTTCCCGGGGCGCGCGCCGGAGGCGCAAACACTGCTCACCAGTTTTGTGGGCGGGATGACCGATCCCTCGGCGGGCGCAATGCCCGACGAGCCGCTCTATCAAACCGTTGAGTCGGAATTGCGCCGTGTGCTGGGCATCCTGCTCGCGCCGCGGATTCGTTTCGCGCAGCGCTGGCCGCAGGCCATCCCGCAATACAACCTCGGCCACGCCGAGCTGATTCGCCGCGTGCGCGCCTCACTTGCGGAGACGCCGGGCTTGCACGTGACCGGCAATTATCTCGAAGGCCCGGCGATTGGCGCCTGTGTTGACTTGGCAAATCGCGTGGCCGAGGCCGCCGCGAAGCCCGCCGGATAATTCCGGCATCCAACCACGAGGTCAGAATTTCGCGCGTTTCTAGGGGGTGTGCGCCGGGCGCACAGGGCAACCGGGTGGCCACTGCGAACGGCCGGGGCGCATCGCAGAACCCCTTGGGTGCGTTTTCCGCCTATTTCAGCGCGCGATAGCGCCGAATCAGGTTGTTGGTCGATGTGTCGTGCTTCAGCGCCGGCTCGGACGCGCTCTCCAGTTCCGGGATGATGCGCTGCGCCAGCACTTTTCCCAGCTCCACGCCCCACTGATCGAACGAACCGATGTTCCACACCACGCCCTGCGTAAAGACGTTGTGCTCATACAGCGCGACGAGCTTTCCGAGCGTCTCCGGCGTCAATCGTTCGGCCAGGACCGTATTTGACGGGCGGTTGCCTTCGAACAGTTTGTGCGGCACCAGCCAGTCCGGAACGCCTTCGGCCTTCACCTGCTCGGCGGTTTTTCCAAAGGCCAGCGCCTCGGCCTGTGCAAACACATTGGCCATCAGCATGTCGTGATGCCGGCCGAGCGGCTTGAGCGGCTTCGCAAACGCGATGAAGTCGCAGGGAATCAGCCGCGTGCCCTGATGGATCAACTGGTAGAAGGAGTGCTGCCCGTTGGTTCCCGGCTCGCCCCAATAGATGGGGCCCGTATCGCGCGCCACCGGTTTTCCGTCGAGCGTCACGCGTTTCCCGTTGCTCTCCATGGTCAACTGCTGCAAATACGCGGGGAACCGCTTGAGGTACTGCTCGTACGGCAGGACGGCCACCGTCTGCGCGCCAAAAAAATTGTTGTACCAGACGGAGAGCAGGCCCATGAGCACGGGCATGTTGGATTCGAAGGGGCTGGTGCGGAAATGCTCGTCCATCTGGTGGAAGCCGCCGAGCAGCGCGCGGAAATTCTCCGCTCCGATGGCCACCATCGTGGAGAGGCCGATGGCGGAATCCATCGAGTACCGCCCGCCAACCCAATCCCAGAACTCGAACATATTGGCGGTATCGATGCCGAATTTCGAAACTTCGGCGGCATTGGTCGAAACCGCGACGAAATGCTTGGCCACCGATTTCTGGTCGCCGCCCAGTCCGGCGAGCGACCAGGAACGCGCCGAGTGCGCGTTGGTCATGGTCTCGAGCGTCGTGAATGTCTTCGAGGAAACAATGAACAGGGTTTCCGCCGGGTCCAAATCCTCTACCGCTTCCGCGAAATCGGTGCCGTCGATGTTGGAAACAAACCGGAAGTTCATGCCGCGGTCCGAAAAGTCCCGCAAGGCTTCGTAGGCCATCACCGGCCCGAGATCGGAGCCGCCGATTCCGATGTTCACCACGTTGCGGATGCGCTTCCCGGTATGCCCCTTCCACGCGCCGCTGCGCACGCGGTCGGCGAAGCCCGCCATTTTGCCGAGCACGGCGTGGACTTCGGGCACCACGTTCTTCCCGTCCACGACAATCGAGGCGCCCTTCGGCGCGCGCAGGGCCACGTGCAGCACGGCGCGGTTTTCCGTGATGTTGATCTTTTCCCCGCGGAACATCGCGTCGATCCGCGCGCGAAGGCCGGACCGGTGGGCGAGCGCGAGCAGCAGCTTCATGGTTTCGTTCGTCGCGCGGTTCTTGGAATAGTCCAGAAACAGGCCTACGGCCTCGAGCGTCATCCGCTGCCCGCGCTTCGGATCGTCGGCGAACAGCTTGCGCAAATGAATCTTCGACAGTTTTTTGTGGTGCGAGGCCAGCGCCTTCCACGCCGCGCCCGTCGCCGGCTGTTTCGCCTTCTTCTTCGTCTTCTTTGCCATGTTCCTGCTCCTGTGCGGTCCGCGCTGGTTTTGCCGCCGGCCGGCCCTGTTGCTTGTATCCTGTCGGCTCCGGAGTTGCAACTCCCGGGGCGCCCGCGCTCCCGGAAAAAGCGAATTCGCCGTGATAAAATCTCCCGCGATCGTGGTCGGGAGATAGAGGCCGTGTGTTTTGTGCGCAACGCCCAGCCGTCTGGGCATTTTTCCTGCTCGGATTCGCCGCGCCGCTGGCGGCGCAGAGCGCGCCGCCAACGTTTGCGCGTGACGTAGCGCCAATTCTCTACGAGCACTGTGCCTCCTGCCATCGCCCCGGGGAATCCGCCTTCCCGCTGCTGAGCTACTTGGACGCGAAGCAACGCGCCACCCAAATCGCTTCGGCCGTACGAGCTCGCACGATGCCGCCCTGGCTTCCCGAGGGTGCCCCGGGCGAGTTTGCCGGCGATCCGCGCCTCACCGGCCAGCAAATTCGCCTGATTGAGGACTGGGTGAAAGCCGGAGCGCCGGAAGGCGCCTCCTCCGGGACGCCTCCTCTTCCCCACTTCACCGAAGGCTGGCAACTCGGCCCGCCCGACATGATTCTGGAAGCGCAGCGCGCACACACGGTTCCCGCTTCCGGCCCCGACATTTTCTGGAATTTCATTTTCTCGCCGCCCATCACCGCGCGCCGCTACAT
>JASHRU010000029.1 GCA_030037225.1 Candidatus Acidiferrales bacterium | reverse complement strand
ACTCCCAGCACTACGCGAACCAGCGGCGGTTGCTCGGGGCTCTCTCGTGGCGGCCCAAGAATCCTGCGGGCTACTTCGAACAGGATCGAGTACAAAATCCATTCCCACCACGTGACGGATAGGGGCGAATGCAAATAGCTGACCACGCCGGCGATACCGGCCACACCATAGAGAAGGCCGAATACGACCCACGGCACGATGCGAATGAGCGGTGCTTGGAAGGGCCTCTTGCCGGGCGGCGGCCAAAGGAATCTGGCGGCAATACCGAACGAGAGCGAGCACAGAATCCACTCCCACCAAGTGAGTGATGAGGCGTCCACCGCAGGGCAAACCTCGCCCGGAGCCTGTTGTCCGGTGGGGTCAGTCTAGTCTAGCTGCAGCCGGAAGTCTCACCGCAGTTGCCGCATTTGTAGCAACTGCCGTTGCGCGTCATCAGGCTTCCGCAGGTCGAGCAGGTCGGCGCGTCTTCCGCCGTGGGCGATGCATCGGGCGCAGGCAGGCTCTCAGTCAGCGTTGCGGAGGCGGTCCCGTTTTCCTCCGCGGGCGCGGCAGACGTCAGATAATCCCGGGAAATAAACTTTCCGCCCAGCCACCGCCCGATGTAATCCAGCACCGATTTCGCCTGGCGGATCTCCGGATTGCGCGTGAAGCCGGAGGGATCGAACCGTGTGTTGATGAACTTGTCCACCAGCGACTTGAGCGGCACGCCGTATTGCAGCCCGATGGAAACGGCCATGGCGAAACCGTCCATGAAGCCGGAAAGCGTCGAGCCCTCTTTCGACATCTTGATGAAGATCTCGCCCGGCGCGCCATCCTCGTACATCCCAACGGTGATGTAGCCTTCGTGATTGGCGATGGAAAATTTGTGCGTCACAGAATTGCGCGTTTCCGGTAGCTTGCGCCGCCGCGTGCCGGGGAACATCTCCTGCTGCCCGGCCGCCGCCCCGCCCGCGCCTTGGGCCGGCGCGGCCTTCTCTTCCTTCTTCCCCTGGCTTGCGGAAAGCGGCTGGCTGCGCTTGGAATTGTCGCGGTAGATGGCCACAGCCTTCAGCCCCACTTTCCACGATTCCACGTACGCGTTCATGATGTCGTCCACCGTCGAGCTTTCCGGCATGTTGATGGTCTTGCTGATCGCGCCGGAGAGGAACGGCTGCGCCGCGGCCATCATGCGCACGTGGCCCGTCCAGGAAATCGAACGCGAGCCCGCCGCCGGCGCGAGCGAGCAATCGAAAATCGGCAGGTGCTCCGTTTTGAGTCCCGGCGCCCCTTCGATCGTGCCGGCGCGGTCGATAAAGTCCACGATGGCGTGGACCTCCTCGGGTTGATAGCCAAGGCGGTTGAGCGCCAGCGGCACCGTGTTGTTCACGATCTTGATCATGCCGCCGCCCACCAGCTTCTTGTACTTCACCAGCGCGAGGTCGGGCTCGATTCCCGTCGTGTCGCAGTCCATCATGAAGCCGATGGTGCCCGTGGGCGCGAGCACCGACACCTGCGAATTCCGGTAGCCGGACTTGGTGCCTTCCGCCAGCGCCTTTTCCCACGCTTCCTGCGCCGCCCGCAGCAGCGTGCCTTGCACGTTTTCCGGCTTGATCGGCCGCAGCGAGTCGCGGTGCATGCGGATCACTTCCAGCATGGGCTCGCGGTTCAGTTCAAATCCCGAGAACGCGCCCAGCCGCTCCGCGATCCGCGCCGATTGCAGATAGGCCTGCCCGGTCATCAGTCCCGTGATGGCGCCGCACATGTCGCGCCCGGCGTCGGAGTCGTACGGCAGCGCGAGCGACATCAGCAGCGCGCCCAGGTTCGCGTAACCCAGCCCGAGCGGGCGGAAGTCGTGCGAATTCTGCGCGATCTTCGGCGTCGGGTAGCTGGCGTTGTCCACCAGAATTTCCTGCGCCGTGATGGTGATGTCCACCGCGTGGCGGAATGCCTCGACATCGAACTGCCCGTTGCGCCCCAGGAACTTCATCAGGTTCAGCGACGCCAGATTGCATGCCGTGTCGTCCAGGAACATGTATTCCGAGCACGGGTTCGACGCGTTGATGCGCGCCGTGTTCTTCGAGGTGTGCCAGCGGTTCACGGTCGAATCGAACTGCATGCCCGGGTCGCCGCAGTGCCAGGTGGAATCGCCGATCTGGTGGAGCAGGTCGCGCGCGGAATATTTCTGCGCCGGCTTGCCGTCGGTCACGTTGTGCGTCCACCAGTCGCGGTCGTCCTCCACGGCCCGCATGAAGTCGTCGGTCACGCGCACCGAGTGGTTCGCGTTCTGGTAGAAAACGGAGCCGTACGCTTCGCCGTCGATTCCGGAGTCGTAGCCCTGCTCGATCAGCGTGTGGGCCTTCTGCTCCTCTTTCACCTTGCAGTTGATGAACTCGACGATGTCCGGGTGATCCGCGTTGAGGATCACCATCTTCGCCGCCCGCCGCGTCTTTCCGCCGCTCTTGATCACGCCCGCGAACGCGTCGAATCCGCGCATAAAGCTCACCGGCCCCGATGCAATCCCGCCGCCGGAGAGGCCCTCATGGCTCGAGCGCAGCGTCGAGAAATTCGTGCCTGTTCCCGAGCCCCACTTGAATAGCATCCCCTCGGTCTTGGCCAGACTCATGATCGAGTCCATCGAATCGATGACCGAATTGATGAAGCAGGCCGAGCACTGCGGCTTGGCCTGTACGCCCACGTTGAACCACACGGGCGAATTGAAGCTCATCTTCTGCTCCACCAGCAGGTGGACGAGTTCATCGCGGAAGGCGTCGCGCGACTCCGGACCGGAGAAGTAGCCGCCCTGCTCGCCCCAGTGCACAATCGTCTCCGCCACGCGGCTGATTAAATGGCGCACCGACGATTCGCGGTCGCTCGTGTCTGGCTTGCCGTGAAAATATTTCGAGGCCACGATGTTTGTGGCCGTCTGCGACCAGGACTTCGGCACTTCCACGTTGTCCTGGCGGAAGATCACTTGTCCTTTCTCATTCCCGATTTGGGCAGTGCGGCGTTCCCACTCCACCGCGTCAAACGGCGCGGTCTTCCCGTCCGTAAACTTCCGGCGAAAATCCAGCCCGGTCTTCCTTTGGAGTTGTGTGCCCACGCCTGTGTGTCCGTTCAATACCGTTTTTCCCCCCATGACCGCCTCCGCTCCCGTATCCTGATCTCGCCGGTCCGCGCACCGGCCCGGAGAGGCTCCGCGGCAGGAGGAAACCTCTCCAGTATACCGCTTGTAAAACTCGCGAGTTCCAGCCTCTTCCGGTGAGAGTAACTCCCGCCCACCCGCGGAAGTTTCGCATCGAGTCAGCTAGAATCTGCCTTCGCTGCCCGGGAACGCCCGAAGAGGACTGCCCTAAAAGGGAAAGCGTACCCTTCGGAGCGTCGCACTCCAAAAACGAGGCGACACCCTCCCACGGCCGCTTCAACTCGTTAGGACTGGCCTCCGGCGGGAAGCATTCGAAACCGTTTCGGTCGGCTGGCCCTGCCCGGTGCGGTTTCGCTCCCCCCGTGCTGGGGCGGGAGTATGCTCCGCACACCGTAGCCTGTCAAGAGGTGAGATACAAAATAATGGGCCTCTGTGTCCGAAGCGTCTAGATATAGTGGCCAGCTTCCCGGATTGACCAAGATTGCCTCGCGCACTCCTACTCTTCGTCGTAGAATGAGGTTCAGCTTTCCCGGTCGGTATCATGCTCAAGTTTTTCCATCCGCGTTTTCGCATGGCATTGACGCTCGTGCTCTGCGCGCTGATTTCGGGCGCGAAGAGCGGCATAAACGCGCAGACTTCTGCGCCTGTCGCGGGTTGCGTTTCCGGGCCTGCTCCCATCTCGCCTTCGCAGCCGAGTCTCCGTGGCATCACCAACTTTGGACAGGTGACGCCCCTGCTGTTCCGCGGCGGACAGCCCACTTCCGAGGGCTACCGCGAGCTGAAACAGATGGGCATCGACACGGTAATCAGCTTCCGGCACGAAAAGGGAGAAAACACGCTCGAGCGCCGCGCCGTGGAAAGTTTGGGAATGCGCTTCATCAGCCTCCCGTGGCACGCGTGGGACGAGCCCAGCGATAACCAGGTAAGCCAGTTTTTCACGCTGCTCGGCTCCAGTCCGCACAGCAAGGTGTACGTTCACTGCCAGCAGGGTCGCGACCGCACGGGCGCGATGGTGGCGCTGTACCGCGTGGCAGTCGACCACTGGTGCCCCGCGAGCGCCGTGGCGGAGATGAAGGCTTACCACTATCATCACTTTTTCTTTCCCCAGCTCGAAACCTACGTGGAGGGTTTCCCCAAGCGGCTGGCGGGCGATCAAAGCCTGGCCGCGGCCATTTCCTCCACTCAGCGGTAGCGGCGGTCGCGGCTCTGTGACCGCGAATTCTGATCCCCTTATTCGTAACGGAGGGCCACGACGGGATCGAGCCGGGCCGCTTTGAGCGCGGGCCACACGCCAAACACCAGACCGATCCCCACCGACACGCCAAATCCCACAAATACCGCCCACACGGGCACTATCGCGCTCCAGTCCAGCGCCTTGGCCAGTCCCAGCGTCAGCACCCATCCCAGCAGAATCCCCAAGATGCCGCCCATGCCGGTGAGGGTCATGGCCTCGAAGAGGAACTGCCAGGTGATGTCGCCGCGGCGAGCCCCGATGGCCTTGCGGACGCCGATCTCGCGGGTGCGTTCGGTAACGCTGACGAGCATGATGTTCATGACGCCGACGCCGCCGATGAGGAGGCCGATGGAGCTGAGCACCAGCGTGGCCAGCGCCACGGCGCCGATCACCGCGTAGAAACTTTCGATGGC
>JASHRU010000292.1 GCA_030037225.1 Candidatus Acidiferrales bacterium | reverse complement strand
TGTAAAGATTTGATAGTATCCGCCGGCCTCCTGCGAATAAGCCAGCACTCTCCCGTCAGGCGACCATGCCGGAGAGGTCGCCGCTGCCGCATCGACAGCAATCGGTGTTACCCGGTATCGCGGCGGTGCCGGCGTTGGAGCATGAGCAAACCATCCGACTAGTCCCGCGAGCACAACCGCCGCCGCGAGCGCCGTTGCTCTCCACGGGATTCGGCCTGCGCGCTCCGCCGGCGCTGCCGCAGCCACACCCGCTACGCTCAGCTCGCTCTGCCGCCGCTTGAGTTGCTCGAGGTCGCGGTGAAGATCGCCGGTCGAGTCATACCGTTCGCGCGGGTTCTTGGCCAGGCAGCGCTCGATAACCCAGCGGAAGGCCGGCGGCGTTCCCCCGAGTGCCGTGTAGTCCGGTTCCGCTTCGATGATCGCTGCCATCGTTTGCGCGGAAGATTCGCGCGCAAACGCGCGCTTGCCCGCGGCCAGCTCGTAGAGAATCAAACCGAAGGAGAACTGGTCGGAGCGCGCATCCACTTGCTCGCCGCGCGCCTGCTCTGGGCTCATGTAGAACACAGTGCCCAGCACGGTGCCCGGGTTGGTCGCGCCCGCCATTATGGACTGCGTCCGATTGCCGGCTTCGGCAACCGCGGCCTGCTTGGCCAGGCCGAAATCTAGGATTTTGACGCGGCCGTCGGCGGTGATCAGGATGTTCTCCGGCTTCAGGTCGCGATGGATCACTCCCGCGGCGTGCGCGGAAGCGAGACCGCTCGAGATTTGCGTGGCTGCGTCCAGGATTCTGCGAAATCCGCCTCCCGGCGCGATCGGCGCCCCCTCTACATACTCCATCACCAGGTAGTTCGGGCCCACGTCGTAGAGATGGCAGATGTTGGGATGATTCAGCGTCGCCACCGCGCGCGCTTCGCGCTCAAATCTCTCGCCGAAATTCTCGTGCGCGACTTTCACGGCCACCGTGCGGCCCAGCCGCTCGTCCCTCGCCCGATAGACTTCCCCCATGCCTCCCGCGCCGATGGGCGCGAGAATTTCATATGGGCCGAGGCGTGTTCCTGCCGAAAGCGTCATAAAAGCTCGTCGAATCTACCACACCGCGAATAGCCCGGACACGCTCCCGGTCACCGCGCGTGTGCCACTACACCCCGTATCTTCTTGTCCGCTTCTCGCAGTTCTCTCTTGCCCCTCGCCCCTGCCGGCGCTAGATTCAGATTTCCCGGCCGACTCTGTCGAGGAGGCTCACATGAGCACTTTGGATCCAAGCCGTCCGATTCCCACCGCTCCCACCGCTGGCGCCGGCTCGGCGCGCATTGGCCCGAGCGTGCAGGTGAAGGGGGAAATCAGCGGAAGCGAAGATTTGGAAATCCACGGCAGCGTCGAAGGCACCGTTACTCTCGACGAGCGGCGGCTTACCATTGGCCCCACCGCGAAAGTCAGCGCCGATCTTTCCGCCCGCGAGATTGTGATTTACGGGAGCGTGAAAGGGAATTTGCGCGGAAAAGACCGCATCGAGATCAAAAAGGACGGCTCCGTCGTCGGCGACCTCGCCACCGCCCGCATCATGATTGAAGACGGCGCCTACTTTAAGGGCTCCATCGAAATCGAACGCGGCGCCGAAGCTCAGCGCTCCATTAAAGCCCAGCCCGCCCACGCCGGATAACGCGCCCGTTCCGGCTCCGGAATCGCCGTCGGGCTATTCAATCGATTAACTAACCCCCTGGCTCAGCCAGTGGTAGTATGGCGATGGTTCTCGTCGGTGTGCGAAGACTGGGAGGGCCTCCGTGTCCCGGCCTCTTCTTCTCGCCGCGCTTGCTGTGCTTTTTGCCGTGCCTCTTGGTGCGCAAGAAGCTTCCGATTCCGTCGCTCAGGCCCTGAAGCAGGGCGACGTATTCGAATCCAAACGGAAGTACGATCTCGCCCTCGACTCCTACCGCAAGGCCGACAAACTCTCTCATCACACCTCTGCGGTTGCTTATCTTCACATAGCCATGGTGGAGCGCAAAGAAGGCCAATTTTCAGACGCCCTCGACGATGCCAAGAAGTCAGTGAAAGCTGCCGGCGATGACAAGTCCGCCGTCCTGGATGCGCTCCTGCTCAGGGCCAACATTCTCGTGCAGATGTCGGGAAAGCCTTCCGACAAGAAGCTTAAAGAGGCCGAAGAGGAACTTCACCAGGCCCTGGCGATTTCTCCCAACGAGCCCCTCTGCCACTTTGATCTCGGCTATGTGCTGTTAAAACAGGGACGCGATGCGGAGGGGATCCCCGAGCTGAAAGCATGCCTGGATTCACCGCGCACGGATTCCGCCACCCGAGAGGAAGCCCGCCGCATCATCGCCAATCCCGTTCGCGCCCGTGAGCCCTTCGCACCGGATTTTTCCTTTCGAACCCTGGAAGACAAAGAAGTATCAAACGCCGGCCTTCATGGCCAGGTGGTCCTTATCGATTTTTGGGGCACATGGTGCCAGGCCTGCCGCGAGGCCATTCCGATTCTGCGAAGCCTTCACAAGAAGTATGCGGGTCAGCCGTTTCAGCTCGTCGGCGTCAGCTCCGATGACGACGAAGAACTTGTGCGCACATTTGCCCAGGCGCAACACATGGACTGGCCCGAACATGTGGACCTGAACGGTGAGGTGCTGGCCGCGTTCCAGGTGGAATCGTTTCCCACTTTTGTCGTGATCGACAAGGACGGCGTGATTCGCTTCCGCCAATCCGGCGTGGGGCCAGTCACGCAGGGCGAACTCGAAGAAACGATCGGCAAAGCCTTGAAGCGCCCTTCCGATTCCACGCTGGCGGCTGCCGCCGAGAACACCGCGCCCTCAAGTGCGAATTCGAGTGCTAGCGCGTCGGCTCCCCCGTCAGATGTGGCCGCCGCGCCCTCGCCGGCTGACGAGCCATCCTCTGGAATCGAAGCTTGGACGCTCTCCGCTAATCTTTACAAGAACCCGGCGCTCGGCTTGACCTATGAACTTCCGAAAGGATGGGCTGCCGCCAGACCCGACTCCCTCCGCGCCTTGAACTTGCGGATGGAAGCCGCAGCCAGGGCCTCGATGTTGCAGCAGCACCCGGAATTGAGCGGCCCCGCCGTGATGATCGTTCCCAAGTTTCTTCTCTACGCTTCTCGCCGCGGAGATGGCGACCCGCAGCGGCCCAGCCTGCCCAGCATGCGAATCTCGGCCTCGCCGTCGCGCGCGGACTCGGTGGACCTCGGCAGATTCGAGCAAATGGCCGAATACACCGCTACGGCCATGGGGATGAAGATGACGCGCCCCGCCTCGCAGTACACCGTCAAAGACCATGACTTTGTGCGTGCGGACATGACAAAGGATTCCGGCGGGACCAAATTCAGCCATGCCTTAATCGAGACGATTGCCGGCGACTATCTGCTCAAGATTGAAATCTTTGCCTCATCACCCGATGAGCTAGAGAAAATTACGGATACGCTCCAAACGATGATCATCATTGATTCGGACCAGTAATCCGGTTTCCCGCTCTCCCGATGATCCGTACCCACCGCTGGGAATAGCGATCTGGTCGCGACTAGATGAGAGCGCCGGCAGCTAGGATCGCTGTCGCCACATTTCAGAGCGCGTTGACTTCAGCAAGGGGTTCTAGTACTCTGGAAAATTGTCCTTACAGGGAAAGGTGTGACTGAGCGATGCGGACGTATATTCCCTCGGGCGATAAGGCCGAGGAATTGAGCAAGGGCAATAGCTGGTTCGTGGTGGACGCCAACGGAAAGGTGCTGGGGCGGTTGGCGACGCGCGTCGCGCGCCTGCTGATTGGCAAAGACAAGCCGGAGTTCACGCCCCATCTCGATTGCGGCGACCACGTTGTGGTCATCAACGCCGCCAAGATTGTTCTCACTGGGCGCAAGCTCGAGCAAAAGGTGTATCGCACTCACAGCGGCTATCCCGGCGGGCTGAAGGAAACCGGAGTTAAGAAACGTCTCGCCGAACGGCCCGACGAAGTCGTCCGCGATGCCATCCTGGGCATGCTGCCCAAGAACAAGCTACGCGCGCATCGCGCCAAGAAATTGCGTATCTACGTGGACGCGAAGGGTCTGGAACGCCACGCCGCGCAAAAGCCCCAGCCGCTGGCCGTATGACTTCGCCCGGCTCGTCGGCGCGCTGCCCGCGTCGATCGGAATAGGATTCTAGGGAGGAATCGTTTTGAGCACACAGCCATCGGTCGTGGTTCCCGCAACCGCGCCCCCGCCCGCGCCGCGCAACGCCGGAACCAGCCGCCCGGCCTACGGCACTGGCCGCAGAAAAGAAGCCATCGCTCGCGTCTTTGTCCGTCCCGGCTCCGGCAAATTTACCGTCAACGGCCGCCAGCTCGACGCATACTTCAAGAATTCCGTCTGGCGGCTGGTCGCCACCGAGCCGCTGCGCTTCACCGAGCTCGAGGGCAAAGTGGACGTCTCCTGCACCTGCCGCGGAGGCGGCAGTGCCGGACAGGCCGACGCTGTGCGCATGGGACTTTCGCGCGCCATCTCGCGGCACGACGTCGAGCTGCGGCCCCGGCTGCGCAAAAACGGTTTTCTGACCCGCGACTCGCGCATGAAGGAGCGCAAGAAGTATGGGCAGAAGGGAGCGCGCAAGCGCTTCCAGTACAGCAAGCGCTAACGGCAGTTCAATTCTCGGCCGGCAAGCCGCCGGCAAAAAAGGACGCTGTCCGCTCCGGTGGATCCAAGCGTCCCTTTCGAAAAGGAGGCTCATGGCAGTCGAAATTTCGATGAAAGAATTGCTGGAGGCTGGAGTCCACTTCGGCCACCAGACCCGCCGCTGGAACCCGAAAATGAAGGAATACATTTTCGGCGAGCGTAACGGCATCCACATCGTTGATCTGCAAAAAACCCTCAAAATGTTCCGCGATGCCGCGCGCTACGTCAGCGAGCTGGCCGCGCAGGGCCGCGCCGTCCTGTTCGTCGGCACCAAGCGCCAGGCCCAGGAAGCAGTCGCCGAAGAAGCCAAGCGCTCTAGCATGTTCTACGTCAACAACCGCTGGCTGGGCGGCACGCTCACCAATTTCGCCACCGTGCAGAAATCTATCAAGCGCCTCCGCGAGCTCAAGGCCATGAAGGAAGACGGCCGCATGGCCCAGCTCTCCAAGAAGGAAGCCGCGCGCCTCGAGCGCGAACTCAAGCACCTGCAGGCCAACCTGGAAGGCATTGAGGCCATGACCGCGCTTCCCGACGCGCTCTTCGTCATTGACTCCTCAAACGAAGAAATTGCCGTGCGCGAAGCCCGCCGCATGGGCATTCCCGTCGTCGCCATCGTGGACACCAACTGCGACCCCGACCTGGTGGACGTGGTCATCCCCGGCAACGACGACGCCCTCCGCGCCATCAAACTCTTCACCTCGAAGATCGCCGACGCGGTAAAAGAAGGCCGCGAGCAATTCGAGCGCTCGCAGCTTGAGTCCCAGAAGGCGGCCGAGCCCGCGCCCGCCGCGGCGGGAGCCGCTCCGGCGGAAGCGGCCGCTTTTGTGGATACCAGCGCCTACGAGGAGTACGAAAAGCAGGAAGGCTATTTTGTGGACCGGGCCTTCGAAACTCCCGGAGCCGAAGAAATCCTCGCTCCATCCGAGAAAGAGAGTAAGGAGTAGTCGCCCCGCCGTTCCCCGGGTCCCCATCTCGAGGCTTCGGGATTGGGATTCGGGACGCGCGGCGCCCCCGCGCGGTACGGCGCCGGGGACCGAGAGAGATTATGACCACGCAGCCAGTCAAGGACGCCCAGCCGCAAGTCTCCGCTCAGCTTGTCAAGGCCCTGCGCGAACGCACCGGCGCCGGTTTCAGCGATTGCCGCTCCGCCCTCCTCGAATCCAAGTGCGACCTCGACGCCGCCGAGGCCGTCCTGAAAGCGAAGGGCCGTGACGAGGCCAGAAAGAAGGCGGCGCGCGTAGCCTCCGAAGGCGCGGTCGGCACTTATTTGCACGCCGGCGGCAAGATTGCCGTACTCGTCGAAGTCAATTGCGAGAGCGATTTCGTCGCCCGCACCGACGAATTCCAGCGTCTCTGCCACGACCTGGCCATGCACGTGGCCGCGCTCGACCCGCGCTACGTCAAGCGCGAAGACGTGCCTGAGGAAATTGTCGAGCAAGAGCGCGCCAATTATCTCGAGCAGGCGCGCGCCTCCGGCAAGCCGGAAAACGTGCTCGACCGCATCGTTGAGGGCAAACTCGATAAATTCTTTGCCGAGTCCTGCCTGTATGAGCAGCACTTCATCAAGGACGAGCAGTTCACCGTGCGCGACCTCATCCAGCAGGCCATTTCCAGGATGGGGGAAAATATCGGTGTGCGCCGCTTCGCCCGCTTCAAAGTGGGCGAGCAGACCGCCGCTCAGGATTCCGCGCCCGCCGGCGATTCCACGCCCGTCGCTTCCTGAGGCGCTCGCCTCTGCTAGAATGTCTCCGGCGCAGCAGGCTGGTCTCGATCCTTCGGGATGAGCCTCTCCTCCGCCGGGCGCCCAGGGGCAGCGGGAATTCGATCGAGCGCCTTTAGAATTCACGGAGTAACCGGAATGGCTGTGGCACAAGAAAGCTCCGTCACACCCGCCTCAAACACACATCTCTTTTATCGCCGCATTCTGCTCAAGCTTTCCGGTGAATCCCTGCAGGGTCCGCAAGGTTACGGCATTCACGGCGAGACCATCGCCAAGCTGGCCCACGAAATCAAGGCGGTGTACGAGCTCGGCGTGGAAATCGCCGTGGTCGTTGGTGGCGGCAACATTTTTCGCGGCGCGCGCCAGGGCGGCTTGAATATCGAGCGCGCCACGGGCGACTACATGGGCATGCTCGCCACTGTGATTAACTCTCTCGCCTTGCAGGACGCTCTCGAGAAACTCGATTGCCACACCCGCGTGATGAGCGCCATCGAAATGCACCAGGTCGCCGAGCCGTTCATCCGCCGCCGCGCCACGCGCCACCTGGAAAAAGGCCGCATCGTGATTCTGGCCGCCGGCACCGGCAATCCCTACTTCTCCACCGACACGGCCGCAGCACTCCGCGCCGTCGAGATCAAGGCCGGGGCCATTCTCAAAGCCACTCGCGTGGACGGGATCTACGACGCCGACCCCGAAAAGGTCCCCACGGCCAAGCGGTTCGAAAAAATCGATTACCTCGAGGTCATCCAGCGCGGCCTGCAGGTGATGGATACCACCGCCATCTCGCTCTGTATGGACAACAAGCTGCCTATCGTGATTTTCGATATGAACAAGCCCGGAAACGTGCAGCGCGTCGTGCGCGGAGAAAAAGTCGGTTCCGTGGTCTGCTCCTCGCGCTGATCGCTAGTGGCACATGCGGAGGTGGAACGCATGACGGTAATCGCGAACACCAAGGACGCCATGACCCAGGCGCGCACGCGCATGGAAAAGGCCCTCGAGGACTTTCGCAAGGAGCTGGCCGGCGTTCGCACCGGCCGCGCCAACGTCGCGCTGCTCGATCACATCCGCGTGGATTATCACGGCACGCCCATGCCCATCAATCAGCTCGGCACCATGACTGTGCCC
>JASHRU010000291.1 GCA_030037225.1 Candidatus Acidiferrales bacterium | reverse complement strand
CTCCGCGAACCTCGCCAGCCCCAGCAGTTCGTATTGCACCACGTGAACGAGCTCGTGGAAGAGCACATTGGCAGTCATCTCCTGGTGGAATAGAACGACGTCCACAAGCGTGATCGCGGCCATTTTGCTGAAATCCGGCAGCGAGCCTTCCGCGAAACCCATTTCGTAGAGATCGTTGTAAAAGGACGGGTTCGGCACTTTTTCATTCTGGAGCGCGCGAACGCGAACGGAATCGAGCGTGGCCCGCCGGAAAAACCGGGAAACCTGCCCCCTCTGTTCCGTGGTGAGCGGAACAGCAGCCGCCAGGTGCTTTTCCCGCTGGCTGCGGATGTACCCGGCGGCATCTTTGGCCACCCAGGCGAGCTGCTTGTCGTCGAGATTCGGCAGGGACATTAAGCTCGTATTTCTCGCGGTCACCGCCCGCCGCCGGACTTACCTCGGGGATAGCTTGCCGAACTTCAGGAACGGCCGGCTTTATGCCGCTGATTTTCGGGCCGGCATCGTATCCCACACGCGCCAGAACTCCTGCATTTCCGGAGGCGTGCCGAAGGATATGCGCGCGTAGCTCGTGTACGGAGGAAATGGCCGGCCGATCAGCACATTGTTCCTCTTGAAATGGTCAATCACTTCCTCGACCGGGCGGCCGGAGTCCATCATGGCAAAATTGGCCTGCGATTCGATCACCGGGATCCCCCGCGCCTTCGCCTGGTTGTAAAACTCCTGTCGGTCGCCGGCATTGCGGGTCGCGGCGTTGCGCACGTGGTCGGGATCGTTCCAGGCAGCCATAGCCGCGCGCACCGCCAGCAGGCTCATGGCCCAATCCACTTTCTGCGCCATCAGTCTTCGCGCCGTGTCCGGCGTGGCCACGGCGTAGCCGATGCGCATTCCGGCCAGGCCGTAGATCTTGGAAAACGTGCGCGTGACGATCAGTTGATCGCTTTCCACGGGCCGGTCGATAAACGACGTGTAGGCCGCTCCGCTCCCAATCACAAAATGATGGTAGGCCTCGTCCATCAACACGGTGTAGCCGCTCGGCAGTTTGCGCACGAACGCTTCCAGGTCCGCGCGCGGTGTCACCGTGCCGGTGGGATTGTTCGGATTGCAGATATACACCACGCCCTGTCCCGTCCCGGCGCGCTCCAGCATGGCGTTCAGATCGTGCGCGTGGTCGCGCGTCAGCGGAACCATAATCACCTGCGCCCCTGCGTTTTGGGCATACTGCGCGATCAGCTCGAACGTCGGCGAGGCCATGATCAGCGTCTTCCCGGGACCGAGATAACAGGCAGCGGCCATGCGCAGGTTCTCCGCTGAGCCGCAGCCCAGCACCACGCGTTCCCGGCTCACGCCATGCGTCGCTGCGATCGCTTCCGCCAAATCGATATAGTCGTGTTTCGGATAGCGGTTGGCCGAGCTCGCCATGCCTTTCAATGTCTCGCAGCCTTTTGAGCAGGGACCGTAGGGGTTCTCGTTGGAGTCCAGGCGAATCGCTGTGCCCGGAGCGGCGTCGAATTGCAGCGAGCGCCAGTTCCCGGACCAGGCGGACTTTCCTATGACGGGCAGCGTTGCCGCTGTTCCCGCCCCAATCATCATTTGCCGGAAGAATTGCCTGCGTGGGATTGCCATAATGTCCTCTCCATACCAACAAGGGACGGCCGCGCCAAACGGAGATCCCGAACTGTACTTGTCGCGAGGGCAGCCCCGAGGCTTCTCCCTCGTTTGTGGAGCAATACTAACTCCGATGCCGTGCCCGACGCTATAGACGGCACGTCATCGGCGCGACTGGATCGCCTTCTGCGCTGCCTCGCGCCGCGCGCGCTCGTTGTTCACCATCTGCACCAGACGCACCGTGTTCAGCGGATAGAGCGCGAGCGGCCACGAGGCGTTCAGCCACTCCGGGTGCTGGCTCACGGCCACGCGGAATTCGCGCAGCGCTTCTTCGCGGTCCGCCGAAAGCCACTCCCCCAGCGCCACGCCCATCACCGGATCATCCGCACGCGCTCGCCATTCGTTGAACACGTTTCGCGTCCTCCGGAAGCTGGCCAGCGCCGGCTGGAACGCTCCCGCATCCAGTTGCGCCCAGCCCAGCTCCAGGATCACGTCGTCCTGGTCGGGCGTCACGCCCACCACGCGCGACAGCAATTGCACCGCCTCGCCCGCGCGCCCCGTGCGGTAATACCACCATCCGATGCGGTCCAGCCCGATCACCGGCCTGTCCTCCCATTTTCCGCTCATGATGGAATCGGCGTATTGCCGGGCGTCTTTCTCGTCTCCCGCAAACAATTTCAGGCCCGCAATTTCCTCCGCCAGCATGGCGCTGCGCAGCGGGTCGCGTTTCTTGTCCTTCGCCAGCGCCTCTTCGAGCGCGGCGATTCCTCGTTTGGCGTCTCCGGCGGCGGCAAAGGAATCGCTTGCCGATTCCAGCGCCGTCTCCCAGCGTATCTGCTGTCGCGCCCTCACCGGAGGCGGCGCGGTCTCCGGCGGCGCCTCGAATAGCCTCAGGAACGCGTCCGCCGCGCGCGCGAAGTCGCCGTTCGCGAATGCGGCTCGCGCATATCCCAGCAGGTAGCTCGGATCATTGGGCAAAATGCGCAGGGGATATTCCGCCAGTCGTTCCGCCATGGCGTAGTCGTGCGTCCGCATCAACTGCTCCGCGCGCGAGCGCGCGAACTCCGGCAGCTCGCCCTGTCCGCCTGGCGCGAGTTTCAACAGTTGCTGCGTGGTCTCCCAGGCCGCGTCCACGTCGTTCGCCAGCAGCAGCGCGCGGATGCGCAGCAGATACGCTTCGAGCGACACGGGCTCGAACTCCATCGCGTGCTGCGCGATCTCCGCCGCCGATCTCAGGTCCTGCCTCTGGAGCGCCGCCGAGGCCAGATTCACCGCAAACGTCCGCACGTCGTTCGCGGCGAGAGGATCGAGCGGCACGAGTTTCGTGTAGTTTTCCAGCGCGCCGGCATAGTCCTTCAGCGCGAACCGCGCCTCCGAGAGCGTCTTCAGTGCCGGGACGTCTTCCGGTTTCGCGGTCAATACCTGCGTCGCCAGCGTGGAGGCTGCGCCGTATCTCCCCTCCGCCAGCGCGCGCAACGCCTGCTCCCGCTCGAACACCTCTTGAAACGCGAGCGGCCGCGGCGGGTGTGCAGGCAGCGAACCCACCTCGTGCCGTATCGCCGCGATGCGCTCCTGCGGCAGCGGGTGCGAGCGGAAATATCCCTCCAGCGTTTCGAGCGCCACTCGCGACATCTCTTCGCCCGGATTCCGCGCCGGGTCGTGGGCCCGTTTGTATAGTTTGTCGATCTCCTCGAACACCGCCGTCACTTCGAGCGGCGAATAGCCCGCTTCGGCGGCGAGCCTGGCGCCTTCGCGGTCGGCTTCCAGTTCCTGGTCTTTCGTGTATCCGGCCACGAACACCGCCACCGGCAGCGCCACCGCGCCGGACATGGGAATTCGCCGCATCGCCACTTCAATCTGCACACGCTCCGCGCAGTGATAGTGGTCGATGTGCTCGATTTCGTGCCCGAGTATCGCGGCCAGCGCGTCTTCCGTCGTCATCAGCGCCATGAGCCCTTCGCCGATAAACACATGGCCGCCCGGCAGCGCGAACGCGTTAATGAAGTTCACGTCTGGAACGTAATGGAACTGGTAGGGTAGTTTCCGGTGCGCATTCGCCGCCACCGTTTTCCCCACGGTTTCGACGTATTCCGCGATGGCCGTCGCCTCCGGATTCCCTCGTATGGACGGAAAGGCGGCTGCATACTTCCTCGCCAGGCGGTTGCCGACTTCGATCTCCTCCTGGTCGGGCATGCGCGTCACCTGCATCGGCATGCGCGTCAATTCCCGCTGCGTGTCGGCCAGAAAGAAGAGCAGCGGCGCCGGGCTCACCGGCACGTCCGGCTTCTCGATCTCGCTCAGGGCCAGCCCGAGCACCGAGAGCGCGACAGCCACCAGTAAATAGACGCGGTCTTTCACAAATATTGCCTCAGCCTTTCGCGGAACCGCGTGTAAAGCACCGAAACCCCCAGCATCGACGCGCCCAGCACCACAAACGTCAGCGCGCGTTCCATCTTGGTCATGTCCCAGAAGTCCACCAGCGGGATTTTGGCCACGCACAGCAGCAGCAATCCCAGCCCCGCCAGCCGGTAGCTCCGTTCGCCCACCTTCAACGCGAACAAGAACACCACCACGGCCTCCAGCCCCCACCCCATCGTCACCATGCCCTTCTTCAATTCCGCGGCCAGAAGAGCGGTCACCAGCAGCAGCGCCACAAAGAACAGCGTCTGCTCCGGACGATTCACAAAGTGGAACCACCCGCGGCGCACGCGGCCCGCCGCTGGGGCTGAGGCGCCTCTTACCCTCAGCCGGTAGGCCAGCGGCAGCCCGGCCAGCAGCACCGCGGCCGTCACGCTCAACACGAACACGCGCCCGAACCAGAACGGCGCCCCGAGAGAGAAATAACTGCGCTCGTAAAAATTGTGCAGCACTCCGCGCACCGCCACCGCCAACCCGAGCACGAGGCTCTGGGAAATGAACAGCCGGCGCCCGCTCGCCGCCGCCGAGAACATCAGCACCAACGCCAGCGCGGCCCACCCGGCCACCACCCAATCAATCGGCGCTTCGAACCGAACCAGGGCCACCGCCGTCAGCAGTCCCATCCACGAATGCGCTTCGGCCATCCGCCAGCGGCGATCCATCTTCAAAAATTCCTCGGAACGGCCCTGCAATCGCTCGTAAACGAAATAGAAGACCACCGCCAGCGGCACAACGGTATAGATCCGCGGGCTGAACCAGCTCCCGCCTCCTGCCGACTCCTCTGCGTTCAAATTTACGAAGAACAAGCGCAGGAAACTCGCGGCAAACATGGCGTAGGCCTGCAGCCGCAGCCCCAGCCACTTCTTCGCCAGTCCTGCCTCCATCAGCGCGATTCCCACCAGGGCCCAGGCCAGCGCAACGCTCGCCGGCCGCAGTTCGTACCAGGCAACGAGCGCCGCCACGCCCGTTCCTGCCGTGCTGAGCGCGGACGGGAGATATACCGTCCACTTCCGGTCCACCAATTCTCCCCACCGCGAAGCCAGGTAGCACAGCGCGCCGATGGCCGCGAGCGTTGCCAGCCGCAACGAAATTCCTCCGCCGCCCGGCAGCACGCCGCCCTTCACATCCAGATTCACCACCAGCGCGCGGAGCAGTGCGACCGCGACCGCCGCGTACGCCTCCGTGGCCAGCAGATACTCCTTCCAGCGTTTTGCCGCCCACAGCAGCGCCACGCCCATGGCGATCCACACCACCGCGATCCAGGCGTAAGGAAACGCCGCATACACACCCGCGGCCGCTACTGCCGCCGCGAGCCACGAAAGCACCATGCACGCGAATTTGTCCCATCGTTCCGGGTAGAGGCCCGGCCACCCGCGCGGCGCCACGTGGGCCGTAAACAGGAAAAGCGCCGCGGCAATCGCACACGTCAGCCCGAGCGGCAGGTGCAGCGCGTACGTGGCATGGTCCATCCGCTCGCCCACTACATCGGCCGCGTGCACCCCGAGCAATTGGATTCCCGCCACCGCGCTCGCCAGGAACCCCAGCCTCCGGAATACGATTTCTTTCAGGAACACTCCGGAAAAGAACAGCGTCTCCGCCAGCGCCAGCCACAGCAGCGACGTATTTTCCGGCGAGAAGTGCAGCGGCACCGCCGTGAAAATCATCGTCACCCCGATGGTCGTCAGCAGAACGAAGGCCGCGCGCCTCCGCCGCGCGATGGGGAGCTGGCCCAGCGCAAATTCCACAGCGCCCACCGCCAGCAGGAATTTCCACGCGCGTTCGGGATACACCGACTGGTATTTCGCGATCGCCAGCAGCAGGAAAGGATTCAGAACGCACGCCACGCTCGACGTATTCTCGTCTGCGGGAGGCTCGCGCAGCACATACGACGCGCGAAACACCGCCCAGTACAGCACCAGGAAAATGATGCTCGCCCAAAACTGCGGGAATGGTGTGAGCGGCCGCGGCATCGGCTCGATGATGGGCACGAGCCACCAGAAGTGGTTCAGGTACGTGGCCAGGATTCCGAACACCTCCAGCTCGTACCACTTCATCCGCACCGACAGCACGGCCACGGCCATCGCGAGCACCACCGACGCCGTCAGGCTCCATACCCCGCCCTCGCGGTTCACCGTGATGGTCAGAAATGCCAGCAGCAGCGCGAGGCCGGTCACCGTCTGCGACCGGTAGCGCAGCGTGTGCGCCACCATCGCGCTCGCCACAATCAGCATCAGCACCAAGTCGCCCACCAGCGAAACGCTTTGGATCCGTGCCGCTTGCACGTGGTACATCGCGTAGGTGACGAAGAACAGCAGCGGCCATCCGCCGGCAATCCCCACGCGCGCCAGCAGCCGGTATCGCGGCACGTTTTCGAAATAAATCCCCGCTGCCAGCATCGCGATGCCGCTCACATACCCAATCGCCACGCGGCTCGCAGGGGTGGTGGCTTCCAGCGCCAGGAAAAACGCGATTCCCAGCACCAGCCCGGTAATGCCCAGCTTGCTCAGCCAGTTGGTGCCGAGCATTTCCTCGATGTCCGGAAGTTTTGACCGCAGCGCCTGCGCGGGTTTCGCCGGCGGCATCCCCTGACTTGCAGCGCCGGGCGCCTTTGGCGGAGCCTGCGGCGACACCACTGCAGCAGTAACCTGCGCTGGGGTGGGTGGTACACCTGGCGGCGTTGCTGCTGGAGTCGTTGCTGCCGTCACAGGTTGTGCCGGCAGGCCGGCCGGGACGGCAGGTGGACGCGGAGCAGGCGCTGGCGTTGGTTTTGCCGGCTCGGTGGGAGTCGCTGCGGGCGCCGGCTCAGCTGCGGGCGTTCGTGAAGGCTGCGACGCCGCCGCGGCCTGCATCTGCGCCACGCCTGCTTCCACTTTTTTCAGGCGCGTTCCAAGCTGCTGCTCGATCGCTCCCAGCCGCCCTTCGATTTCCGCAAATCGTTCTTCGGTCCGCCGGGCGTCTTCGCGCACCCGTATCGCGCGCACCACCGTCCATGCGATCAACGCGCCGAGACACAGGAAGACTGCCCCTATGATTCGCGCGTCCGCGCCGCGCTGCGAAGAGTTGACCAGAAGGCCAAACAAGAGAACGGCAACAATGACAAAGCCGGCGTAGCGGGTTTTGCGCGGCTCGCTCACCAGAGGGACCTGTGGTCGAGAGTGTAGCGGCATTCCCCGCGCGCGCAAAAGGGAAGCGTTAACCGGTTGCTACCGCCGCGACGTATGATGGCCGCCGGGGGAAACACGTATGGACGAAAAGGCATTGCGCGAGCAGTTGCAGAGATTCCTCGCCTGGGGTGAGGCACATGTGGACTGGCCCGAAGCGCTCAAGGATTTTCCCGCCAAGTTGCGCGGCATTCGTCCCAAGGGCGCGCCCCACTCGGCATGGGAATTGCTCGAACACGTTCGCATCGCCCAGTTGGACATCCTGGAGTTCAGCCGCAATCCAAGGCATGTCTCGCCCGACTGGCCGCGCGGATACTGGCCTCGAAGTGCAGCGCCGCCCAGTTCCGCGGCGTGGGCGAAGAGCGTCAAAGCCTTCTTGCGCGACCGCAAATCCTTCCAGCAATTCGTCGCCAACCCGAAAACCGATCTCTTCGCCCGCATTCCTCACGGCTCGGGCCAGACCGTTTTGCGCGAAATTCTGCTTGCCGCTGACCACAACTCCCATCACCTGGGCCAATTTATTCTCGTGCGCCGTCTCCTCGGTGCTTGGAGGTAACAGTTCCCGCGCCGCGCGGCGATTCACTCGAAGCTGCCCGCAAACCGCCTGCCCGCCTCCCTCGCTCCGCCGCGCGATTCCCATCAGCACACAGCCGCAACCAAAAATTCCGCTGCCCGCAGGATGCCGCATAATAGTTAGGCCTTGCTGCCCGCCACAGAGCCAGTCGCATGACCTACGACGAAGCTGTTCACGACCTCCTCGCGCTCGGCAAAGAGCTCTCTGCTCCCCGCCAGGCGCGCGTGCAGAAGTTCGAGCTTGAAAACATCGCGCGGCTCGCCGAACGCATGGGCGCGCCCCACCGCTCCATTCCGTGCGCCCACCTTGCCGGCACCAATGGCAAAGGTTCCACCGCGGCGATCCTTGAATCGATCCTCTACGCCTCCGGCGCCCGCACCGGCCTCTACACCTCGCCGCATCTCGAGCGCATCAACGAGCGCATCCGCGTGAACGGCCTGGAAATCTACGACCACGATTTCGCTTCCTGCTTCACCCGCGTGCGCTCTCTCATCGAGGAGATGCTCGCCTCCGGCGAACTCGCCGCGCATCCCACCTTTTTCGAATGCCTCACCGCCATGGCCTTCGACCATTTCCGCCGAGCGAAGGTCGAATTTTCCGTTTATGAGGCCGGCCTCGGCGGCCGCCTCGACGCCACGAACGTGGTCCAGCCCGAACTGGCCATCATCACCGCCATTGATTTCGACCACGAAGAATTCCTCGGTCACTCCATCCCCGAAATCGCCGGGGAGAAAGCGGGCATCCTCAAGCCGGGCGCCACGGTGATCTGCGCCGCCGAACATCCAGAAGCCATCGCGGTGGTTCGTCGCCGGGCCGCCGAGCTCGGCATCGGCCCGGGGAATTTTGTAGATGTCCCGGCCGACTACCGGGCCTTTATCGTGGAAGATACTCCCGAGGGCATGCGCGCCCGCGTGGAATGCCCGCGCGACGCCTGGCGGCTCGACATCACGCTGCCGCTCGCGGGCCGTTTTCAAGTCCGCAACGCGCTCACCGCGATCGCTGCCGCCCGCGCCCTGCAAGCCCGCCGCTTCCCGCTGGTGGACGACGCCATCTATAGCGGCCTCGCCGCGGTCCGCTGGCCCGGCCGTCTCGAACGCATTGCCGAGCACCCCGAGATCTTTCTCGATGGCACGCACAATCCCGCCGGCGCCCGCGAACTGGCGGCGTTCTGGCAGCGGCACTTCAGCGGAAGCGCGATCCATGTGGTTTTCGGCGCGGTGCGCGACAAGGCCGTGGACGAGGTGGCCGGCCTGCTCTTCCCTCACGCCGCTTCCGTCATCCTGACCGCCGCGCGCACATCCCGCGCCATCTCGCCTCCCGCGCTCGCCGACCTGGTTGCCCACCACGCCGCCAATATCGAAGTCGTCGCCGAGCCCGAGCTCGCCTTCGAGCGCGCCCTGGAACGCGCTCACCCCGACGATGCCGTCTTC
>JASHRU010000290.1 GCA_030037225.1 Candidatus Acidiferrales bacterium | reverse complement strand
GAAGTCAACTGGCGCCATTCCAACCTGTTCGGACTACGCATCCTTGCCGGCAGCGACCCACTGCCTCGGCTGCCCATGCCGTCCGGGCCTGAACGGGTTCGGGAACTTCAGCCCGCACGCCCGCGTATCCACAGAGCGAGGGACGAAAGGGGAGCCTATGTCCAATTTCTGGCAGGATGTCCGGTACGCCCTTCGGGTGCTCCTGAAGAATCCCGGCTTCGCAGCCGTTGCTATTCTGACGCTGGCGCTCGGAATCGGCGTTAACAGCGCTCTGTTTTCCGTCGTCAACGGTGTGCTCCTTGCTCCCCTCCCTTTCCCGAACCCCGACCAGCTCTGCATCGTCTATTCCACCTCGGCTTCCTTTGAGCACGGCTCGAGTTCCTATCCGAATTTTCTCGACTGGCAGAAGCAGAATCGCTCGTTCGCCGCGCTGGGCGCCTTCCGCAACGCAAATTACAACTTGACCGGCTCTGGCGATCCGGAGCGGCTTCATGCCCACATGATCTCTGCCGATTTTTTCCCCGCATTCGGCATCCAGCCGCTGCTCGGGCGCAACTTCACGCCGGAAGAAGACCGCGCCGGAGGCAACCCGGTTGTGATCCTGGGCGACGGATTGTGGAAACGCAAGTTCGCGTCGTCCCCCGACATGCTCGGCAAGAGCATCATTCTGAACGCTACGCCCTACACCATCGTTGGAATCGCGCAGAGCCGGATCACGGATCTAAGCAACTCGGATGTTTACGTGCCCATCGGCCAGTGGACGGATTCAACCTTCTTGAACCGCCACATCAGCATGGGTATGGACGCAATCGGGCGGCTGAAGCCAGGCGTCACTCTTGCTCAGGCCCAGGCGGACATGGACGCCGTCGCGCACAATCTCGCAGAGGCCTATCCGGACGCGAACCAGGGCCGCGGCATTGCTCTTGTGCCACTTAAGAAAGACGTCGTCGGCGACGTGCAAGGAACCCTGTGGGTGCTCATGGGTGCTGTTGGATTTGTGTTGCTGATCGCTTGCGCCAACGTGGCCAATCTATTGCTTGCGCGCTCCACCGGGCGCGCCCGCGAATTTGCCGTTCGCGCCGCGCTGGGCGCCAGCCCCTCGCGCATCGTTCGCCAGCTCCTCACCGAGAGCGTTCTGCTCGGCCTCGCGGGTGGCGGACTCGGTCTTCTCCTGGCCGAATTCGGCACGCGCTCTATGATCTCCGCGCTGCCAGACACGTTGCCCCGGGCCGAGTCCATTACGGTGGATACGCACGTCCTGCTGTTCACTCTGGTTGCTTCGGTGCTCACCGGCGTCCTCTTCGGTCTGGTGCCGGCGCTCAAGCTGCTCCGCCCGGATGTGCATAGCACCCTTAAGGAGGGAGGACGCGGCACGAGCGGTAGCCGCCATCGCGCGCAGAGCGTATTCATCGTCCTGGAAACCGCGCTGGCACTCGTGCTGCTGGTGGGCGCCGGATTGATGCTCCGCACCCTTACTGCCCTTTGGGGGGTGAATCCGGGCTTCGACGCCCGCCACGTGCTGACTTTTGACCTTTCCTGGACCTCCGACCCCAAGATGAACGCGGGACAGCTTCGCGACAAGCAGCGCGAAGTGTTTCACCAGCTCGAAGCCGCACCGGGCATAGAAGCAATCTCCATCATGGCCGGGTCGCTTCCCATGGACGGAGATTCGGAAGTGCCCTTCTGGCTCGAGGGCCAGCCCAAGCCTCTCCGGGACAACGACGCGCCCGCAGCGCTGTTCTATTTCGTGACGCCCGGCTACCACCAGGCCATGAGTATCCCGCTCAAGCGCGGTCGTCTGTTCAACGAGCACGACGACGAACATTCCTCACAGGTGGCCTTGATCGACGAAAGCTTCGCACGCAAGTATTTTCCCGGACAGGACCCAATTGGAAAGCACCTGCACGTCGGGCTTCTCGATATGCAGCCGGAAATCGTGGGCGTCGTCGGCCACGTGGAGCATTGGGGGCTCGGCTCCAAGGGGCATCAGAATCTTCAGGCGGAGCTTTACCTGCCGGTTTGGCAGCTACCGGACGGATTCTGGACGCTGCTGGCAAACTCGTCCGAGTATGTGGCGCGAACGGCTGGAGCCCCCATGACCCTCGAACGCCCGGTGCGCCAGGCTGCGAGCACTGCCGACGCCTCCGCTGTGGTTTATGGCTTGAGGCCCATGCAGCGGTACGTGGACGATTCGATCGGCCAGCAGCGGTTCGCCATGTTATTGCTCGGAGCCTTCTCCGTACTCGCCTTGGTGCTTTCCGCAGTGGGTCTCTACGGCGTAATTTCCTACGTGGCGGGTCAGCGCACCCACGAGATTGGACTACGCATAGCGCTTGGCGCCACAAGCCGCGACGTGCTGGGCATTGTCTTGGGCGAAGGGATGAAACTGACAGGCCTGGGCGTCGGCATTGGATTGGCTGCCGCCCTGGGACTCACCCGTCTGCTCGCTGATTTGATCTACGGGGTCGGCACGACGGACCCCGTCACATTTGTCGGCGTGGCCGGCTTGCTGCTGGCCGTCGCCTTGGCGGCCTGTTATGTCCCTGCTCGCCGGGCCATGCGCGTTGATCCCATCACCGCGCTGCGATACGAGTAGCGCAGCCCGGCGCGCCGGGCCATGCCCCATGCATCCCCCTGTCGGGATAATGGCCAGGAGCGCCCCTGAGGAAACTAGGGGGCCTTCGCGATGATGATGTTCGCGATTCCCTTCTCGCGCAGCATGGCGTTGAACGCAGCCACGTCCGTCGCCAACAGGTGGTCCGATTCTTCCTGGATTTTGTCGCCCTCCTCCTTCAGCAGCTGCTGCACTGCGGATTGCTGCGTGGTGGGCGCGAAGTCCGCCGTTGCGTCGAGCTGGTACGAAAGATAGGTGATCTTCTGCAGAAGCATAGGCGCCCAACGGCAGTCGTCTTGCCCCCGGCCGGTAAGTTTTAGCTGGATGAGCTTGCCCTCTTCAGTTTGTAGTTTCTCGGCCAGTTCCTCGGCTGACTTGCGCGTCGCTTTGGACGCGTCGTCGCTGCCCAGTTCCTTCCCGAACGCGGCGAGCTGCGCGCGAAGCGATTCGAGCTGGTTCACCGTGCCGCTCAGTTTGTTCAATTCGTCCCAGAGTGCGTCTTGCATCTTCAGTTGTGCCTGGATGTCGGCTTCGGTCCCCGCCGTGTTGGGATCCTTAAGCACGTTTAATTTTTCGGTATAGCTCTGGCCGCCCGCCGTCAGCGTCACCGTGTACGTCCCCGGGGGCAGGAGCACAGCCAATCTCCCGAACGACGGATTTTTCCTCCATCCCTCCGGCCCTAGCGGAACGTCGGGCGCGTAGAGCGGCGGAGTCCTGAGCTTTATCTGCGTGCTGCGCTCGCCCTGGAGGTCCCACCAGAAGCGATTGATGCCGGCTTTGGCTTCGCATGGCGCCGGCTCCGGGTCGGGATCTTCTTCGTCCACCGCGGCTTGTTCCCCTCCTCCCGCGCCGGCTTTGGCGGCTTTGCATTCGATCTCGCGCACGGTCTTTCCGCTGCTATCCTTGAACGTCAGTTTCGCCGTCTCCTTTTCTTTCAATTCCTCCTTCAGATAGAAATCGATCGCAGCGCCATAGGGAGGGTTTTTTCCGGCGCTGGCATCGTAATCCACGGCTGCAGGCCCGGAAATGCTCTGGAAGCGGTAGGCATCCCGCGGAGCGAACAGGTGCGCGCTCTCCGCTGTCGTCTTGGGCGTCAACTGCTGGAGTGGCGTGATGTCGTCCAGAATCCAGAACCCGCGGCCGTACGTGGCCACGGCCAGATCGTGGAATCGCTCCTGCACCGCCAGCCAGTACACGGGCGCATGCGGCAGCCCGGATTGCAGCGGCTGCCAGTTCTTCCCTTCATCAAAGGAGACATAGAGGGCGCCTTCCGTGCCCAGATACAGCAGGCCCTTGCGCACGGGATCTTCGCGCACGCAGTGGGCATAGCTGAGCATGTTGTGCGGGATACCGTTGGTGATCAGGGTCCAACTTTTTCCATAGTCCGTTGTTTTGTACACCCAGGGGTCGCGGCTGTTCACCTGGTGGCCGTCTACCGTCAGATAGGCCGTGCCGGCGTCGTAGCGCGAGGGCTCAATGTTGTCCACCGTGCCCCAGTCGAGCATGTTGGGAATGTTTTTCGTCACGTTCGTCCAGGTCTTTCCTCCGTCGCGCGTCACCTGTACCAGCCCGTCGTTCGTCCCTGCCCAGATCAAGCCCTGCTCCTTCGGCGATTCGCTCAGCGCGAAAATCACGCCCGCGTATTCGACCCCAATATTGTCGGGAGTGAGCCCGCCGGAAATCTGCTGCCGGCTCTTGTCGTTCCGCGTAAGGTCCGGGCTGATGATTTGCCAGCTGTTTCCCCCGTCGGTGGTCACGTGCACGAACTGGCTGCCCACGTAAATCCTGTTGTGGTCGAAAGGCGAGATCGCGATGGGGAATTCCCAGTTGAAGCGGTATTTCACTTCCGCGGCCGGGGCGCCCGCCGTGTACACGGGCCAAACTTCGACCTCGCGATGCTGCAGCGTGCGTTCATCGAAGCGCGTCACCGTGCCGCCCACGCTGCCTGTTCCCGTCCCGGTGGACCAGATGATGTTGTTGTCCGCCGGATCGGGCACCGCGAATCCGCTTTCGCCTCCCGCTACGTCGTGCCAGGCCCCGTGCGGGATCGTGTTCCCTTCGAACCCTCCGAATTGCAGGCTGTTGCTCGGCCCGCGCCACGAGGGGCCGTCCTGCCGGTTTCCGTAAACGTAGTAGGGAATCCGGTCGTCCACCGTAACGTGGTACATCTGCGCGATCGGCAACAACACGCGATTCCAGGTCTTTCCGCGGTTCACGGAAATGCTCACGCCTCCGTCGTGCACCACGGCCATCCGGTCGCCGTCGGTCGGATCGATCCACATCTCGTGGTGGTCGCCTCCCGGCTGGGAAGGCATTCGGGTGAGCGTGGCCCCGCCATCCAGCGTCCGCGAAAACGACGAGGCGAAGAAATACACCTCATTCTCGTTGTCCGGCGAGATTTCCTCGCGCGTGTAGTAGTGCGTCCGTCCCCGGATTTGCCGGTCGGAATTCACCATCTTCCACGAGTCACCGCCATCGTCCGAGCGCCACAATTGCCCGAGCTGTCCGGGCGCGTCGGGAAACCCCGGAATGTCCTTATGCGGCACCCCGTCGCCCGTTTCGATTTCGGCGTACACGCGGTTGGAATCTTTTTTCGCCACGCGGACTGCGATGCGCCCGATGGGCGGATTTGGCAGCCCATTGCCTTCCAGCTTCTTCCAAGTCACCCCGCCGTCTGTGGACTTGTAGAGCGCGCTGCCTGGCCCGCCGCTCGTCCGTCCCCACGTATGGATTTCGATTTGCCACATGCCAGCGAACAGAATGCGCGGGTTGTTCGGGTCCATGGCCATGTCGGAGCAGCCCGTGTTCTCGTCAACGAACAGCGTCTTCTCCCAGTTTTTCCCGCCATCGGTGGTGCGAAAAACGCCTCTCTCCGGCTGCGGACCGTACGCGTGTCCCAGCGCGCAGGCCAGTACCACGTCGGGATTGCGCGGGTCGATGATTACGTTCCCGATGCGACCCGTTTTTTCCAAGCCCATATACGTCCACGTTTTCCCAGCGTCCACCGATTTGTAAATCCCGTTGCCCACCGAAATATGGCTGCGAATGAACGGCTCCCCCGTGCCTGCCCACACGATGTTCGGATCGGTGGCCGCGATCGCCAGCGAGCCGATCGACGCCGCCGGCTGCGAGTCGAAAATCGGGTCCCAATGGATGCCGCCGTCCGTGGATTTGAAAATTCCGCCGGAGGCCGCGCCCACGTAATAGACGTTCGGATTTCCCGGGATTCCCACCACTGCAGTTGCGCGATTTCCCTCCGGCCCGATGTACCGGTATTTCAGCGCGTCGTACACTTCGGGTTTAATCTGTGGCTCCTGAGCGCCCAGCGAAAACGCGGCGCCAATCGATAGCAGGCCGAGGCAGAGGATGAGTACGGCTCGATTAGACATGATGGTTTCCCCCCGAACGAGAAGTTGAGCCTGCGAAGCATACCGACGCGGCAAGAGCCGGTCAATGGCCGCCCTCGCCCGCCGAAGAATTCCTGTGGACGGTTCTTTGCAAGCGGTATAGGATTTTCGGGATGCAACGTCCCGCCAAACCCGGCACTCTAATCCCCGAGATGTGTTTGTGTTCGTGTTTCTGGTGTTGCCCGGGTGCGCGGGGAGCCTGCTGATCCCGAATCGAGGGAGGTCAGTAGGGGTTCCCCGGCCGCTCCCAGCGAGCGGCTTTTTTGTTCTTTGGGGCCGTCCGGACTCGCGCCTTCGTAACTCGAGACCAGCCGGCATCTCGGTTCTCGTTTTTCCGATTTTCGTTCTTCGATTTTTGCTTTTTCGGCGTTTAGAAAGGGTCCAGTGACCGCTCCACGCCCCATCGCCGTCTACCATGAGCATCAGGAGTGGTTTCGTCCGCTCTTCGCTGCTCTCGATGCTCGTGGCGTCCCCTACGTCCGCATCGACGCGCGCAGCCATCAATACGACCCCGCGCGCGACGAAGCCCCGTACTCCCTCGTATTCAACCGCATGAGCCCTTCCGCCTACCGCCGCGGCAACGGCCAGGGAATCTTCTACACCCTCGGCTTTCTCGCCCATCTCGAACGGACGGGCACGCGCGTCGTCAACGGCAGCCGCGCGTTTGCGTTCGAATCCTCCAAAGCTACGCAGTTGTCCGTCTTCCACTCCCTTGGCGTGCCCTGCCCGCGCACTCGGATTATCAACAGCCCTTCGGAAGCCCCTGGTGCCGCGGCCACTCTCGGCTATCCGGTCGTTGTGAAGCCCAATATCGGCGGCAGCGGGGCCGGCATCGCGCGCTACGATCGCGCCTCAGATCTCGAAGCTGCCGCTGCCGGCGGCCATCTCGATATGGGCCTCGACCAGACCGCGCTCGTCCAGGAATTCATTCCCGCCCGCGGTGGCTCTATCACGCGTGTCGAAGTCCTCGGCGGAAAATTTCTCTACGCCATCGAAATCTTCATGACCGGGGAGACCTTCAATCTCTGCCCCGGCCACATCTGCCAGACCGCCGACGGCGCACCTCTTGCCCGGGGCATCTGCCCTGCCGACGCGCCCAAGACGGGACTAAAAGTCGCAGCCGCGCATCCGCCAGCGGACGCGGTCGCTACCGTCGAGCGCATCATGGCCACGGCGGGCATCGAGGTGGGCGGCGTCGAATTCATCGTGGACGACCGCGATGGCTGCCGCCTCTATTACGACGTCAACGCGCTCTCGAACTACGTGGCCGACGCGCCCCGCGTCGTCGGCTTCGACGCTTACGGCCGGCTGGCCGATTTCCTGATCGCGGAATCGCGGAACGGCGTGCGCCAGAAAGCGACCGGTGCGTGATGCGATTCGGCTACTGGCTTCCCGTTTTCGGCGGCTGGCTGCGCAATGTGGAAGACGAGCACATGCAGCCCACCTGGGACTACGTCAGCCGCCTCGCTCGCCGCAGCGAAGAAATCGGCTTTGACGTCACGCTGCTTGCCGAGCTCAATCTGAACGACATCAAAGGCGTCCGCGCCCCTTCCCTCGACGCGTGGTCCACCGGCGCCGCGCTTGCCGCCGTCACCAGCCGCATCGAACTCATGTTCGCCGTCCGGCCGACGTTCCATCTTCCGGCGCTGCTGGCCAAGCAGGCCGCTAACATCGATCACATCTCGAACGGCCGGGTCACTCTCAACGTGGTCTCCTCCTGGTGGGCGGACGAGGCCAGGATGTACGGCGTCCACTTTGAGCAGCACGACGACCGCTACGCACGCACTTCCGAGTGGCTCGACGTGCTCAACGGTGTCTGGTCCCAGCCCACGTTTTCTTTCAGCGGGAAATACTATCGAGTCGAGAACACCGTGCTCGAACCCAAACCGCTCTCGAAGCCGCGTCCCACGCTCTATGCTGGAGGCGAGTCGGAAGCCGCCAAAGAACTTATCGCGCAGAAGTGCGACGCCTACCTGATGCACGGCGATCCGCCCGCGCGCGTCGGCGAGAAAATCCGCGACATGGCCGCGCGCCGCGAGCGCCACGGCCTGCCGCCCATGCGCTACGGCGTGGCCGGCTACGCCATCGTGCGGGAGACGGAACGCGAAGCCCAGGACGAGCTGCGCCGCGTTACCGACGTGAAACAGAACGCCGCCGGCTTTCAGAATTACCAGCAGTGGCTCGCCGGAACGCAACTCGAGCAGCGGGTGTCGCTGGAGGATTATTCGGTCTCGAATCGCGGCCTGCGCTCAGGCCTGGTTGGCACTCCGGAGCAGGTCGCCGAGCGTGTTGCGGAGTTTGAAGCCGCCGGCGTGGATTTAGTCCTGCTCCAGTTCAGCCCTCAACTCGAGGAAATGGAGCGATTCTCCCAGGCTGTCATTCACCGCACGCCTCAGGCCCAAGCCGCTCGCGCGTAGCGCACGACGCCTGACCCCCGCGGCTTTCCTCTGGACCGGCCGGCAGGCTTATTTGACGCGTCGGCACGTCGTTGCTAACCTTCAAGAGTAGGAAGTCCTCTGGGGGCGACACGGTTTCGACGGAAGCTGTCGCGGCCAGAAGGCATGCCGGGAGCCACCTGCCCGTGACAAGGTGGAAAACCATAGACGCCAACACCAACTTGGCTCTTGCTGCCTAACCAAAAGTTAGCGTAGCACGTTCCGCCGCGTGAGCCTGCGCGCGCGGGCCGGAGCGTAATCCAGCAGGCTGGCTTGCTCCTTTCGGCCCGTAAGGAGCGGGCGAGATTCACCGGGCTAGCCGGACGCGTTTCTTGCCTGTTCTGAGCGCGGCCCGGCGAAGGCGCTGCAAACCCGTAAGGGCCAGCGGCGAACGGAACCGGCTAAGCATGTAGTCTTCTGGTGGCAAGGCTTTTCGGACGGGGGTTCGACTCCCCCCGCCTCCACTGCATCCGACCAGGATGCAGTGTCCCGAGCGGAGCCCGAAGGGCGAAGTCGAGGGGCACTCTTTCTTGTTCTTCTGCTACATCCTTGAGTGTTCCGACGGTTCCTATTACGTCGGTGTGAGCGAAGACCCCCAAGATCGTCTCAAGACACACAACGAGGGCAAGGGTGCCGATTGGACGGCTAGGCGACGACCCGTGAAGCTGGTGTGGACCGAGGGGCACACGACACTCGCCGCTGCTAGGCAGCGTGAAATCCAGATCAAACGTT
>JASHRU010000289.1 GCA_030037225.1 Candidatus Acidiferrales bacterium | reverse complement strand
GGCATGTCCACACATCCCGAATCCCGAAGCATTGGGACCGGGAACGGGTGCCCCTACGGGCGGCGTGTGGGCCGGACGGACTCGTCGAGCCAGGCGAGGTAGCGGCGAGAGCCTTCCGCGATGGGCAGGGCGATCATTTCGGGCGTATCGTAGCTGTGGAGGCGTTTGACGGTGGCCTCCAAGGCTCGAACACGGGCGCGGCGCGTTTTGATAATCAGCAGATGCTCCATGGCGGTTTCGACCCGTCCCTTCCAGCGATAGACGGAACGCACCGGGGATTCCAGGATGTTGACGCACGCGGCCAGGCGCTCGGCGACGAGAGCGCGGGCAATGCGTGAGGCTTCCTCCTCGGAAGAGCAGGTGACGAAGACGAGGCGTTTGTCGGTCATTGGCGGATGCACCTCATTGGGAAAGACCCGCGGTCCTGCGATGGCGCGACCGTGGCTACCAGAGCACGGAGCGGCAACCGCGCGTTGCGCGCCGCCGGGGCGGACATAGAATACGAGCCGGTGGGGACTGCTCCAATAAAATTCGGGACGTCGGGGTGGCGCGCGGTCATCGCCGACGAGTTCACATTCGCCAACGTGCGGCTGGCCACGGCGGCCGTCGCCGACCACGTTCTGGCAAATACGGAACAACCAATTCTGCTGGTGGGGTGCGATCCGCGGTTTGATTCGGAGGCCTTTGCGGCGGAGGCGGCGGCGGTGCTGAGCGCGCGCGGTGTGCGCGTGCTGCTGTGCGAGGGCTTTACGCCCACTCCGGCGATTGCGTGCGAGATCCTGCGGCGGCAGGCGGACGGAGCCATCAACTTCACCGCCAGCCACAATCCGGCGGAGTATCACGGGCTGAAATTTTCGGGCGCGGACGGCGCTCCGGCGATGCCGGAAGTGACGCGGGACATCGAGGCGCGCGCGGCACGAATGGCGCCGGTGGCGCCGGCGGACGTGCATCGGCCGGGCGGGAGAAACGGGATCGAGCAGGTCCAATGCCGCGAGCCCTATCTGGCCCGGCTGCGACGGGTGGTGCGGTTCTCGCTGCTGCGGAAGGCGAAACATGCGTTCGTGTACGACGCGCTGCATGGCTGCGGAGCGGGATACCTGGACCACGTGCTGAAAGACGAGGGCGTGGAGGTGACCGCAATCCGCACGGAACGCGATGTGCTGTTTGACGGGACCGGGCCGGACGTGAGCGCGGAAAATCTGCGGCCGCTCTCGGAGGCGGTCCGGGAACGGACCCGCGGCGGAACCACGGCGACGGGTCTGGCTACGGATGGGGACGCGGACCGGTTCGGAATCGTGGATTCGGACGGCAGCTTCGTTTCGCCGAATCACATCCTGGCGCTGGTATACGACTACCTGGTGGAAACGCGCGGGTGGAAGCTGGGCGTGGCGCGAAGCGTGGCGACCTCGCACCTGCTGGATGCGGTGGCGCGGGTGTACGGGCTGCCGGTGTACGAGACGCCGGTGGGATTCAAGTACATCGGGGAATACTTGAGACAGGAAAAAATCGCGCTGGGCGGGGAGGAGAGCGCGGGGCTGACCGTTTACGGGCACGTGCCGGAAAAGGACGGGATTCTGGCGTGCCTGCTGGTGACGGAGATGACGGCGGTGCGGCGGGCCACGATGGGAGAGCAGCTGCGGGCGCTATTCAAGAAAGTGGGCGCGGAATTCTGGCCGCTGCGGGCCAACCTGCACCTGACGGCGGAGGCGCAGGCGCGCGCGCTGGAACGCCTGCGCACGGACCCGCGCGAATTCGTGGGGCGGCCGGTGTCGCGGGTGGACCGCACGGACGGATTGAAGATGGCATTTGCGGATGGGTCGTGGATTCTGATGCGCGCGTCGGGGACGGAGCCGATTCTGCGGGTGTACACGGAAGCGGGCACGCTGGATGCCGCGCGGCAATTGCAGGCCGCGGCAGAAAGCTGGATCGCGTCATGAGGCGCCGGGCAATCCATCGCGAACCGAGGTGGAAGTTGTGGCTGCGGCGCGCCGGAGTGTATGCGGGCGGAGCGCTGATTGTGCTCGTGCTGATGCACACGATCTTCGGGCCGTACGGATACCTTTCGATGCGGCGGAGCCAACACGAAATCGAACAACTGCGGAAAGAGATCGAACGGCTGGACCGCGAAAACACGGCGCTTTCGGGCGAGATTCGCGCTCTCGAAACGGACCCTGCGGCGATCGAAAAACTGGCGCGCGAGGAAATGGGATTGGCGCGGCCGGGCGAGATGATTTACCGGCTGCCGGACGATCCGGCGGGGCAGAAGCCGAATCCGGAGCAAAACGCACCGCAGAAGTAACAGAACAGCGGGAAAAAGGTGGTTCCTCAGGCGGCGGGGCGGGTTCCCTTCACAGAAAATCTCAGGGCTGGGGGAGTGGCAGTGTTTGGGTTGGAGTTAGGACGCGCTGCCGGGGCAAAAGTCAGGATATAAGGGGCCACGGCATGCCGTGCCCCTACGAAGAGGGCGCCTTCTTCGCGATGTGAGTGCGGATTAACGAGAGGACGAGCATGCCCAGAAACACAGCGACGATCCCCACCGTAACCGCGGGAATGCTGGAAGCGTGCTTCGGGAGCAGCGAAAAGCGGCCGTAGACGAATTCGATGTGCACCCAATAGACCAGAAGCGAGGTGTGGCCTAGTTGAATGAGCGGGCTGAAGCCGAGGGTTCCCGCGCCCCAGCGGCACCAGGCGTAGGCGAACAGCATGATGAACAGCACCAGGCCGGAGCGAATCAGGAAAAACTCGGGGCTGGAGTGCCAGAAGTCGTAGCTCGCGTAAATGTGGAGCGATGAGGCATCGAGGGCAAGGCCGATGGCGACCAGCGCGGCGCCGGCTATGCCGAGCGCGGAGACCATCGCGGCGGGCTTCGCGCGGGCCCAATCGCTGGTGAGCAGAAAGCCGACGGCGAGACCCGCGAACGCGAAGCCGGTCCACGGGAAGGCGGGAAACAAATAGAACTGTGGCGCGCCAAATGTGTGCACGCCGTCGAAATAGGATTCGAGATACCAGGGCAGGAATCGCGGGCGCCAGGTGCTCCAGAGCGGCGGCGTGAGCAGGGCAACGGCGAGGGCGATGGCCAGGGCGGCGGCGATGCTGGCGGCGCGGCTGCGGACGGCGTAGCAGGCGATGCCCATCAACATGATGGAAAGGCCGATGATGTTGAGCACGTCGACGCGGAGCAGGTCGGTCCAGGGCACCCAGCGCCAGCCGAGAGCAAATTCCTGAACGCGGAAGAGCAGGCCCAGGCCGAAGATTTCCGCGCCGCGGACGATGGTCTGCCGCGCGATCTCGCCGGGCGAAGCGCCGCGAGAACGCAGGCGATGGGTGATGAGGCCAAAGGAAATTCCGGCGAGGAACAAGAACAAAGGAGCGGGAAACGTTCCGCCGAGCGCGGCCCAGTGGAACCACTGCGTTTCGCGGGCGGCGCCACCGAGCCAGGATTCGTTGCCGTGCCACTGAAACATCAGGAGGCAGGCCAGGCCGCGCATCCAGTCGATATAGGCCAGACGTTGGTCGGAAGCGGGCATGTGGGCGGGCGCGAGCCGCGATAGACTAACGCCTGATGGACGAAGCGCGCCAGATGAAACTG
>JASHRU010000288.1 GCA_030037225.1 Candidatus Acidiferrales bacterium | reverse complement strand
GATGATGGAGGGCAAGATCCATCTGCATGCGTTTGGGAGGGGACCGGAATTTGTTTACGGGACGGAGATCACGGAAGCGGCGCTGGTCACGTCCGATGGAGTAGACCTAGCGGGCCATCACGTGCAGCCGGACGAGGTTGTGTTGCCCACGGCTGAAGACCTAGCCGCGGGCCTGGACCCTGTACTGGTGCGAGCAGCGGCAATTCTGGGAGCGGAACTTACCCCCGAAAAGGCGGGGACGTTCTTTCCATTCAGGTGGCCCAAGGACTAGAACGCAGAAGCGTTCCTCCCTCTTTCTTCGAATCACTACGCTGGCCCAAAGCCTGCCTGCGGCAGGTGAGGCCGGCGCTGCACATGCGCAATCAGTACGCTCTGCGGACCCGGAAGAAGCGGATGGAGTTCGCAGGAGGCAAAGCCTGCGCTCAAGAACATGCGCTCGAGTTCGGGGTACGTGTAAGCGTCGCCGGCTGGGGTGTGGACGAGCATATTGAGCGAGAAGAGCGCGGCAAAGGGCGGCGAGGTGCGGTTTTCATCGGGGACGAATTCAAGAGCGGCGGCGCGGCCGCCGGGAACCAGGGCGGCGTGGACTTTGCGTAGGAGGGTCTCGTTGGTGGCGGGGTCGAAGTGGTGAAGAAAGTTGGTGAGCAGGACAACGTCGTAGCCGGCTCCAAAATCAAGCTCGAAGGCGCTGCCGGGGAGAGCGCGGAAGCGGGAGGCGACGCCGGCAACTTCGGCATTTTCGCGGGCGATGGCGAGCACTCCAGGCCAGTCCACGGCGGTGATGGAGGCATTCGGATTGTGGCGGGCCACCGCGATGCCGAACATGCCGTGGCCGGCGGCAACGTCGAGGACGCGCCATGAATTGCCCGCATCCGCGCCGAGCAACTGGGCAATCGTGTCGGCGGGATAGGCCATCATGGGGGCCATTGCGCGAGCGAAGTGCAGCCAGAAATCGTGCTCGGGAGCGAGCACGTTGGCGGCATCGAACGACGTCCCGCCGCGGCGGACGGCGGCGCTGAGCTCGCGGAAGGCGCCTTCAATGTGCTCGGAACTGAGAAACATGAAGGCGTCGGCCATGCAGGCGGGCGAGGCCCGATTGAGGAACAGGGCGGCATCGGGAGAGAGCGAGTAGCGGGAGTCCTGCTTCAGGACGAAGCCGAGAGTGGCCAGGGCGTCGCAGAGCATGCGCACACCTCGAGTAGCGAGGCCGAGATGTGCGGCGAGTGAGGGGGCGTCGAGCGGCGATTCGGCGAGGGCGGAGAAGAAGTCGAGTTCGATGGCGGCGCGCAGAACGGCAGCGCGGCGATAGGCGACGGCGGTCTCGAGGAGCCGGGCCGGAGAGGGAAATCCCTCGGGAGGATTGGCGGCCATGAAATCCTTTCCTGAAGAAACGGCGTGCAAATTGGCAAGAGGACTTTAGTGCGGCTGAGAGAAGAGGTCAACCGGGGAAGCGGGTTCAAAGATTCGCATGGGTGACAGGAGCAGGGCGTCGCAGACTGATCCGAAATCGAGGGATCAAATACTGCGTGCGATGGGAGCGGCGACTAAAGTGCGCGATAGAGCGGGCCGATTGGATGAGAAGGGCCTAAGACCGCGGAAGGCGGGAGAAAAGCCTGGGCGGCGGGAGGCGCATGGCTACGCTCACGCACAAACTGATCGCCTCGCAGGTGATCGCCGGTGTGCTGGCTGGAGGGCTGCTCTCCGTGCTGTTGCACCAGCAGATCACACGACTGGTCACGCGGGATTTTCTCGAACAGGGACGAACTTCGGCGCGGGCGATTGCCACCGACCTAGGCCCGAAGGCGGACGCGCACGACAAGGCAGGCCTGCAATCCGAGCTAGAAAAAGGAGTGGCCGCTGCGGAGGCAGACTGGGGGTACGTGAGGGATTCCGGCGACGAAGTGGTGGCACAGACGTTTGCGGAGGGGGTGCCTCCGAGCATCCGGGTGGCGCAGCCGCCAGCGTTCGACCGGCCCGTGACGGTGGCGCTGCCAGGAGGAGTCGGGCGGTACTACATCGTGAGCGAGCCCATCGAGGGAGGCAGTGGCGGCGGGCTGTATTTGGGGTTTCGGGAGGTGCGGTTGCAGGGCACGGTACGGCGAGCACAGTACGTAATGCTGGCGACGGTCCTGGCGGTTGTGATTCTTGGGGTTGGGGCTTTGTCGCTGATCTCGCGGCGCCATCTTTCGCCGGTGCACGCGCTGACCGCAGCGGCGCAGACGTTTGCGAGCAATGAGGCGGTCCGGTGGGAGCCGATCCCGGTGCAGTCGCGGGATGAAATCGGCATGCTGACCGAGGCGTTCAACCGGATGGCGGAAAAGGTGAAAGCGCAGCAGAGGGACCTGGAAGTGCGCGTGAAGGACCGCACGGAGGAGCTGACACGGCTGAACCGACGGCTGGAGATGGACATCCGGCTGCGGCAATTCACGCAGGACGCGCTCTCGCGGAACGAGAAACTGTTCCGCACTTTGACGGCGGCGTCGCCGGTCGGAGTGTTCCAGTCGGATGCGGAAGGGCTATGCACGTACGCCAACGAGCGGCTGGAGGGTCTGACGGGACGGGCGCTTTCGGAATTGAGCGAAAAGGGGTGGAAAAGTGCGGTTCACTCCGACGACCTTCCCGGGGCGCTCGAGGAGTGGGTGCTGGCGGCGCGTGCGCACCGCGACTACAAGCAGGCACTGCGTCTAGTGACGCCGAAGGGGGAAGTGCGGTGGGTAAATGTGCGCGCGGCGCCGCTTCACACGGAAAATGGAGAGATTAGCGGCTTTGTGGGCACGGTGGAAGATGTATCGGACCAGAAGCGAGCCGAGCGGATCGTGAATATGGAGCACACCGTGGCGGCGGCACTGAATGAGTGCAATTCGTTGGGCGAGGTGCTGCCACGCGTGCTGGAGTCGGTTTGCCTCTGCGGTGACTGGAAGGTGGGGATTTTCTGGGAGGCGGACGCGGCGGCGGGAGTGCTGGGGCTGGGCGAGTGTTGGCAGCAGCCGGGAGCGGGGGCCGAGCCATTCCTGGAACTGAGCCGCAAACTGACGTTTGCGCGAGGCACCGGATTGTCGGGCCGGGTCTGGAAGGAGAAGAAAGCCTGGTGGGCACCGGACGCTTGGGAAGATCCCAACCGCTCGCGTGCGGTGGCCAGCCGAGAGTGCGGGCTGCGCGCGGCATGCGCGATCCCGGTCTTTTTTATGGGCGAGGTGGTGGCGGTGATTGAACTCTCCAGCGACGGGATGAGAGAGCCGGATCCGCTTTGGTTGAAAGTGATGGATTCGATTGCGGGCCAGATCGGAATCTTCATCGGCCGGCGACATGCAGAGGAAGACCGGCGGCAGAGCGAAGAGCAGTTTCGGACGCTGTTGGAGTCGGCCTCGCAGGCGGTGGTGGTGGCGAATCCGGCGGGGCGGATCATGCTGGTGAACCGGCGAACGGAGGAGATGTTGGGCTACACGCGGGAAGAACTACTGGCAGGAAGCGTCGAGGGCCTGCTGGCGGAGACGAGCCGGGAGGCGTACCGGAAGCGGCAGAGGAGTGCGGCTATCGGCACGGCGCAGCCGGGGACGCACGATTCGGTGGAGCTGACAGGGCGGCGGAAAAACGGCGGAGAAGTGGCGTTAGAGGTGAGCTTGAGCGCCGTGGAGACGAGCGGCGGCCTGCTGGAGATGAACCTGCTGAACGACGTATCGGAGAGGAAGCGGAAGGAACTGATTCAATCGGCATCGTACCGCGTGGCGGAGGCGGCGAACTCGACGGGCGACCTGGAGGAACTGCTGCCGCGAGTGCACAGCATCGTAGGCGAGTTGATGAGCGCGAAGAATTTCTACATTGCGCTGTACGACCCGGCGGACGAGATGGTGTCGTTCCCTTACTGGGCGGACGAAAACGACCCGCAGCCGGTGCCGCGCAAACGCGGGCGTGGGCTTACGGAGTACGTGCTGCGAAGCGGAGAGCCATTGCTGGCAACATCGGAGGTCTACGAAAAGCTGCTGGCAAAGGGCGAAGTGGCGAAGATTGGGGCGAGCTCGCTGGACTGGCTGGGAGTTCCGCTAGTGATCGGCTGGCAGACGATCGGGGCGATCGTGGTGCAGAGCTATTCGGAGTCAGTGCGCTACGGGGAGGAGGACAAACAGATACTTTCGTTTGTGGCGGGACAGGTATCGATGGCGGTGGCACGAAAGCGCGGGGAACTGGAGCTGCGGCGGGCGCGTGACGCGGCGGAGCAGGCGAACCGGGCGAAGAGCGAGTTCCTGGCGGTGATGAGCCACGAAATCCGGACGCCGATGAACGGCGTGCTGGGAATGACAGGACTACTGCTGGACACGCAGTTGAGCGCGGAGCAGCAGGAGTACGCGACGGCTCTGCGGAATTCGGCGGAATCGCTGCTGGAGTTGATCAACGACGTGCTGGATTTCTCCAAGATCGAGGCGGGGAAAATGACGATCGAGCCGTTCCCGTTCGATTTGCGGAGGGCGGTGGAGGACGCGGCCGACCTGCTGCTTTCGCGAGCGCAAGCGAAGGGAATCGACCTGATCGTGCGGTACGCGCCCGGGATGCCGGCGCGCGTCGTGAGCGACGCGGGACGGCTGCGGCAGATCCTGATCAATCTGGTGAACAACGCGATCAAATTCACGGCGCAGGGGCACGTGTTCCTAAACGTGGACTGCGAGGCGGAGTCGCCGGAGCGCGTGCTGTGCCGGTTTACGGTGGAAGACACGGGGATCGGCATACCGGAGGAGAAGCAGAGGGTTATTTTCGAGCGCTTCGCACAGGCGGACGTTTCGACGACGCGGCGATTCGGCGGAACGGGGCTGGGGCTGGCCATCTGCAAGGAGCTCGTGACGATGATGGGCGGGGAGATCGGAGTGCGAAGCCGGCCGGGAGAAGGATCGGCGTTCTGGTTCACGGTGCCGATGCCGCTCGACCGGGACCCTGCGCCGGCGCCGGTCTCAGACCTGGAGCTGCGGGGCATCCGCGTATTGGTGGTGGACGACGACGCGACCAACCGCAGGGTGCTGCACGAGCAATTGACCGCCTGGGGGATGCGGCCGGAGGAGTGCGACTCCGGAATTGAAGCCCTGGAGGTGATGAGGAAGGCGGCGACACAGGGAGCGCCGTTTGTGCTCGCGGTGCTGGACCATCAGATGCCGGGAATGGATGGGGAGACGCTGGGGCGGCTGATCAAACAGACGCCGGAGCTGCGCGAGACGGTGCTGGTGATGCTGACGTCCCTGGGACAACGCGGTGACGCGACGCGGCTGAAGCAGGCGGGGTTCGCGGCGTATCTGACGAAGCCGGCGAAGCAATCGGTGCTGCTGGACGCGCTGGCAGGAGCCTGGGCAGCGCGGCACGCGGCCGGAACGGCAGGGCTGGTGACGCGGCATTCGGTGGGAGAAAGCGCGGCGGCGGCGCAGGGCGACGGTGCGACGCCGGCGCGATTCCAGGCGCGTGTGTTGCTGGTGGAAGACAACGCGGTGAACCAGAAGGTGGCGACGCGGATGCTGGAACGGCTGGGCTGCCGCGTGGACAAGGCAGGGAACGGAAAAGAGGCGGTCGAGATGGCCGAAGCCCTGCCCTATGATCTGATCTTTATGGATTGCCACATGCCGGAAATGGACGGGTACGAGGCGACGCGGGAAATTCGGAGGCGAGAAAAGGGTGGACGGCACCGGATCATCGTGGCGATGACGGCGAACGCGTTGAAAGGTGACCGAGAGAAGTGCCTGGAAGCGGGGATGGAGGACCACATCAGCAAACCGATTCAGAAGGACGCGCTGGTGACGGCACTAGCGCGGTACGCACCCCAGACGCGCGTGGTGGAGGCGGGAGTAGGAGCGGAGGCGGAGCAGGTGAAGCAGTGAACGTGAGGCGGAGGGATGACAATCCGTGCAGTACCGAGGAGCCGAGTCAGGCTTCGCTGGCGGTAAAATAAGCACAATCGGGATGATGGAAGACGAGGGCGCTGACGCTGGCTTCGGGCTCCATCATCATGCCTTCTGTGAGACGCACGCCGATCTCTTCCGGATGGAGCAGCGTCCAGATCCCCTGCTGGTCGTCGAGATTGGGGCAGGCGCCGTAGCCGAAACTGTAGCGTTTGCCCCGATAACGCGAGGTGAAACGATCCTGCATGGTGGTGGCGGGCGAATCGGGGAATCCCCAATCCTCGCGGAGGCGGCGATGGAGCCATTCGGCACAGCCTTCAGCGGATTCGATGGCGAGCGCCTGGATCGCGTGGGCGCGGAAGTATTCGCCGGCGGCTTTGGCCTGCTCGCTGCGTTCGCGGATGCCGGCGCCCGCAGTGACGACGAAAATGGCGATGTGGTCACGGCGGCCGTCGCCTTCGGGCTCGAGAATGTAATCGCTGAGGCAGAGTCCGTCGAGTTTGGGCTGGCGGCCGAAGCGGAAAATATGCAGTGGCTGTGCGGCTTCCGGCGCGAAGAGGCGGATGGAGTTGCCGGAGCGCTCGGCTTCGAAGAATTGCCAGACGGCGCGGACACTCATCCACTGCGCCACGTCCTGCTTTAACTCCTCCACTTGATGAAACAGCTCGAGGGCCTTCGGATCGCGGGCGGCGAGCTGCTGCTCGAAGTCGCCTTTGAAACCGAGATGACGCCCATAGAGCATGTAGGGATTGATGTAGCTCCAGATTTCGGGGAGATTGCGGATAGTGCGGACCCGGCGCTCGCGGTAAGGGGCGGCGGGAATGGGAAAATCGGTGTGGACGCGGCTGGAGCGCGATTGGGCGGCGGTCGCGGTTGTGACGGCCGCGGCTTCGGGCGCGGGCGTGACTTCGGCAGCGCGATGTGTCTCGAGAACGGCAGGACGCGTGGCGGGATTCATAAGTTCGTTCATGAGGCGAAGGCCGGTCATCGCGTCCTTGGCGTAGAGCGTGGGCGCAGCATAACTGGGAGCAATCTTGGCGCGAGTGAATTTGTCGGAGAGCGCGGCGCCGCCGACGAGCAGGGGGACGCGAATTCCGGCATCGCGAAGGTCTTCCGCGGTGACGACCATCTGCTGGGCGCTCTTGACGAGGAGGCCGGAGAGACCGATGGCGTCGGGCGAGTGCTGCTGGTGGGCGTGGATGAGCTCTTCGGGCGGGACTTTGATGCCGAGATTGATAACCTGGAAGCCGTTGTTCGAAAGAATGATTTCGACGAGATTCTTGCCGATGTCGTGGACGTCGCCCTTGACGGTGGCGAGGACAATTTTGCCGCGCGTGTGCGTAGCGGATTTCTCCATGAACTGCTGCAGGTGATTGACCGCGGCTTTCATGGCTTCGGCGGATTGCAGCACTTCGGCGACGATGAGCTCGTTGTTGTTGAAAAGGCGGCCGACCTCGCTCATGCCAGCCATCAGAGGGCCATTGATGATATCGAGCGGGGGAGTGCCTTCTGCGCGCTTGCGTTCGAGGTCGGCAATGAGGCCATCCTTCGTGCCTTCGATGATGTAGTTGGCGAGGCGGGCATCGAGGGGGAGATCGGCGGGCCTGGCTTTGGCGGACGTGGACTTGCGCTGGCGGAAATGCTCGGTGATGGCGGCGATGTGGAATTGGTTGACGGCGATTTTCTGTTCGCGGGACTGCTGGCGCCAATCCTCCGGGGCAGAGCGAAGGAGCTCTGCCTGCGGGTGGCCGGGGGGAATGACCATGGGCGGGGAATTGAACAGGACATTTTCGGCGAGGCGGCGCTCTTCTTCCGGAATCGAAGGGAAGCGCTCGAGCTTTTCGGCATTGACGATGGCGAGATCGAGGCCGGCCTTGGTGGCGTGGTAGAGGAAAACGGAATTGACCACTTCGCGGGCAGCGGCAGGCAGGCCAAAGGAGATATTGGAAATGCCGAGGATCGTCTTGACGCCGGGGATACTTTCCTTGATGAGGCGGACGCCTTCGATGGTTTCGACGGCGCCGCCGACGTAGTTTTCGTCGCCGGTGGCGCAGGGGAAGACAAGGGCATCCAGGATGACGTCTTCGGCGGGGATGCCGTATTTCTCGGTGAGCAGACGGACGGAACGCTCGGCGATGGCGAGTTTGCGCTCGCGAGTGAAGGCCTGGGCCTGCTGTTTATCCTCGTCGATGGAACCAACGACGAGCGCGGCACCATAAGCGCGCGCCAGCGGGCAGACGCGCTCAAATTTCTCCTCGCCGTCTTCGAGGTTGATGGAATTAATGATGCTTTTGCCCTGGCAGTAGGCGAGGGCGAGCTCGACAGCGCGCGGATCGGTGGTGTCGATCATGATGGGAGCTTTGATCTTGCGGATGAGGCGGTCGTAGAAGGGGGCGATGTCGCGTTGTTCGTCGCGCTCGCTGGATTGCAGGCAGACGTCAATAATCTGGGCACCGTTGCGAACCTGGCGGCGGGCGATTTCGGTGGCTTCCTCCCATTTTTCTTCGGTCACCAGTTTCTTGAATTCGCGGGAACCGATGACGTTGGTGCGCTCGCCGACGTGGAGCGGGCGGGTGGAATCTTCCGCTTCGATGAGCTCGATGCCGCTGTACAGGCTGCGCCGGGCCCGGCCGGGCACGCCACGCGGCGGCTTGCCTTGCGCCATCTGAGCGATGGCGCGAATGTGCGCGGGCGTGGTGCCGCAGCAACCGCCGACGATGTTGAGCCAGCCGTGGCGCGCGAAGCGTTCGAGCTGCGCGGCGAGCGAGTCGGGAGTCTCCAGATAACGGCCCTCTTCATTGGGCAGGCCGGCGTTCGGAAAGCAGGAGATGCGCGTCCACGCCGATTCGCTGAGAGTGCGGATGTGATCGGTCATGAACTCCGGGCCGGTAGCGCAGTTGAGACCGATGGAAAGCAAGTTGGCATGGGCCACGGAGACCCAGAAGGCGTCGGCGGTCTGACCGGCGAGCATAGTGCCGGTGGGCTCAATGGTGCCGGAGACCATCAGGGGTACATCGTGGCCAGCGTCGAGACGGGCGCGCGCGACGGCGAGCAGAGCGGCCTTGACGTTGCGCGTGTCCTGGCAAGTTTCGACGAGCAGGATATCCACGCCGCCAGCGATTAGGCCCATGGCCTGCTCGTAAAAGGTTTGGCGGAGCTCATCGAAGGTGACGTTGCCAGTGACGCTGATGGCGCGCGTGGTGGGGCCCATGGATCCGGCGACGAAACGGGGACGGCCGGGCTTGGAGAATTCGTCGGCGGCCTGACGGGCAAGAGCGGCGGCGAGGCGGTTGAGTTCGCGTGCTTCTGCGGCGAGCGAGTATTCGCCGAGGACGAGGGGCGTGCCGCCGAAAGTGTCGGTTTCGATGATGTCGGCGCCGGCTTCGAGATAGGCGCGGTGAATCCCGAGGATGACGTCGGGTCGGGTGCGGACGAGGACTTCATTGCAGCCTTCGAGATGCGGGCCTCCGAAATCGGCAGCGGAGAGGTGCTGCTGCTGGATCATGGTGCCCATGGCGCCGTCGAGGATGAGGATGCGGGACTCGAGGGCGTCGAGGAGCGCGGCGCGGCGGTCGGAGGCAGAGTTCATGGGGGAATCTTTGATGCTAGCATGCGGGCGTTCGGTAATCGGACCAAAGGGAAGCGGTGTTGCGCGCGGGAAATCAGCGGAATGGTAAGAATGTTCTGTCTTGAAGGAGAAGCCTCCGTTCAGCCATTTGGCCGGCCCGAAAAGGCGCCGTGATTGCACTCCATTGTATCGCAGAAAGTAGCAGACAGGGGTGCCTGTCTTGCGGGGTCATTCTGAGATGAGGCGGATTTCGCCGACGCCGCCTTCGACGCTGACGTTCATGGTGACGGGCGAAGAACCGTAAGCGTCGTTGATGTAATAGCCTTCGTGCTTGTGGAGGCCGCTGACGTCAATGCGGCCGATGCCGCCCTCGGCGCGGACGCGGACGCCGACATTGTGAGGCAACCGAACCGTGGCGCTGCCGACCCCACCTTCGATGCGCACGTCCACGTTCTCTTTCCAGTCGCCGGTGAGGTCGGCGTTGATTTCGCCGGCGCCGATATCAACCGTGAGCTTGTTGAGGTGAACGCCCTTGAGGTTGAAGTCGCCCTGGCCCGCGCCCATATCGAGGCGGAGCTCGCGAGCCTCGTCGTTGTTGAGGCGGACGGTCCAATTATCCGCGTTGCCGCGCCCGATGACGTGATTGAGAGGAGTGTGACCGGGCTGCGAGATGCTCAGATTCCCCTCTGTACCGGAATGATCGTAGGAGATATTCGGCTCACGGTCGGCCTCGGAGTATTCGAAATCGCCTTCCAGAAGTTTTGTGGCGCCGCCGGAGACGGTCAACTGGCCGGAGGGCATTTCGATACTAACGCGCACGAACCGGGCGCCTTGTGCGTCAACAGTTTCGGTGCGATGGGCCACGCGCGAAAAGCGGCGGCTTCCGGCGGCGGCGAAGGCCAAGAGGAAGACAACCAGGAGAATCGCGAAAATCTCACCGCGGTGCCGGGGAGCGGGCACAGCGCCGGGAGCGCCCCGGATGGCGCCGGAGCGATTGGCGACCATTGCGTCAACCAGCTTGCCGAGACCCAGGACGATGAGAAGCACTGGCCAGTAACGTGAAATTACCGGCCAGGGATTCCAGTCCGGGCGAAGATTCGCGTACATGAAGATTGCGCCGACGGCGATGAGCAGGAGAGCACCGGTGAGCGGGCCCCGACTCCGCTGTCCTCCGTTTGCCATTGGAGAAATCTCCTTTCGAGCGACCGGTTGGGATGCCGCTGTATAGCATGACGCAATCTCGGCGGGGAATGTTCCCCTCCGGAGGCGATCAGCGGGTCGGGTGAGGCAGGCGCACCCGCTGGGGAAGCCGGACCCTTTTGACCCAATCTCGCCAAGGCCCGATTGGGCGCAAACGAGCGGGGCTCATTCGACTCGGAAAAAGGCTGCGAGCACGGGCCGCTCGAGGATATGGGGCATGCCGTCGCTGAATCTATAGAGATGCGCGAGTGCCTGAGTGACCAAGAGGTTGCGCTCGCTCTCGCGCATGGACTCAAACGAATCCCAGAGGGCGATGATGGTCGTATCGGGCGCATCCTCGCCGGCCGGGCCGAGCAGCAGAAAGCCACGGTAGCCGGGCTGTCTCTTCGCCTGTTCGGTAAGGCTCTGCAGGGCGGCTTTGAACTCGTCGGTCTTGCCGGGCAGCATACGGACTCGCCAAACACGCGCGTACATGGGCGCCTCCTCTCTGCTGGCAGGATCTGAGTGGCGGCATCCTAACTCCACCGGCCGAAAGAGTAAATCAGTGGGCGGTTGGGGCCGGGCGGGAGGCGTCGTTCGAAGACCAGTGTACAATTCGCCGGCAGCGAGCGCCTCGGATGGCGATTCGCAAAGCGGATGCGAGGGGATGGGCGCAAGAAACAGCGAAGGGCTGAAGGCGTTTCTCGCGGCGCGCGATTTTCTGTTTGCGTGCCGGGAGGACTACGCACGCGCGCGGTGCGAGTTCCGCTGGCCGCAACTCGGGACATTCAATTGGGCGCTCGATTATTTCGACGACTGCGCGCGCGGCAACCAGCAGACGGCGTTGTGGATCGTGGACGACGCGGGCGCGGAAGTGAAGCTGAGTTTCGAGGAGATTTCGCGGCGCTCGAACCAGGTGGCGAATTATTTGCGGCGGGAGGGAGTTGCGCGCGGCGACCGCATCATCCTGATGCTGCCGAATGTGGCGGCGACGTGGGAGACGATTCTGGCGGCGATGAAGTTGGGCGCGGTGGTGATTCCGGCGGCAACGCTGCTGACGACGGAGGATTTGCGCGACCGGCTGGAGCGCGGGAAGGCGAGGCACGTGGTGGCGATGGCGGCGGCCACCGAACGGTTCGTGAAGCTGCCGGGCGATTACACACGGATCGTGGTGGATGGCGAGGCCGCGGGGTGGACGCCATACGGCCGGGCTTTTGACGAGGCAGCGGAGTTTGCGGCTGACGGAGAGACACAGGCGACGGATCCGCTGCTGCTGTATTTCACATCCGGTACCACGGCGCTGCCGAAGCTGGTGCTGCACACGCACCAGAGCTATCCCGTGGGGCATCTGGCGACCATGTACTGGATCGGGATCCGCAGGGGCGACGTGCATCTGAATATCAGCTCGCCGGGATGGGCGAAGCACGCGTGGAGCTGCTTTTTCGCGCCGTGGAATGCAGGCGCGACGATCTTCATTCATTCGTACACGCGGTTCGACGCGAAAGCGACGCTCGGTGCCATCGCGCGGTGCGGAGTGACGACGCTGTGCGCGCCGCCGACGGTGTGGCGGATGCTGGTGCTGGAGGATCTGAGCGCATTTCCGGTGCGCTTGCGCGAATTGGCAAGTGCGGGCGAGCCGCTGAATCCGGAGGTGATCGAAAAAGTGCGGCGCGTGTGGGACGTGACGATACGCGACGGATATGGGCAGACGGAAAACGTGTGCCTGCTTGGAAATTTCCCCGGCCAGGCGGTGAAACCGGGCGCAGTGGGAAAACCTTCGCCGGGGCATGACGTGGTGTTGCTCGATCCGGAGGGAAGGGAATCGGACGACGGCGAGATTTCGATTCGCCTCGCGCCGCGGCCGCCAAGCCTGATGACGGGATATCTGGATGACGAAAAGAAAACCGCGGCGGCGATGGCCGGAGGATATTACCGCACGGGCGACGTGGCGCACCGCGATGCGGACGGATATTTCACTTACGTGGGACGGGCGGACGACGTATTTAAGAGCTCGGATTACCGGATCAGCCCGTTCGAGCTGGAGAGCGCGCTGCTCGAGCACGCGTCAGTGGCGGAGGCGGCGGTGGTGCCAAGCCCGGATGCGCTGCGGTGGAGCGTGCCGAAGGCGTTTATCGTGCTGAAGCCGGGGATCGCGCCGACGGCGGATACGGCGCAGGAGATTTTCAAGTTTATTCGCGGGCGGCTGGGACCGTACAAGCGGATTCGACGAATTGAGTTTGCGGAGTTGCCAAAGACGGTTTCAGGAAAAATCCGGCGGGTGGAGCTGCGGGGATTGGAGCAGCAGGCGCGCAAGCAGGAAGGACGGCGGCTGGCGGAGTTCTGGGAAGAGGATTTTCCGGAGATTAGATGAAGCGCAGCTTCGAGTCCCCGGCGACTACCGTGCCCGCGCGAGGGAAAAATCACCCCGAGAGGGTAAAAATCCCGCGATCCGGAGCCGATTTAATCTGCTCGCGCCTGGCGCAGGGGAGTGCCTCCGAGCGGATCAGGCGGAAAACAGGGCGGATAGCGAAGGGCAGCGAGCCTTTGCAGAGATGGCACCTGGGATGCATAGTAGTTAGGCGACGGAGCAGAGCGGGGATCGTACCCCAGGAGGACATCCATGGCGACCAAGAAGAGCTTGAAGAAGGCCAAGAAACTGTCCGGCACGAAGACTCTTCGTCACGTTTGGAAAGCGTAATCGCTCGGGACGGCTGGCGCCGCGAGGGCGCCGGCCGTCCCCTGTAGCCCTTAGTTCGGTATACCCTTCCGCCCCGGAACGTCCCCCTCCAGCAGGCCTACAATTCATCGCACCAACTTGACTGATGGCCACTTGATATGGACTCCGAAATGCGCATGTCCGATGGTGTGCGAGCAGGCGCGCTACTTTGCGAGTATCGCGGCGGGAATTTGGGAGAGCGAGAGGACTTCGTCGGCGGCACCGCGGAGAATGGCCTCGCGAGGCATGCCAAAAATCATGCTGGAAGATTCGTCCTGGGCGATGGTGTGGGCGTGCGCCTGTTTCATTTCGAGCAATCCGTCGGCGCCATCGTCGCCCATACCGGTCATGAGGATGCCAACGGCGCTGGAGCCAGCAGACTGGGCGACGGAGCGGAACAACACGTTGATACTAGGCCGGTGACGGGAGACGAGCGGCCCATCACAAACTTCCAGAAAGTACTCGAATCCGAGGCGCCTCACTAGGGTGTGATAGTTTCCGGGAGCGATATAGGCGCGGCCGGGGATAATCCTGTCGCCATCGGCGGCCTCGCGCACTTCAATCGCGCAAACGGTATCGAGCTGCTTGGCAAGCGCGGTCGTGAATTTTCCGGGCATGTGCAGGGCGGCCACGATTCCGGGGCAGCGCGCGGGCATGCGTCGCAGGACGTGGAGCAGGACTTCGGTGCCTCCGGCGGAGGCGCCGATGGCTACGACGCGCTCGAGGGC
>JASHRU010000028.1 GCA_030037225.1 Candidatus Acidiferrales bacterium | reverse complement strand
GAAAATGTCTTCGGTGGTCAGCAGGATGGTGTCGGCGCCTTCGGCCACTTGCGTCCGCACGTTGTCCACGATTTGCGCGAGCGGAATGCTCTTGCCCTCGCGCAGCGCCACCGAGCAGAACTGGCATCCGCGCCCGCACCCGCGGGTGATTTCAACCACGCCGAACGTGGAGCGGTGCTTGATCCGCGGTATCCGCGCCAGCGCCGGGCTGTCGCACTCGATCTCGCGGGGCAGCGGCTCGTTGTTCATCGCGGCGACGAACAAATCCAGCACCGCGTCTTCCGCCTCGCCGTGCACCAGCGTGTCCACCAGCCATTCGTCCTGCAGGTTTTTCTTGGCAATCTGCCAGGCGCCCGGGCCGCCTACGATGATCTTCAGGTGCGATTTGTGCTCGCGCAGCGCCGGGTGCAAGATCAGCCGCCTGAACTCCGCCGCGTTCACCGGCTCGATGTGCTGTCCTCCGTAGAAATTCGCGTAAATGTCGGTGGCAAACGTGATGCCCAGCGGGTTGTGCGCGTGCAACCCCACCACGCGCGTTTCCGTGCCGACGAAATCCGCCAGCTGGTCGGGATAGCACACGGCGATATCGTCCACTGAAAATCTTTCGAGCAGCAGCGCTTCGACAATGCGCAAGCCGTGCGGGACGTACCGCGCCTGACCGTCCGGCAGCATCTCCGTGTCCAGCGACACATCGGTACCCATGGCCTTGGCGTATTTCGCCGGCAGCGTGGCAAGTAGCATCTGCCGCCAGGTGCTGCGCATGTACTCCGACGACTCGCTCCGGCTCGCCGCCAGCACGATCTTTCTGCCCGGCTTCGGCGTCGCCTGGCGCGCGCACGCGCCGCAGCGCACCCCGGTTTGTGGTTCGACTGTCCGCACTCCTGGAATCAACGCAACTCCTCCCCTCCCGACCCGACCTGTCGGCAACGGCCCGCGCTAGGCCGGCCGTCGACCCTTTTCCGTCACTGCTTCAGTCCCCCTGCCCGTCCGTGTCCGCGCTCGTCCCCTCCGTGCGCGTCACCCGATAGTCTTGGTATTCAATCGTCAGATGCGATTGCCCCAACAGATGGAGCTGCGTGAGTGTGTCGTTCTTTGCCGGCAGCCAGAACCCCTCCAGCCGCAAATATTCGTGATGGAAGTCGCTCTGCTTCGTCCAACGGGATGGATTCTTCGCCGGCTCGCCCTCGATGCGCGCCACCGCAAAATCGCGCCCCTCCACCCACACCTTGCCGCGGAACAGGTACGTGTTTTCCGTTTTTGGCTCCGCTTCCAGGACGTAATAGGGCGTTCCATCTACGGCCGTTTCGACGCCCACCAGTTTGAAATCGTAGTTCGCCGGATTGATTTCTGTGCGCTCCCGCGCCCCCGGCTGCGCGTTTTCTTTTTCCACCTGCATCAGTCGGCGCAGCACGTGATTGCAGATCCACTTCGACCCGCTCTCGCTCACTACCTCGAAATCCTTTTCGCTCGGGGAGCGGTAGAAGACGTCCACCACCATATCCGCCTGCCGCGAGCCCAGAACGCCGCTGTAATCCAGGTGGTAATGCCGGCGGCTGCGGTAGCCTTCCAGTTCTCGCGCCCGCTCCAGGTTCCGCGCCACCATCCGCGCCACCACTTGTGTGGAGTCGAGGGTTCCTCCCGCGTCGCCACCGCCCGCCCGCACACCCCCGGCAGCGGCACTCAGGGCGATTGTGACGCTTATCACAACAAATTGAGCCGACAGCCGCCTGATTCCCGTTCTCATGCCCTCAGTGATTAGATTTGCCCGAATCGACGGAAACTGCGAGCCCCTGTTGGCTGGGCATGTTCTTATGATGCACTCACTACGATACAGGTTGACGCCGACTCTGGCAAACCGCCACTCTCCCGGCGTTTTCCTGCCGCTCTGCTACATTCGTAGAGGAATCAGCTTGGTAGTACATTGCGCCGCTCCGCTTATTTCCTCCTGCCGTTGCAAATTCCCGTTTGCCAGAATACGCTACCCCGTCGAGCGCTCTTCCTCGATCCTACATGACAGGCACGCGAGAATTTTCCATCGGCCCAATCCGCGCGGGCGGAAGCCAGCCTCCCCTCCTGATCTGCGGCCCCTGCGTGATCGAAAGCGAAGAGCACGCCACGATGATTGCCCGCCGCGTGAAAGAGATCGCCGAGGCCGAGGGCTTCCCGCTCATCTTCAAAGCCTCTTATGACAAAGCGAACCGTTCCTCTTCCAGTTCGTATCGCGGCCCGGGCCCGGCGGAGGGCCTCCGCATCCTCCGTGACATCCGCAACACCACGGGGGTACCGGTCCTGACCGACGTTCACGAAGTTGCTCAGGTCGCCGCTGCCGCGGAGGTTTGCGACGTCCTGCAGATTCCCGCATTTCTCTGCCGGCAAACCGACCTGCTTGTCGCAGCCGGACGCTCCGGCCGCGCCGTCAACATCAAAAAGGGCCAATTCGTCGCTCCCTGGGACATGGGCAACGCGGTAGAAAAAATCGCCGCCACCGGGAATCACTCCATCCTGATTACCGAGCGCGGCGCGTCGTTCGGCTACAACAATCTGGTGGTGGATATGCGCTCGTTTTCTGTCATGCGGCGCTTCGGCTATCCCGTTATCTTCGACGTGACGCATTCCGTTCAGCTCCCCGGCGCTAGCGGAAAAGCGAGTGGCGGCCAGCCCGAATTCATCGCCCCGCTCGCTCGCGCCGGCATGGCCGCCGGTGTGGAGGGCATCTTCCTGGAAGTTCACGAAGAGCCCAGCCGGGCCCTCTCCGACGGCGCCAATGCGTTGCCACTCGGAGAACTCTCCGGCCTGCTCCTACAACTCCAAAAAATCTCCGCGGCAGTGCGCCCATGACCGCGCGCGACAGCCTGGAATCTGCCCGTCGCGTCCTGCGCATCGAGTCGCAGGCCATCGAGGATTTGCTGGCCCGGCTCGACCAGCGCTTCCACGAGGCCGTCGAACTGCTTTTTGCATGCAAAGGCCGGGTGGTGGTGACGGGCATGGGCAAATCCGGGCTCGTCGGCCGCAAAGTTGCCGCCACGCTGGCCTCGACCGGAACTCCGGCCTCGTTCTTACATCCCGCCGAAGCGCTCCACGGCGACGTGGGCATGCTGCTGCGCGACGATGCTGTGCTGGCAATTTCGTACAGCGGCGAAAACGAAGAAGTCCTGCTTCTGCTCGAAACAATCAAGCGGCTGGGCTGCCGGCTGGTGACCATGACCGGCAAGCCGCGTTCCACGCTCTCCGCCGCGAGCGATCTGGTCCTCGACGTCTCTGTGCGCGAGGAGGCCTGCTCGCTGAATCTTGCCCCCACGGCCAGCACCACGGCATGCATCGTGCTCGGCGACGCGCTCGCCATCGCGCTCATGGAGCGGCGCGGCTTCAATCCCGAAGATTTTGCCGCGCTCCACCCTGCCGGCCATCTGGGCCGCAAACTCCGGCGCGCCAGCCAGCTCATGCACACCGGCGACGACTGCCCGCGCGTCTTTGCTACTGCAAAGATTCCCGACGTGATCTACGAAATGAACAAAAAAGGTCTGGGCATGACCACGGTGGTCGATTCCGCAGGCCGCCTTCTCGGAATCCTTACCGACGGCGACCTGCGCCGCCTGATGGCCTCCAAGAAGGCCGCCATTTTCGATCTCACTTCCCGCGACTGCATGACGCCCAACCCCGTCACGATTCCGCCGGATCAGGTCGCCAGCGCCGCGCTCAATTTGATGGAGCAGCGCCACATTACTTCGGTTGTGGTCACCGACGGCGACCGCCGCGTCCTCGGCGTCGTCCACATCCACGACCTCTGGACGCTGCAACTGTTCTAGGCAGCACCGCCTTTCTCCGTTCCGGTCTCCGTGTTACCCTCCCTGCTTCGCGAAATGAAAGCAAAATCCTCCGCTCTCAAATTCCCGCGCGCCGTTCTCAATCGTGCGCGCCGCATCCGGCTCCTGCTCATGGACGTGGACGGCACGATGACCGACGGCGGCATCCGTCTTCTCTCGATGCCCGATGGGTCGTTCACGGAAATGGTCGTCTTCCACAGCCAGGATGGCGTGGCCCTGAACCTTCTTCGCCGCTCTGGCGTTCGCACCGGAATGATCACCGGCCGCGGCTCCTCTGCCGTCACGCAGCGGGCTCGCGAGCTGGGCATGGAATTCGTTTCCATGCGCATTCACGAAAAGCTACCCGCGTTTGAAGAGATTCTGGCGCGCGCCGGCGTGGCGACGGAAGAAACAGCCTACGTGGGCGACGATCTTCCCGACCTGGTCATTCTGGAACGTGTGGGACTGGCCGTCGCGGTCGCCAATGCCACCACGGAGGTAAAACGCCGGGCTCACTACACCACGCGCGCGCGCGGCGGCGACGGCGCGCTCCGCGAAGTGGTCGAGCTCCTGCTGCGCGCCCAGGGAAAATGGGATGCTCTTTATCCTTCGGCCCGCGCTTAGCCCCTATTTTCGGCTGTTGACACCAGCCGGACGCGCAGTAAAATTTCCGGGTCGTTGACTGGCTATCCAGCCGGCTTGGGACTGATTCGGGGAGGACCGCAATGAAAAAGATCTTTCTTGCTGCTGCCGGAATTCTTTGTTTCGCTGCCGCGTTGGCCGAAGCCCAGCAGGCGCCTCCTCCTGCCAGCGGCCAGGCCCCGCCCGCGCAGCCCCAGGGCCGGAGAAAGCTTCTGGCCATCTACGACTTTGAGTACGGCACCGTTCGCAACAACGCGATCGCTGCGTTCGGCAGTGACATTGATGTGGGTAAGGGAATTACCGACCTGCTGACGACCATGCTGGTTCAGGATGGATCCTATCGCCTGGTGGACAGGAAAATTCTGGACAAGATCATCGCAGAACAGAACATGTCAAACAGCGACCGTTTTGATTCGAGGTCTGCCGCCAAGCTCGGCAAGCTGCTCGGCGCAGATGCCATCATTACCGGCAGCATCACCGAATTCGGGAACGAGACCCAGAACAGAAACTACGGAGGCGTGGGGGGGGCCCTCGGCCGCTTCGGCGGCGGCGGCGTGTCACACAAGGAGAGCAAGGCGATTGTCACAATTGACGCGCGCATCGTGGATATCGACACTGCCGAAATCCTGGCCGTCGCAAAGGGACATGGCGAATCATCCCGCTCGGCCACCTCGCTCACCGGGGGTGGCGGAGGCTGGAGCGGGTTCGGCGGAGGCCACGCGGATTTCGGCGCCAGCGATTTCAAGAACACGATCATCGGAGAAGCCATTAACAATGCTGTCGCTCAGCTCAGCGCCGGCTTGATTGCAGATAATCCCAAATTCCAAGCTCGGACAATCAAGGTCGAAGGGCTGATCGCCGC
>JASHRU010000287.1 GCA_030037225.1 Candidatus Acidiferrales bacterium | reverse complement strand
CGAGGTGTCGGGACGAAAAACGGGGGAGAGAAAGCAGATCCCTCACCCCCATTCCCGCTTTGCGGGACTGGGTTCGGGATGACAGCGCCGGGGCGGGCCCGCCTCCGCCGAGGCTACGGCGTGGCGAGTGGGAGAAAAAGCGGATCCCTCACCCCCATTCCCACTTTGCGGGACTGGGTTCGGGATGACAGCACCGGCGCGGGGATTTAAACTGGTTCTTCTGCTTGGTTGAATATCGATGCGCCGCAGCGAAGCAGTCCGGTACGCACGTCTTTCTGCTATTTTTGCAGGCATTGTTTTTCTTGTGCTCCTGGGCATCTACGAGTGGCGTGCCATGGAGCAGGCCCGCTCCGTCCGCTCCGCCCCGCCGCCCGTACCCGTCACGGTGCAGCAGCAATCGCAGAAATTCAGCCTCGCGAAAGCCAATGGCGACCGGACACTCTTCCAAGTGGAAGCCACCAGCGCCACCGCCTTCACCACCGGAAATCGCAACCTGCTCGAAGACGTCGCCATTACCATGTTTGGCCAGCGCGGCGACCGCAACGACCGCGTGCACAGCAAGGAGTGCGAATATTTTTCCGATACGGGCCGCATGGTCTGCCACGGCGCCGTCCATGTGGATCTCGAGGCCGCTCAGGACGCCCGCGAACGCCCCGGCAAACAGGTAGTCCGCGTGGATACGTCGCAAGTCACTTTCGACCGCAACACCGGCTCGTCGGAGAGCGAACAGCCCGTGAATTTTTCGTTTCCCTATGGCGACGGCCGCGCCGTGGGATTCACTTACGACTCGAATCACTCCGTCATCCAGCTCCACCACGATGTGTTTATGAACCTTCGTCATGCCGCGCCCGGCAAGAACGCACCTGCCGGCGGCCCTCCCACCGAAGTCACTGGATCGAGCCTCGAATATCACAGCGAAAACGGGGTGGTTCACCTGGAAGGTCCCGTGCTGCTCCGCCAGGGCCCGCATGAAGTGTCCTGCGCAACACTTTCGCTTGAGTTGAGCTCGTCCCTCCGCGCGCGGCGCATGCTGGCCAGCGGACGTCCCACGCTGACCTCGAACGATCCGCAGGGCACGACCGTCCTCTCTTCGGACGCGGGGACGCTGGACTTTACGCCCTCGGGCCAGCCTGCGCATCTGCACGCCGAAGGCTCCGTCGCCGGTACGCGCAAAGCGCCCGACCTGGCCGGAGAGCAGCATCTCTCTTCCGACAGATTGGATTTGGATTTCGATCCCAAGACGAGCGCGCCGCATTTTGCCAAGGTTGACGGCAACGTGCATTTCGATACGCCGCCGCGGAAGCCGGCCGAAGGCATTGCGCGCGTGACCAGTCCCACGCTTCTTCTTCGCTTTGCGACCAACGCTGCAGGCCGCGCCGACCTCACCCAAGCGGAAAGCCCCGTTCCGGCGGTTCTTGAGTACTCGTCTCCCAAGGACGACAGCATCCTGCGTTCGCGCCGTGTGGTGGCCGACTACGCTCCTGGCTCGCATCTGCGCCAGGTCCACGCGCATCAGGACGTGGAGATCGAGCGCCGCCTGCCGGGACAGCCCGTGCAGGTGACCCGCTCGGAAGAAGGCGAAGTGGACTTCGAAGCGGACCGCTGGACCGAGGCCCGCCAGAACGGAAACGTGCGGTTTGAAGAGGCGGGCCCGCTGGGCCGGCACGGCCATTCCGAGCGCTCGCGCTCCGTTCACGCCACCGACATGCTCACTCTCGCAGGAAACGCTGAATTGATAGACGCAGATACCGATTCGGTCGCACCAACCTTCAACATCGACCAGAGGACTGGCGAGGCGCGCGGCGAAGGCGTGGTGCGCACCACGTATCGACGCGTGGACCCAAACAGCGTGGCTAACTTCGCGCCCCAGCCCGCTCACATCATGGCGGACCGCATGACCGCGAACCGCAACTCGAGCCGCGCGGTTTACACGGGACACGCCCGCCTGTGGCAAGGCGATGCCGTAATTCAGGCGGATACGCTCGACCTCCGCCAGCAGGAGCGCCTGCTGATCGGCATAGGCAACGTGAACGCGCGTCTCCCGCAGGTGCAGGCTCCCGAAGCTTCGGGACCGGGCGCCGATCACCAATCCGCTCCGGCGCCAAAGCCCGCGCCGAAAACGGCTGCGGCCAGCGGCACTGGCACCCGAAGCCTCGGGACCACTGCGCCCGCTGCTGCCGCGGGCGGCACTTCAGCCCCGGCGCAACCCGGCGAGCCCGTGGTGTGGGCGGTTCGTGCTGCCCACCTGACGTATCGCAGCGCCGATACGATTGCCGAACTGGATCAAAACGCCCACGCCGAATCGCGGCTCGGCCGCATCGCCTCGCCGCACATGGATCTGATCCTCGCCGAGACCAACGGCGTACAACAGCTCAGCAAGGCCGTCTGCACCGGCGGCGCCACCGTGTGGCAACTGGAGCGCCGCGGGACGGCGGACCGCGCCGACTACACGGCCGCGGACGGCCGCTTCGTGCTGAGCGGCGGAAATCCCACGCTCTACGATGCCGATCAAGGCACCACAACCGGCCGTGAATTGACCTTCTTTCTGGGCGATGATAGGATTCTCGTCGATTCAGGCAACGGCACGCGCACTCTGTCGCGTCACCGGATTCAGTGATGAGCCGGAATGTCAAAATTACAAGCTGTCGAGGTCAGAAAATCCTATAGGGGCCGCGTTGTCGTTGATGACGTAAACCTGGACATCACCCAAGGCGAAGTCGTCGGACTGCTCGGTCCGAATGGCGCTGGAAAAACCACCACCTTTTACATCCTCGTAGGCCTCGCCAAGCCCGATTCCGGCGCGGTACTCCTCGACGAAGAAGACATCACCGACCTTCCCGTTTACCGGCGCGCGCGCTCTGGAATCAGCTACCTGCCGCAAGAACCTTCAGTTTTCCGTAAGCTGACCGTGGAAGAAAATCTGCTCGCCGTGCTCGAAACCCAGGAGCTTCCGCCCGAGGGCCGGCGCGACCGCCTCGAAGAGCTGCTCGCCCAGATGGGCCTGGAGGCCGTCCGCCACAATCAAGGCGGAACGCTCTCTGGCGGCGAGCGCCGGCGGCTGGAAATCGCGCGCTCGCTCGTGCTCCAGCCTTCCTTCATGCTGCTCGACGAGCCGTTTTCCGGAATCGATCCGGTGACCGTGATCGACATACAGAAAATCATCCAGGACCTGCGGAATTCGGGGATTGGAGTGCTGGTCACCGACCACAACGTGCGCGAGACCCTGCGTGTCACCGACCGCGCCTATATCATCCATGGCGGACGTATCTTCCTCGCTGGTTCCCCCGACGTGCTCAGCAGCGACCCAGCGGTCCGGCGCATCTATCTGGGCGAGAATTTCCAGCTGAACTGAATTTATGGGCCAGTGGCTACAGCCGAAGCTTCATCTGCGGGTCGCGCAAAAGCAGATCCTCACGCCAGGCCTGGTGCAGATGGTCAGCGTTCTGGCGCTGAACCGGCTCGAGCTCCGCGAAATGGTGACTGCCGAAATGGTGGCCAACCCCATGCTCGAGGAAGTGACCGAGGAGAATCTTCGGGCCGACAATTACACCGACGAAGCCTTCGTGAAGGCCGAATCGGAGGCGCCCAGCGACGGCGAGAAGACCAATCCCTTCGATGAATTCGACGTGGCCTCGTTCTTCAATCAGTATCTCGGGACGGGAGGGACGGAAACCAAGGGCGAGTACGAGGAAATCGAACGTCCTTCCTACGAGAAGTTCCTCTCCTCGACGCAGGACCTCTCCGACCACCTCACCTGGCAGTTGGGCGCTTCGACGGTAACGGACCGGCAGCGCCAGCTCGCGGAAGCCATCATCGGCAATCTGGACGAAAACGGCTATTTGAC
>JASHRU010000286.1 GCA_030037225.1 Candidatus Acidiferrales bacterium | reverse complement strand
TGGTGCGCGGCGTCGAGCGCGGCGTGAAAGACGGATTGCTCTTCTGCGGCCTGCATGGCTTCACCTTAGCGCTCAGATTTCGAATGACGCTATCCGGATCTTGCGGCTGAACTTTTTCTGGGCGTGCGAGCGCGCGGCGCGAAGGCCGCCGGGCGGGCTATCGGATCTCCAGTTTGGCGATGAGGCGAAGGACGTCGTCGTGGCCGACGTGCAGGATGGGATGCTCGTCGGACTGTTCGAGGCGTTCGGCGAGGAAGGCGGCGGCGAGGTAGCTGGCCTCGCGGTCGGTGAGGTCGCGTCCGGCGCGGTCGCGGAAGGCCACAAAGGCGGTGTGGGCGAGGCCGACGATGACGCGGCGGCCATCGACGAAAAAGCGCGCGTCAATCGTGTCGCTGTGGCGCGGGGCGATGCCGTTGTGGATATGCGAAAAGCGGCAATGGAACGTGTCGCCGGTGAGCGGAGAACGGACGTCGAACGCGGGAACGAACTCGCTCATTTTGCCGGCGTTGTAGAGCGTCGCCTTCACCGGCGCTATCCGTGCGTGGCCACCGCGCCGGCCTCAGCGTAGGAATGGACCGCGGCGCCGACTCCAGCGCCGGCAGGCACGCGGAAGCCGTGATCGCCGAGCACTTTTTCAAAGGCGGCAAGGAAGAGCAGCACGTTGGACTTCTGGCTCACGTAGCCCATCAGACCTACACGCCAAATCTTGCCCTTCACGGGGCCGAATCCGCCGGCGATTTCCAGGTTGAATTCCTCGCGGAGCTGCGCGCGCACCTTGGCTTCGTCCACGCCAGCGGGGACGACGACGGCGACGACGGTGGGGAGGCGGTCGGCGGGATTCTTGACGAAGGGCTGGAGCCCCAAGGCTTCGATGCCGGCGATGAGAGCGTGCTGATTCTGGCGGTGGCGCTCCCAGCGGGCTTCGAGACCTTCTTCGAGCGCGAGGCGAAGCGCTTCGCGCAGGGCGAAGATCAGGGAGATGGGCGGAGTGTGGTGATAGGTGCGTTCGCTGCCCCAGAAACTCATGATGGGAACGAAGTCGAAATACCAGCTCTGAACCGGAGTTTTTCGCGTCTTCACGATTTCTTCGACGCGGGTGTTGAGGGTGATGGGCGCCATGCCGGGAGGCGCGCTGAGCGTTTTCTGCGAGCCGGAGAAGCAGATGTCGATGCGCTGGCGGTCCACGTCGAGAGGGACGCCGCCGAGAGTGGCGACCGCGTCCACGACGAGGATGGCGCCGAGCTCGTCGGCGACTTTGCGGTAGTCGTCGAGATTCTGGAGCACGCCGCTGGAGGTTTCGCCGTGGGCGAGGCCGACGAGCTTGATCTTGCGGCCCCGGCCGGCACGGCGGACGTCGTCGGGATCCACGGTCTTGCCGTAGGGCGCCTCGACGCGAATGATCTTGGCGGCGGTGCGCTCGCCAATCACGGCCATGCGATCGGAGAACCAGCCGTTGGAGCAGACGATGGCCTCGTCTCCCGCTTCCAGCGGATTAACCACCGCGGCTTCAATGCCGCCGGAACCGGAGGCGGAGACGGGATAGGTCATGCGGTTCTCGGTCTGGAAGACGCGGCGGAGGAGAATCTGCACGTCGCTCATCATGGCCGTGAACCACGGGTCCATATGGCCAACGAGGGGAGTGGCGAGTGCGCGGTAAACGCGGGCGTCCATGTTGGAAGGGCCCGGCGTCATCATCAGGCGCGGCGGAGGGAGAAGTTCACCCATCGGATCGGTCATGGCTGCCTCGAATCTGGGAAGTGCGAGAAGTCACCCCGCGTGTATCGCCGGCCGCCAGAGGGGTGGTCCGGCGCGGAACAGGTGCTATTGCCCTACTAGTTTCCCCAATTCGAGGGCGGCGGGTCAACTTCCATTATGGCCCGGGGATTCAGGACTCGGCGCACCTGCCGGACTGAACATTTCGCGCAAGCACCACGTAACTTGGTGCAGGTAGTGATGCGCTTCGCAGGCGCGCGGCGCGGGAGGGTGGCATGAACGGGCTCGCGAAAGACGTGCGGCACGGAGCGCGCAGGCTGGTGAAAGATCCGGGATTCACGGCGGTGGCCGTCCTGACGTTGGCACTCGGCATCGGGGCAAACAGCACGGTGTTCAGTTGGATCAACGCGACGCTGCTCAGTCCGATTCCGGGAGCCGCGGAGCCGCAGCGGCTGATCGCAGTGATGCGCGGGCGGTCGGCGTCGTTTTCCTATCCCGATTATGTAGACCTGCGGACCCGGACGCAGAGTTTTTCCGGGCTGACGGCTGCGGCCTTGTGTCCGATGAGTTTCACCGGGCACGACCGGCCCGAACGTGTGTGGGGCATGCTGGTCTCTGCGAATTATTTTGACGTGCTGGGAGTGCGCCCGGCGGCGGGACGGGGATTTTTGCCGGCGGAAGATGCGCGGGGAACCGCGCCGGTGGCGGTGATCAGTTACCGGATCTGGCAGGAGCGATTCTCCGGCTCCCGCGACGTGCTGGGCCAGACCGTGCCGATCAATTCGCATGACTACACGATTGTGGGCGTCGCGCCGCCGGCGTTTCAGGGCAGCGCCACAGGGCTTCGCATCGAAGTGTGGGTTCCGCTGGCGCTGACGGAGGAAATGGCGCCCGATGCAAAGGGCCAACTGGACGCGCGCAACATCACCTGGCTGGGCGCGATTGGGAGGTTACGCTCCGGAGCCGAGCGAGGAACAGCGCAGGCGGAAATGACGGGCCTGTTCGAACAAATCGCGCGGGAAAACCCGGAATCCCACAAGGGACGGACGACGGTGACGCTCTATCCGCTGTGGCGATCGCCGAACGGCGCCAACGGACTTTTTTCGCGGCTGCTTCCGCTGCTGCTCGGGATTGCGGGAGTGGTGCTGCTGCTGGCGTGCGCGAATCTGGCAAACCTGGTGCTGGCGCGGGGCCTGAGCCGGCGGAAGGAGATGGCCATCCGGCTTTCGCTGGGAGCCAGCCGCGGGAGGCTGGTGCGGCAGTTGCTGGCGGAGAATCTGGCGCTGGCGCTGGCCGGGTGCGCACTGGCATTGGCGGGAACGGGATGGGCGGCAGGATCGTTCATGAGATTTGCGCCGACGACGAACTTGCCGGTGTGGCTTACGGTGCCGATCGACGAGCGCGTGTTCCTGGCGACGCTGGTGATATCGCTGCTCACCGCGTTCTTGTTCGGGAGCCTGCCGGCGCTGCGCGCATCGGCGATGGATCCGATCGGCGCGCTGAGAGATGAGTCGGGCGGAAGCGCCGGAGGGAGACGCGGCGGGCGGCTCTCGCGAGGACTGGCGATAGCGCAAATCGCGTTCTCGCTGGTGCTGCTGGTGTGCGCGGGACTGATGATCCGCAGTTTTCGCGCGACGCGCACGTTTGATCCCGGATTCAATATGCACAACGTCCTGCTGGAGTCCTACGATTTGCTGCCGGCGGGCTATTCGGAAGCGCAGGCGAGCGCGTTCAACCGGCAGGTGCTGGAGCGAGCGCGGACGCTGCCGGGGGCGGAGAGCGCCGCACTGTCGGATTGGGTGCCGCTTGGATTCGGGAGTAATTCCGACGAGTTCGTACCGGAAGGCTACGCGGCCGGGAAACAGGAAGCCATCGAGGCGGGAGTGGCGCACGTGAGCCCGGGCTATTTCGCAACGATGCAGATTCCGCTGGTGGCCGGGCGCGATTTCTCCGAGCGGGATGCGGCGGAGTCTGGGCCTGTGGTGATCGTGAACCAGGCTTTAGCGGACCGTTACTGGCCGGGACAGCAGACGCTGGGGAAACGGATGCGCATCGAGGGGAAATGGGCCACAGTCGCGGGAGTGGCGCGTAACTCGCATTATTACGACCTCGAAGAACCGCCGAGACCGTTTGTCTATTTGCCGCTCGAACAATTCTTCGCTTCAGACGTGACCTTGCATGTGCGGTTGGCGGGCGATCCTCTGGTTTCGGCGGCCGCGGCCACGGAACGCATCCATCAACTGAACCCGGGACTGCCGGTGTTCGACGTGGGAACGCTCGAGACACGCATCGAGCCCGTGACGTTCGGCATCCGCATGGCGGCGACGTTTTGCGGCGCGTTCGGGGCGCTGGCGCTGCTGCTGGCCACGTTGGGAATTTATGGAGTGGTTGCTTACGGGACGCGGCAGCGCACGCGCGAGTTCGGGCTGCGCATGGCGCTGGGGGCGCAGCCGGGGGACGTGGTGCGGCTGATCCTGCGACAGGGAATGGGAATGCTGCTGATTGGGAGCGCAGCGGGACTGGCAGCCGCGATTGTCGCGGGGCGGCTGCTGAACCGGCTGCTGTTCGGCGTGGGCGCGGGCGATCCGGCTACGTTTGCTGGTGTGACGCTGTTGCTGGCGGCGGTGGGGCTCGCAGCTTGTTATCTGCCGGCGCGGCGAGCAGTGCGCGCGGATCCGATCAGGGCGCTGCGCGCGGAGTGAGCCGGGTGCTGATTGCGCGGTCCTAATCCCTGGCCGCAGTAGAATTTCGAGTGCCGCTCGGCTATGTTCCCGGGCGAACCCTCACCGTGGAGCCTGCCCATGAACCGTCCCGCAACGATTGCATCGCCGGATATTTCCTCGCGGCCGCACCGGCTGACGTGCGAGCGGGTGATGCGTTCGACGCCGGCCGAGCTGTACCACGCATGGACAGAAGGGTTCGAGCGCTGGTTTGCGGCACCGGGAACTGTTTTGATGAAGGGCGAGGTAAATTGGGCTTTCTATTTTGAGACGCATTTCGAGGGGGCGCGGCATCCGCATTACGGCAGGTTTCTGCGGCTGGAGCGCGAGCGGCTGGTGGAGCTGACGTGGGTGACGGCTGCGACGGGCGGGGCGGAGACGGTGGTGACGGTCGAACTGACGCTACGCGGCCGAGGAACTCATCTCCGCTTAACGCATGCAGGATTTCCCGACGAGGCGGCGAAGAAGCGGCATGAGGAAGCGTGGCCGAAGGTGCTGGCGCACCTCGATGAGCGAGTGGCGCCACGGCGATGAACAACTGAGCACTGCTTAGTTGCTCGAATGCCGCCAGAATTCCTGAAGCAATTTGAAATCGGCCTGCTGCTTCTTTTGCGCGATGGTGACGTTTGTCTCCCAGGTGATGGCGGATCGGGCGGCTTCGTCATCGGCAGCGGGGCGCGGGCCTTGCGGGGGTTTCATCCACTGCATCCGGCTCTGGATGGAATGAATGCCGGAATCGGAGTGGCAGCCGGTGCAACGGAGAAGGATCCGACCCGGACCTACAGCAAATCCCTGCGGCTGACCCTCGAACTCGTCCATCCCATGAGTGGCGAAGGTGGCGTATTCCGTGTCTTGGGGCTGGATGGGGACGAGGCCGCCGCCATGAGCGGCGAAGAGTTCGGGGCGGCTCAGACGAAATTCGAAGAAGTCCTGATCGTGGCTCGAGGGGCCGTTGATGTAGTTCGTGTATTCCGAGCCCCGGCCGAGGGTGATGGCGTGATAGGCGCGGAATTGAACCGTCTCGGTGAGTGAGGTGGGAACGAGGTTGCCATCGGTGTCGAGGAGGATTTCCTGGCGAACGAGCGCGACCTGGGTGCCGACAGGAATTTGCAGGAGGGCCAGATTCAAAAGTTCTATATTTCCTTTCTTCACGTGCGGCTGGAGTCCGGAGCGGCGCAGCTCGCGCATGTAGTCGAGCGTGGCTGCGCGGCCGGCGGGCAGGCGAATGAAGGCGAGGAAGCGCGAGCGGCCGGTGAAGTGCACGATGGCAGTGGGCTCGTCGAGGTAGCCGCTGAGAGGGACCCACGGGCCGCCGGTCTGGAAGAGATCGGGCGGAAGGAATGCGCGATCGGTGTGCTGCGGGTCGTAGGCGGCCGGGAAGCGCTGCGCAGCCACGGCGGCCGCGTAGGTGTCGGGAAGTGCCCGGACCTCGTCCGGAGTGAGAGCAAGGCGCTGTATGACTTCGGCCAGGCGGGATTCGAGCTGCTTTCGTTCCGCGGGAAAATCGTCGGCGCCCTCCATATCGGCCCAATCGAAGATGGCCCAGAGGTCGTGTTGGAATACGGCGCGCTTGAGCGGCTCGCGGATGGTGCGTTCGGCGTGCGCGGCGAGGAATTCGTCGAGGCAGGCGAGGGCCTTGCGGTGCGAATCTCCGGTGAGCAGGTGGTGCGTCTCGGCCCACAGCAGCGGATCGGGCGCATCGGCGCCGAACTGGGCGCCGCTGCGATCCTGGCGGATAAACAGGCAGGAGTAGGTGCGATTCCAGATGTGGTTGGGATCGGGATCGAAGATTGTCGGCCCCTGTGTGGGCGAGGGGTACAGGGTGAAGCCGGCGAGCGCTGCGACGGCAGCGAGGGTGGCGCAGAGGGCGGAGAAAGCGAGAATGGAGCGCCGCTTCAATTCATCTCCCCGGGTGCGGCAGGCGAATCATCTACCGTGTGCCGCGCCACGACAACTCAAAAGATGCGTCAGGCCTCACCGCGTTAACGCGGATGCCGGGCGAATAGGCGACCAAGGCGAAACAGCACTAGAATAGGTGCTGCAGCAGGAGTACGGAGTTTTCGGCGGAGAGGATGTCTTCGATGGCAGAGCCAACAACGATGACCCAGGCACGAAGCACGCGGACGGAAACGGACAGCATGGGCGCGATCGAAGTGCGCACGGACCGCTACTGGGGCGCGCAGACGGAACGGTCGCTGCTGCACTTCAATATCGGGAACGACGTGATGCCGCGGGAAATCATTCGCGCGCTGGGCGTGCTGAAGAAGGCGGCGGCGCTGGTGAATGTGGACCTGAAGAAACTATCTGCGGAGAAGGCGCGACTGATCACGCAGGCGGCGGACGAAGTGATCGAGGGAAAACTGGACGCGCACTTCCCGCTGCGCATCTGGCAGACGGGCAGCGGCACGCAGACGAACATGAATGCGAACGAAGTGATCTCGAACCGGGCGATCGAGATCGCAGGCGGCGTGATGGGGTCGAAAAAGCCCATCCATCCCAATGATGATGTGAACCTATCGCAGTCGTCGAACGACACATTTCCGACGGCGATGCACATCGCGGCGGCGGAACAGGTGCACAACCGGCTGATCCCGGCGGTGCGGGAGGTGGCGCACGCGATCGAGGCGAAAGCGCGAGAATTTGCGGGGGTGGTGAAAATCGGCAGGACGCACCTGCAGGACGCGACGCCGGTGACAGTGGACCAGGAAATGAACGGCTGGGCGGCGCTGCTGCGCGCGGACGTGAAGCGGCTGGAAGAGGCGCTGGATGGGCTCTATGAGCTGGCCATCGGCGGCACGGCGGTCGGCACGGGCCTGAACGCGCACCCGGAATTCGCCGAGCGGGCAGCACGAAAAATCGCAGAATTGACGGGGCTGCCGTTCCGTTCGCATCCGAACAAATTCGCAGCGCTTTCGGCGCACGACGAGATTGTGTTCGCTTCGGGCGCGCTGAAGACGCTGGGCGCGTCGCTGATGAAGATCGCCAACGATATCCGGTGGCTGGCCTCGGGGCCGCGGTGCGGGCTGGGCGAGCTGATACTGCCGGAAAACGAGCCGGGATCGTCCATTATGCCGGGCAAGGTGAATCCGACGCAGTGCGAGGCCATCACGATGGTGGCGGTGCAGGTGTTTGGGAACGACGCGGCGATTGGATTCGCGGGGTCGCAGGGAAACTTCGAGCTGAACGTGTTCAAGCCGGTGATGATCCACAACTTTCTGCATTCGGTACGGCTGCTGGCGGACGCGTGCCACGGTTTTGTGGAGTACGCCATCAAGGGGATGGAAATCAACCGGGAGCAGATCGACGAGTACGTGAAGAATTCGCTGATGCTGGTGACGGCGCTCAGCCCGCACATCGGGTACGACAAAGCGGCGAAAGTAGCGCATACGGCGCATCACGAAAAGATTGGCCTGCGCGAGGCGGCGGTGAAACTGGGGTACCTCTCGGGAGAAGACTTTGACCGGCTGGTGAAGCCGGCGGAAATGACCCACCCGTAGAAGAGGAAGAGGTAGAGGAAGTAAAGGAAGTAGAGGAGGTAGAGGAGTAGGAACGCGGCCAGCTGCTCGGCGAGCGGGCCGAGGGATGCCTGAGCTGCAAGGAGCCGGACGCCGGCAGGATGCCGGCGGCACAAGATGGGCGCAGCCCTTCCTTCGTCAGGATAAACAAGCAGCGCCCTTATCGAGGAAAAGCAGGTCCCCGCCACGGGCGGCAAGCCCCGCAAGGTCTTCCAATCCCGAAGAATCCTCATCGCTCGAAACGATTCCGGAGCTACAATCTGCGCCTGCTGTATAGGTGCGCCGCAACGACGCCGGGAAGGGGAGGAATGGCATGACGTGGGCAGAACATTTTGATCTGGTGGTGATCGGCTGCGGGCCGGCGGGGGAAAAAGGCGCGGCGCAGGCGGCGTATTTCGACAAGAAGACGGCGATCATTGAACGCGCGCCGCAGGTGGGCGGGAGCGGAATCAATACGGGGACAGTACCGAGCAAGACGCTGCGCGAATCGGCGCTGTATTTTTCGGGGTTGAAGCAGCGCGGGCTGTACGGGATCGATTACTCGCTGCGCGAAGGGCTGAAGATGGCGGACTTCATGCACCATCTCGAGCAGGTTACGGAGATGGAGCGGCGGAAGATCCTGAAGAACCTGGAAGCGCACAAAATCGAGCTGATCCAGGGGCAGGCCGCATTCGAGAACGCGAATACAATCACCGTGGAGATGCCCGGCGGCCGGCGGCGCACGCTGAACGCGGACGTGATTCTGATCGCCACGGGCTCGAAGCCGAGCCGGACGGGTGACATCCCGTTCGACGACCTGAACGTGTTCGACTCGGACAGCTTTCTGCGCATGGACCGCATTCCGGAAACACTGATCGTGGTAGGCGGCGGGGTGATCGGGAGCGAGTACGCGTCCATTTTCCTGGCGCTGGGCGTGAAAGTGACGCTGACGGACGGGCGCGACACGCTGCTGACGTTTCTGGACCGGGAACTCTCGGATACGCTCTGCCAGCGGCTGTCCGAATGGGGCATGGAATTGAAGTTCAAGGACCGCATGGAGAAGCTGGAGCGCGGCGGGAGAGGCGTGCGGATGACGATGAAGAGCGGGGAGGTGCTGGAAGCGGAAAAGGCACTTTTCGCGGCCGGGCGCATCGGGGCGGTGGACGGGCTGCAACTGGAGAAGGCCGGGCTGGGCGTGAACAAGCGGGGACACATCGAAGTGGACGCGAATTACCAGACAAAAGTGCCGAAGATCTACGCCGCGGGAGACGTGATCGGACCGCCCGCGCTGGCGTCCACGTCCATGGAGCAGGCCCGGGTGGCGATGTGCCATGCGTTCGGGCTGACGTACAAGCAGCGGGTGGCTTCCATGCTGCCGATGGGGATTTATACGATTCCAGAAATATCCGCGGTGGGAGAATCGGAGGAATCCTGCAAGGAGAAGAAGATTGACTACTGCACGGGCATGGCGCGGTATGCGAACAACGCGCGGGGCCAGATCTGCGGAGACACGAACGGAAAGCTGAAGCTGGTGTTTTCCCGGGCGGACAAGAAGTTGCTAGGGGTGCACATTATCGGGGAGAGCGCGACGGAACTGATCCACCTGGGTCTGATGTCGCTGTACGACGGCGACACGATCGACGCGTTCATCGAGCTGTGCTTCAACTATCCGACGCTATCGGAAATGTACAAATACGCGGCCTACGACGGGCTGGGGAACCTGAGCGGGCGGAAGGTGCGCGAAGGCTGAGCAGGCGGCGACGGGGCGCCTGAAGGCGATTTCAAGATCGCTGTAGTGAAGTGCGAAGACCGGTCTCAGGGGCTAAAGCCCCCCGTTATTCAGTAGGCTCGAATGTCGGAGCTGAAGCTCCGACCCCCTAAGAGGATTTATCAGAGAGCTTCCACATTACCCGAGGAGGCCGGCCACCGTTTCTTCCGCACATCAGCGTGAAGCTCACAGCAACAAAGCTGCACATCCGAAGGAGGATTCGCCATGCCACTCGTCCGCATCTCGCTCCGCGAAGGAACCACACTGGAATATCGCAAGGCGCTGGCTGACGGGGTGCACCGGGCGATGGTGGAGGCGCTGGCGGCTCCGGCCGACGACCGGTTCCAGGTGGTGGCGGAACATCCGGCGGCAGGGCTCATCTATGATCCCCGCTATCTGGGAATTGAACGATCCGACCGCGTGGTGTTTATCCAAATTACGCTGAGCACGGGACGGAAACCGGCGCAGAAGCGCGCGTTCTACCGCCGCGTTGCGGAGTTGCTGGCGGCGTCGCCGGGAGTGCGGCCGGAAGACTTGTTCATTAACCTGGTGGAAGTGGCCTGGGAAAACTGGTCGTTTGGCAAGGGCGAAGCGCAGTACATGGAAGGCTGAAGGAACGCCCCGCGAGCTGGCGCACAGGCTGATCCCGCATCCCGAAGCATCGGGATCGGGACTGTGCTACGGGCGTCAATCGGTGGGATTTCGGGGGAATTTAGAGAAGGGCAAGCGGACGCCCTCGACAATCTGCTGGTCGGCGCGAATGGAGGGGTCGGGGAGGTAGCAGTTCGTGCCGCTGCAAGTGGGAACGAAGTTGACGAATCCGGAAGCTCCGCCGTTGGTGACAAAGTCGTCCTGATCCACGCCGTCGCCGCTGAGCCCGAGGCCACCTACCAGATTTCCGTTGACGTAAAGCCCGACACTGCCCGGGAAAAAGACGACACCGCTTTGGTTGGCGTTGGCCGGCTGGGAGCCCTGGGTGCAGGGATTGGCCGTGTCCGTGAGAAAGAGATTGAAGAACGGGCCGGGTGAGGTGCCATTGATGCCGGGAGGATAGAGCGGCATGGCGCCAAAGCTGATGGTGCGGTTCGTGACGGCGGTACCGATGGGCAGCGGGCTGAGGTCGGCGGTGACGCGCGAAGTGCTGTTGAAATAGATCATGTTGCGCGCCTTGGAAGCGGCCACGTCCACGCTGAAGATGGTGGAGTCGCGCATGCGGCGGAGACCAATCAGGGTTCCATCCAGGTCTGCCACGGCGATGGCCATGTGCGCGCGTGAGCCCAGGGGCAGGCGGATGACGGCACGGGTCTGGAGGGCGACCGACTCCGAGGCGTCCAGGATTTCGGTGACTTGGGCGGCGCTGAGTCCTCCGATGGGTCCGGCGGCAGGAGTGATGAGGTCACCTTCGGGCACGTAATTGCCGGCGGCTTGCTGGACGAGGGGGCTACCAACCGGCCCGACGATAAAATTGGCGGCGTTGAACGTGCCCGCGCCGAAGGTGGTGGGATTGGTCGTGTTGTTGACGAAGGGGACAGCGATGCCACCGATGATGACGACGCCGGGGGCGGGGAGAGTACCGACGCCGAAACCGGAGGAGAATGCGCCGGCGAAGGCCACATATTCCGACTCATCCATATTGTTTGTATTGGCCGCGTTGGAGGTGAGGGATGCGTTCACAACACCCACGCCACCGACGGCATTGATGTTGCCCGCCGGGTCCTGCTTGAAAATCGGAACACCACCGGGGTTGACGGCAAAGGGTTGGCTGTCGATGGTGTCGGCTTTGCCAGTGACGATTCCGGAGCCCGGGCCGCCGGTGAGCGCTGTGGAAGGCGGAAGCGCCTGGTTGGGAAGAAAATTGGCGGGGGGAACCAGGGTGCAGCCGCGATTGGTGTTTTCGATGCCGTAAAGGTCGGCGTTGGGCTGATTGGCGACGCCGGGAGGGTAATGAATCCCGCTGATGAAGCGCACGGTGCGCGAGGAAAGCGGCGCCTGATCGTTGCTGAAAAAGGACGCGGTGCGGGCCAGACCGACGGCGAGATCGTTCGCGATAATCATGTTGCCGTAATTGCCGACGGCCATGGCCGGAGCGGAGGGGTTGCGGTAAACGGCCAATACATTTCCCACGCGGTCAGTGACCGCAATGATCAGGGTGGGGTCATTGACGGAGGAAGCCGCGGCGGTGACGATGTTTTGCACATCGGTCATGGTGAGAGTGGCGTCGGGAGGATCCGGCGGGCCGGGAAAGACGGTGCCAGCGGGAGCAGGCGAGTTGGACGGCCCGTTTCCTCCGCAACTGGCGAGCGCAAGCGCGCCAGCAAAGCCCAGAAGAGAAACCGAGAATAGGATTGCGTGCGAGCGCGGAATCCCCATCCGGCGCGGCAAAGCGCGCAAGTCCGGAGGGCGGTTGGCGGGAGCCCGAGCCATTCCTGTTCGGAGACGTAGTATCACAGAGATGAGCCGCGCTCAACCCTTCTCCTCATGGTGTTTCCAAAAGCACCCGTAAGACCATGGAAAACGAGCGTGGGGAAAACCGTTGCAACGAGGGGTGTCTTAGGGCAATTTAGGGGCGCTTTCCAGCGTCCATGGGTAAAGTACGTCCGCAAAACGGGCGAACGAGTCCCGGCGCCAGCCCGGAGCCGCACAGGCCTCCGGCACTGTCGCACGGCCGAGGGCTCCTGTTCCTAGCCGCCGCGCTGCTGGCTGCCCAGCCGGCCTTTGCGCAGGACGGAAGCCCCGCACCGACGAACCCTCCGGCGGCCACGGCGAGCGCCCAGACCGTCGAGCAGGAGAAACAAGGCCCGCAGCGAATTCCGCGTCAGACGCGAGGCGAGGTGGGAGCGCTGGAAGGGCTGGTGCGCCCGGCCGGAGACACAACGAACCGGCGCGTAATCGCGGGAGCGCTAATCACCCTTCGGAACCTGGCCACGGGGGCCATGCACGCGACGCGTGCAAACGGCGATGGAGTATTCCGGGCGCTGGGGCTCCCGCCGGGGGAATACGAGCTGAAGATTGAAGCGGACGGGTACGAATCGTTTACCCGACCGAGCGTGGCGGTTTCGGGGGGCGAGCTGGTGATCGTCGAGGTAACGCTAGTTCCCGCGGCACCGGCAGTGCCGCTTTCACGGGTGCCCGAACAGCCCGGGATCGGCCCGGCACTTCCGGCGCCCCCTCCGACGATGACGGCGACCTATCACGAATGGAGAAGGCGGCCGGACACGAATCCGGATTACGTATTGAATCCGCCGCCGGAGGTCCTGGTCCCGGGCACGGATGTATTCCAAGAATTGCCGGACCGCTGGCACGCGATTATGCCGGATTACCGGCGCTACTCGGTGCAAGGCGAGTTTCCGTACGTGACCGGGCACCTCTACGATCCCTTCAACCGCAATATATTGAAAGGCGACTACCCGATCTGGCCGGAGGTGTTCGGGACGCAGACGTTCTTGAACCTGACACTGGTGAGCAACACGTTTGTGGACGGGCGAAACGTGCCGGTGCCGAGCAACGTGAGCGCGGCAAATCCGGGGA
>JASHRU010000285.1 GCA_030037225.1 Candidatus Acidiferrales bacterium | reverse complement strand
CCCTCCACCGGCGGGCAGTACGTGTTTCTTCGCGAGGCGTTCGGTCCGCTGGCCGGATTTTTGTGCGGCTGGTCGATGCTGCTGGTGGCGCGGACGGCGCAGGTCTCCTGGCTGGCGGTGACGCTGGCGCTTTACGTTTCCTACTTCGTTCCGCTGTCGGCTGCGGCGTCGAAGCTGCTGGGAGTCGGGGCGATTGCGCTCTTCACGGGCATCAACTATCGCGGCGTCAGGGCGGGAGCGGCGGTGCAGAAGTCCTTTACGCTGGCAAAAGTTGTCGGGCTGCTGGTGATCATCTGTAGCGCGCTGCTGCTGGGCGGCAAAGCCGCGCCGGCCCCGAGCCCAGCGACGGGCGGAATCACCTTGAGCGGCTTCGGCGTCGCGCTGATCGCCTGCCTGCTGGCTTACGACGGCTGGGTGCAAGTGAGCTTCGTTGCGGGCGAAATCCGCAATCCGCAGCGGAACGTGTTGCTGGCTCTGGCGCTGGGCGTGGCCGGTTGCATTGTGATTTTTGTGCTGGCGAATGTGGCGTATCTGCATGTGCTCTCCATCGCGGAGATCGGCGCGAGCGAGCACGTGGGCGCCACGGTAGCGGAGCGCGTGCTGGGTCCGGCCGGAGGCAGCCTGGTTTCGCTCGTCATCCTCGTCTCCATCATCGGAACGCTGAATGGCTGCTTTCTCACCAGCCCGCGTGTGTATTTTGCGCAGGCGCGCGACGGGCTCTTCTTCCGGAAATTCGGCGAGGCGCATCCGCGCTATCAAACGCCCGGGTTTGCCATCCTGGTTCAAGGCATCTGGGGTGCGGTGCTGGTGGTCAGCGGCTCGTATGAGACTCTGGCGGACTATTCGATGTTCGCGTTGTGGATCTGGTACGGTCTGATGGTCGCGGGCGTGATCGTGCTGCGGCACAAGCAGCCCGGACTCGCGCGGCCTTACCGCATGTGGGGATATCCGGTGACGCCGGCGCTGTTCCTCATCATTACAGGCTGGTTTCTCGTGAACACGCTCGTGACGCGGCCGGGCCCGTCGCTGGCCGGACTCCTGCTGATCGCCACAGGAATCCCGGTGTATTTCGTATGGGCGCGGCAGCGGGCGCAGGCGCCTGCCGGAATGCGTGACGCCACCTTCTCGCCCGACGCCGACGACCGCTGAGGGCCGGCGCTTCGTGGCCGAGGTGGTCGGCTTGCTCCCCGGTTCCCGTTCCCGCATACTGATAGCTTCGGCCCCGGGATCGACAGGCACCCACGCGCATGAAACGACCAGCCCGTATCGTTGTACTCGGTGCCATTATGGCCGCGGCTTTATCCGCAGCTCCTGCTCAGCCGCCTGATGGCGCGCCTAAGAACGACCAGTTTGTCCCAGACGCGCTGCTCGATTCGATGCAGACCGAGCTGCGGCGAGCCTCCGTGAAGCTTTCCAAAGCGGACCCGCCCGCCTATTTCCTGAGCTACTCGGCCTACGATGGCGATGCGCTCACCATCAGCGCCTCGTACGGCAGCCTGCTCGGTTCGTTTGAAGGCCGCTACCGCCGCGCCGGAGTCATTGTGCGCGTCGGCTCTCCACAGCTCGACAACACGCACGGACAAAACCGGCGGTCCGCCATCGTCCAGGGGACGCTCCCCCTCGAAAACGATCCCGGCGCGCTGGCGCGCAGCTTCTGGTGGCTCACGAATCGCGGCTACCGCTCTTCCGCCCCCGCATTCCTGAAGGTGAAAACGGATACCGCGGTGCGTTCCGAGGAAGAAGATAAATCCAACGACTTCGCGCTCGAGCCGCCGCAGGATCACGTGGACACGCACGTGCCCGCGCTCGGGCTGAACGTTTCCGAATGGCAGGAGCGCCTGCGGCGCGAATCCGGCTGGTTCCGCGAATACCCGGAAGTGTACGACTCCGAGATTGTGCTGCAGGACCAGACCTCCGGATTCCGATTCACCTCCACGGAGGGGAGCCGCATCGCGGAGCCCAGCCATCTGGTGCGCCTGGTGATCGAAGCCATGACGCGCGCCGACGACGGTATGGAGCTGATCCGCGTGGAAACCTATCAGGCGCCGCAGCCCGCCGACCTGCCCAGCGAGGCCGCCATCCACGCCGCGGTGGAAAAAATGGCCGCGGACCTGAAAGCCCTGCGCGCCGCTCCCGTGGCCGAGCCCTTTGCCGGGCCGGCTTTGCTCTCCGGACGCGCCGCCGCCGTCTTTTTCCACGAAGTGGTGGGCCACCGGCTGGAGGGCCACCGCCAGCGCGACGAGGAGGAAGGGCAGACGTTCACGAAAAAGGTGGGCCAGCAGGTAATACCCGCGTTCCTGAGCATCGTGGACGATCCCACGCTCACGACGCTGGCCGGCGAGAAGCTGAGCGGGTCGTACAAGTTTGACGACGAAGGCCAGCCCGCCATGCGCGTACAACTGGTGCAGGATGGCGTGCTCCGCAACTTCCTGATGTCGCGCATGCCCATCAAAGGCTTCAGCCAGTCCAACGGACACGGCCGAGCGCAGCCGGGCCTGATGACCACCGGCCGGCAGGGCAACCTCGTCGTCACTTCCACGAACACGGTGAAGGAGTCCGAACTGCGCCAGCGCCTGATCGACGAAGCCAAAAAACAGGGCAAACCCTACGGGCTTTACTTCGAGGACGTGCAGGGCGGCTTCACGCTGACGCAGCGGGGATTGCCGCAGGCCTTCCAGGTGCTCCCCGTGATCGTGTGGCGCGTCTATACCGACGGGCGGCCCGACGAGCTGGTTCGCGGCGTGGACATCGTGGGCACCCCGCTCGCCGCGCTCAATCGCATCCTGGTGACCGGCGACACGATGCACGTGTTCAATGGAATCTGCGGCGCGGAGTCGGGCAGCGTGCCCGTTTCCGCGGCCGCTCCCGCCATGCTGTTTTCCGAAATCGAGGTGCAGAAGCGCGAGCACTCGCACGAGCGGCCTCCGCTTCTGCCGCCGCCGGGATTCGAGGCTGCGGCAAAAGCGCCGGACGCCTCTCCCGCAAAGGCCGCCGAGGCGGTAAAGCCGCAGGGAGGGCCGCGATGAGGATTCTGCGTGCTTCGCTCCTTCCGCTCGCCGCCGCGCTGTTTTTCTGGTTTGCCGTTCGCGCCCGCGGGAACCCGCTGCCCCGCGCGGGCTCCGGCTCCGAGCGGCCCGTCTCAGCGGCGGAGGCGGCGGCCGATTCCGATCCCGTGCTCAAAGCCATGCAGGAGGAGCTCGAGCGCTCCAAGGCTCAGCTCAAGATGGAGAATGTGCCCGCGCCCTTCTACATCGAATACCGCGTCGTGGATTCCGACGATTACCAGCTCCAGGCCGAATTTGGCGCCACGGAGAGCGAACGCCGGGGGCATTTCCGGTTCGCGCGCGTGGTGGTCCGCGTGGGCGATTACCACCTCGATAGCTTTTACGAGTCAGGCACTGGAGAAGCGACCTCCATGCCGCTCGACGACGACCCGCTGGCGCTCCGCCACGCGCTCTGGCTGGCCACCGACTCTGCCTACAAATCTGCCAGCGAGGCGCTGACCGCCAAGGAAGGCCTTTACAAACGCTACGCCATCGAACAGACCGTGGACGATTTCGCGAAAGAACCCGAGGTCCAATCGCTGCGCCCCCTGGTGCGCTTGGAAGTGGACTCGGCCAAGTGGCGCTCCGTGCTGGAAAGCGCCACCGGCCTCTACCGCGAGTTTCCCGATGTGCAGACCTCCGGCGCCAGCGCGCACTTCGTGGCCACGAATAAGTATTACGTGAACACCGAGGGCACGGTGCTGCGCGGCGGCGACGCCTTCTACTCGATTTCGGAGAACGGCAGCACGCAGGCGGAAGACGGAATGCGCATCGAGCGCTCGCCTGGCGATTCCTACGCCGAGCCTTCCGAACTGCCCGCGCGCGAAAAGGTCCTGGCGGACATGCGCGAAATGTTCCAGACCCTGGTGGACCTGCGCACCGCTCCCATCGTGGAGGAGGAATACCGCGGCCCCGTGCTGTTTTCCGCCGACGCCACCAACGACGTGGTCGAAACGTTGCTGGCCGCCAATGTGGTCGGGCGCCGGCCGCAGCCCAACGTCTCCGCGCGCACCGTGGGTGCCTTTGCCTCGAGCTACAAGAGCCGCGTGCTTCCCGAATTCCTTTCGCTGGTGGACGACCCCACGCAGACCCGGTTTTCCGGCCACTCCCTGATCGGCAGCTATCCGGTGGATGATGAAGGTGTGAAGGCCGAGCCCGTCCCCGTAGTCACCAAGGGCGTGCTCGAAAATTTTCTGGTCAGCCGCAGGCCCATCCGCGGATTCACCGAGTCCAACGGCCACGGCCGCCTCTCCCAGGCGGGGCAGACCGAGCCCTCCATCGGCGTCCTGAAGCTCGAGCCGGCCGAACCGCTCACCCACGACGAAATGCAGCAGAAGCTCCTCGAGCTCTGCCGCCAGCAGGATCGCCCCTACTGCTATTCGGTGGAGACGCTCGGGCCGCGGCTTTCTCCGCGGCTGCTCTACCGCGTCTGGTCCAAGGACGGCCGGCGCGAACTGGTCCGCGGGGGCGAATTCCAGGAGCTCGACACGCGCAGCCTGCGCTCCGACGTTATCGCCGCAGGCAACGATTACCTGGTGAGCAATCGGCTGGGCCAGACCTCGCGGACCATCATCAGCCCCTCGATTCTGTTCGATGAGCTGGTGGTGAAGCGCGCGGATTTGGCCAGAGAGAAGCTGCCCGAATATCCCGCGCCGCCGGTTCCGTCCGGGACGGCCGCGCGTCAATCCGCGGCGAGCCAGAAATGACTCGTCCCGGGCCTCGCTCGGTGCTCGCCTGCCTGGTAACCCTCTTGGCAGTCCTCTGTTCCGCGTCTTCCGGCGGCTCGCCCGCGCCTGCGCACGTTCCCGTAGTCGTCGAACTGTTCACTTCGGAGGGCTGTTCGGATTGTCCTCCCGCAGACGCTCTGCTCGCGGAGCTCGACCGCACTCAGCCCGTGCCCGGCGCGCTGATCATCCCGCTTGAAGAGCACGTGGACTATTGGGACAGCCAGGGCTGGCGCGACCCGTTCTCCTCAGCCGCGTTTACCCAGCGGCAGGAGGCCTATGCGCGCCGGCTGAATGTTGCCAGTCCCTACACGCCGCAGATGGTCGTGGCCGGCCAGACGGAATTCGTGGGCAGCGCGTCGCGCACGGCGCGCGCCGCGATTGCCGCCGCCGCGCAGTTTCCCGTCATCGAGGTCGCGCTCGACGTGACCACCGCAGCTCCTCCCGGCGATTCGTTCCGCGCCACGATTCGCGCGGC
>JASHRU010000284.1 GCA_030037225.1 Candidatus Acidiferrales bacterium | reverse complement strand
CTATCAAGAAGCCTTCCTCAAGGTGTACCGCAATCTCGACCGCTTTCGCTTCGAATGCGCCTTCTACACCTGGCTCTATCGCGTCGTTACCAACGTCTGCCTGGATCATCTCCGCCGCCGCTCCAGCCGTCCCGAAGACCAGGCGCCCGAATCTCCCAATGCCGCTTCTCCTGCCGACGAAGATTTCTTCGACCGCCAGGCCCATCCCGCGCCTCAGAGCAACCCGGAGCGCGCGCTCCTGGGTAAAGAACTCGGCCAGCGCATCTCCCGCGCCATGGAACGACTCTCCCCGCGTGAACGCATGGTCTTCGAGCTCAAACATTTCCAGGGTCTGCGCCTTCGCATCATCGGCGAGATGCTGGGCACCACGGAAGAGACTGTGAAGAATTCGCTTTTCCGCGCCACGCGCAAACTCCGCTCGAACCTCGAGGCTTACCGCTGATGGACGCCCCGCAAAATTCGTCCCCCGCCCCCTGCGCCGAGTTCGAACGGCGCCTGACTCTTTACGTCTGGCAGGAACTCGACCCTGAAGACCGCGAAGCCGTCGAGCTCCACGTCGGCTCCTGTTCCGCGTGCGCGGCCGCGCTGGCGCGCGAACGCGTGTTGTTCGAGCAGCTCTCTTCGCTCGATTCCGAACAGCCCTCCGATCTCCTCGTGGCCCAATGCCGTCGTTCGCTCTCGCGTTCGATTGATCGCGCCGAAGCCTCCGCGCGCTGGTGGAAGCAGGTGAAGACCGCCTTCCGTCCCGCCGTCTGGTTCACCGCTCGCCCGGCGTGGACAGTCGCCGCCCTCGTCCTCTGCGGATTCCTCGCAGGCCGCTACGTCTCGCGCAGGCCATCGCTCCCCGTTATCATTCCGGAGCCCGTAGCCGAATCGGCCGCCCCAGCGTCCTTCGACGAAAGCTCCATCGTCGGCATCCAGCGTCTGCCCGGTGGAGACGTTGCCGTGCGCATGCGGAGTGAACAGCCCGTCGTGGTGCAGGGCACTCTGGACGATGGCGCCATCCGCCGTGCCCTGCTCGCTGCCCTCCAGGCATCTGACTCGCCTGATCCCGACGCTCGCCTCGAATCCGTCGATTTGCTGCGCGCCGACCGCACCGATTCGGCCGTCCGCCGCGCGCTCTGCCAAGCCATGCTGCACGACACCAATCCCAGCGTGCGCCTGAAAGCTATTGACGCCCTGCGCGGCCTCGAACAGGATGCGGAAGTCCGCCACGCTTTGCTCCGTGCCCTCGAGCACGACGGCAATCCCGGCGTCCGCGTCGAGGCCATTAGTGCTCTGCGCGCCTATCTCGACTCCGCCCCTGGCAATGAGCTGTCCCCTGATGGAGCCCTCGTCCGCGTCCTGCGCGACCGCCAGCGCAAGGACCCCAACGAATTCGTCCGGCTTCAGAGCGACGCGGCCATCCGCCAGATTTCCGCGCGCGACGTCCAGTGAGCCCGGCCTCTCGGAAGGAGAGCAGCAGCGCCGTGCGACTGCCTGATGATTCTCGTCCCCGCCCGCGGCTCCGAACGCCATCGCTCGGCCGTTTTCGCGCTTTTCTCCGTGCCGCCATCCTCTTCAGTCTCACGGCGCTTTTCCCGTTCTTCTTCGTTTCGCTCTCCGCGGCCTCCGAAGGGAGCGCGGACTCCGGTGCGCGGCGCGTCATCAGTGAGCAGAATGGCAACGTCGCAATTCACGATGGCGACCGCGTCCGCGTCAGCCTCGATCTGGGCGATGTGCGCGTCCGCACGCAGGCCAGCGGCACCGTGCGCTACCTCCTGCGCATTGAAGCTCCCGCGAACGCCAACTGGAACGCCGTTTCCACTCCGCGTTTCCAGTTGACTGCCCACTCGACAACCGATGGCGTGGTTATAAACGGCCGCGCCGTCCGCGAGCGCTCCGCCGAGCGCTACTGGGTCACGCTCGAGCTCGACGTGCCACGCGCGACTCCGCTCGAGATCTCCACCCAGGGAGGCAATGTAGATGTCGGCGACATTGACGGACGTCTGGTCTGCGATACCGCTGGCGGCAGAATCCGCGTAGGCCGCACCGGCGCCGGCGCCAGGCTGCAGACGGCTGGCGGCGACGTGAGCATTCAGGACGTTTCCGGCGATCTCACTGCAACCACTGGCGGCGGCAATATCCTCGCCGGCTCCGTGCGCGGCTCAGCGGTACTTCGCAGCGGCGGCGGCCATATCCGCGTCGCGCGCGTGGATGGCGAAGCGCGCATGGATACCGGTGGCGGCAATATTTTTCTCGACAGCGCCGGCGCCAATCTCACCGCTTCAACCGGCGGCGGCCGCATTCTCGTCGGCGAAGCCGTCGGTGAACTCTCCGCCCGCACCGGCGGTGGCGGCATTCGGGTCTGGCGTCTTTCTGGCCCCGCCCGTATTCAGACCGGAGCCGGCTCCATCTTCCTTGCGGGCGTCGCGCGTCCCGTTCGCGCCTCCACAGCTTCCGGTGGCATCACCGCGATGTTTGCGCCCGTGGCAGCGCCGCTACCGCCTTCGACCCCGCGCGCCCCGGGGGCTCCAAACACTCCGCCGCCTCCCGAACCGGCCCGCGCCCCTCGTGCCTCTACGCTCGCCGATTTTGAATGCACTGGGGGAGATCTCGTTGTCTATCTTCCCAGGGATGCCAGCCTGAATCTCGACGCCGCCATCGAAGGCGGCGACAACTATCGCATGTTGGTTGATCCCTCCTTCACCGTGGTTCTGAAGGCCGACGATATCACTACGGGACGCGCTTTCCGCGCCGAAGGCGTGATGGGCGCCGGCGGTCCGCTGCTCCGTTTGCGCGCTGTTTCCGGAAATATCCTCCTGCGCCCCGTGGACGACTCGGACGTCACGGCCCTTCCCGTTATTCCGCCCATTGCCGTGATTCCGAGCATGCCTTCAGGCGCCGTCTCTGCGGCCGGAGGCATCGAAGCGGCCCTCGCCAGTCTCGATGCTTCGATCTCCCAAATGCAATCCCAGCTCGACTCCCGCCAATCGGCGCTCGAGGCCTACGCTTCCGCCGAGGAGCTCAAGGCCATGAAGACTGCGCGTCGCGCCGTCCACGAGCGACAAGTGCTCGACTCCTCCGAAATGGAAGAGCGCCGCACGATCGACACGCACGGCCACTCCTCCTCCGCGTCAAACTCCGACGGCATCGAATACAGTTGGGATGGCGACCAGCTTTCCCAGATGGAGGATCTGCGCGAGCAGTTCACCGCTTGGCTCACGGATCGGGTGATTATTCCCGCTGCGCAACTGCGCTCGCGGCTTGCTCGCCGCGTGGACCCGATCTATCCCGACACAGCTCGCCAAGTTGGTTTGGAAGGCGCCGTTCGCCTCCGTGTAGCCATCGCGCGCGACGGCTCCATCGAGGACGTCAAGGCTCTCTCCGGCGATCCGCTGCTCGTCGAAGCCGCCAGCGACGCCGTCAAACAGTGGCGCTACAGACCCATTCTTCTCGACGGCAAGCCGGTCCCAGTGCTGACGGTCATTACCGTTAGGTTTCACCGGCCGTGATGCGCGCCGCGCGCGCCGCCTTTCGGCCTGGCAGTCTTGGGGTTGTCTAAGGAGGTCCGCATGAATCTCGCTGCCTTCTCTCCTGCAAGAATTGCCTCGCGCTTGGTTCCAGCGCTGCTCCTGTTTTCCGCCGCGGCCCAGGCTGCTCCGCAGGTTTCCGCAGTTGAGACGTACGAGCGCACCGTGCCGCTGGCTTCCGGCGGCTCGTTCGCCATCTCTAACGTCAACGGCTCCATCGATATTGCGGGCTGGGACCGTGACGAGGTCCGCATATCCGCCCGCAAAGTTACCCCTGGCCCTGTCGAAAGCCTTTCCGCAGTCCGCATCACCGTGGACGTGACTTCCGCCGGCGTATCCGTCGCCACTCACTATCCCGAAGCTGGCAGCGTCGAGGTCAATGTTGAGTTTCGCGTTCGCGTCCCTGCTCGCGTGCGTCTCGCCTCCGTTTCCACCGTCAACGGCACCGTTTCCGTCGAGGACGTTTCCGGCGAGGGCTCGCTTTCCACCGTGAACGGCAACGTCACACTGGCTCGCGCCGCCGGTCTGTTTTCCGCGCGCTCCACCAACGGCAGCATTGCGCTCGAATTTCTCAGCCTGTCCGGCGATCTTGAGTCTGAGCGTAGCTCCCCGACTCATACCTCGCTGCTCGCTCAGACCACCAACGGCTCTGTCGCTGTCGCTCTCCCCGCTGGCGCCGGCGCGGAACTCGATGCCCAAACTCGCAACGGCGATTTTTCCAGCGAACTTCCCCTCCTCGCCCGCACTGCCTCCGCCGGCCGCTCCATTCAAGGCCACATCGGAGCGGGCGGACCGCTTCTCCGGCTCCGCACCGTCAACGGTTCCATCCGCTTACAAATCTCCCGCCCTCTCGTCTAACGGTTCAGCAGGATCAGCGTCGAACGCCGCGTTCCAGGGAGGAAGTTATGGTCGGCAGAATTGGACAATGGGTCGGAGGCAGTTTGCTGGTTGGCACTCTCGCTGTGGCCTCCTCCGGTTCCGCCATGCCGCAGAACCGCGCGCCCGTGGCCCCGCCTGCTCCGCCTGAATGCGTTTGCGCCCCAGCAACCGCCGCCACCGTCTTCTCTGAACTCGATGACGAGCTCAGCGGTCTCGATTTCGATGTCGCCGATCTAGAATCCGGCGAGATCGCCGAGGCCATTGCCGGCCAGGAGGCTCAGGATTCCCACGACGGCCATTCCTTCCAGGTTTTCTCTTCCTCATCCTCATGGCTCGGCATCCACACGGAAGAGGTCACCTCCGCCAAAGCGAAAGAGCTGAATCTCCCCGCCGAGCGCGGCGTGCTGGTTGCTTCCGTCACCGAAGATTCGCCCGCTGCAAAGGCCGGCCTCAAAGCCGGCGACGTCATCACCGAGTTCGACGGCCAGCGCGTCGAAGGCGCACTCACGCTCCAGCGCCTGGTCCGCGAAACGCCCGTCGGCCGCAAGGTTTCTTTCTCCATCTGGCGTGATGGCCGCGCCCAGTCTCTCACCGTGGAAATTGGTTCCCGCCGCGCCTTCCGCTCCCATGACGGTAACGCCTTCTTCATGGGCAATCCCGACATGAACATTCAGATTCCCAGCATCCCCGCAATCGCTCCGCTCCCCAATATCGCAATCGGTTCGCTCCCAGGGCTTCGCCTGTTTGGCGCCCCCGCGCTCGGCATCGACGCGGAAGACCTGTCCGGCCAGCTCGGCAATTATTTCGGTGCTCCCGATGGCGAGGGCGTTCTCGTTCGCGAAGTCATGCCCGGCCTGCCCGCCGAGAAGGCGGGCCTGAAGGCCGGCGATGTGATCATTCGCGTCGATGGAAAGCGCGTCAAGGACGCTTCCGAGCTCCGCGCCGCGCTCCGCGACAAGCTGTCCAAGGCCGCGGAAGGCGCCGACCCCGAAAAATCTCCCGCTCCCGCTGTGGACCTCACCATCATCCGTTCCGGCAAGGAGTCCGTCGTACGTGTCGAGATGGAGTCGCCCAGGCTGCGCGTTCGTCCGCTCACCCCTCACGTCGCCGTCTGATTCTGGAGTACCGGCGCCGAGGTGACCCTCTCATCCTCTGTAGCGACACGCGCGCCAGGCGCGCCTGTCCTGGCGTCCGGGCACACCCATCCCTTTGCCTCCCTCGTTACCGCCGGATGTTCTTCGATTATTTCTTCGCACCCTGTCGGAGGATCACCGCTTTTGCCGAAGGCACTTCCAGGCGCACCAGTCGTTCGTGCTGCGCCGGGTCGCAGAATACATCAATCTCCAGGTCGCTGGTATGCACACGCAGCACGTCCAGCCTCTGCCCGTCCACTACCTGCTGCCCGCCGTATTCTGCTGTAACCGTTCCGGGCGTCAGATCCTGCGGTATCAGCACCGCGTACGTCTTTGCCTCTTTGTGCTCCCAATCGTACAGCCGCGCCAGAATCGCGTACTGGTGATACATGTTGTTGTCCAGAATTACTACCGGCGGCGCGTTGAACTGGAATTCCTGCGTGTACGGCGCCGCGCCTTCCAGTCTCAATTCCATCTTCGCCAGCGTTCCTTGAAACTCGATCACCGCCGCCGCCTTTTTCGGCGATGTCGCCGTCCATTCGTACCGCAGCGGCGCCCCGTCCGCCGCCAGCGTCATTCTCCCGGTCACCCTTGCTGTCCCGCCGTTTTCTCCCGGGATATCTGCGGTGCCTCGTGCGGTCCATTCGCCCCCGCTCTCGTGGATCTCGAACTCTTCGCTCCCCGCCGGCTGCCCATCCACCTGGATTTGCAGCGTCCCGCGGTCTTCGACCAGCACTCCCGGCTCTGCCGGCTTTTTGTTTTTTCCTTTCTGCGTATCCTGCGCCGCCCGTGCGGCCGTACTTTCACCCGGCCGCGCCGATGCCGCCCCGGCCGGCAACGTCAGAAAGCCCGTAAGCACAATCGCCAGCCCTGCTCCCGTCCAGCGGATCCGTTTCGTTTCCCTCATCTCCCCACCTGTTCGAACCATTCCAGCTCCAATATCCTCGCGATCACTTCCCGCGGCTCCCCGCTGCTTTCTACCCTCGCATCCGCCGACTGGTAGCTCGGCAGCCGCTGCTCGTAGAGCTGCCGCAGGCTCGACTCGTCCCGGAACAGCGGCCGGTGCGTCATCGTCGCGCACCGCCGGATCAGCTCCTCGATGGGGCAGTCCAGCCACACCACCGCTGCTCCCGCGGCCCGCAGCGCGTCCTGGTTCTGCGCCTGGGCAAAGGTTCCTCCCCCCAGCGCTACCACCGCCGCGCCGCCCGACTCCGCGATTTCCCCCAGCACTCGCGCGAGCGTTTCGTGCTCCAGCTCGCGGAACGGCGGCTCGCCGTGCCTCTCGAAAAAATCGCGTATCGATAATCCCGCGGCCTGCTCGATCCGTTCGTCCAGGTCCACAAACCGGCAGCCCGTTTGCGCCGCAAGCTGCCGGCCCACGGTAGTCTTTCCGCTGCCCATGAAGCCGGCTAGACAGACCAGCCCCGCGCGCCGCCCGCGGGCCGGCTTCTGTTCCTCGAATGTCACGTGTGATTGGCGCTGTGCCCGCGCCACTCCCCGTCCCGCTCCCGGCTCCGATCCCGAATCTCCGGGATCCGGCTCGCGGAGTCTCGGACTCCCGGGATTAGTCCCGCTTGCGAATGAGGATTTTACCACTGAAGGAGGTCAGCTCGACGCGCGCCAGCCCCGCTCCGGTCGTTCCAATCAGGCTGCTCGATCCCTTGCTGGCTCCCGGCAAACGGAACAGGTGGCTTTCCGGCTTCAGATTCACTTCGTTTTCCACCTTCCCCTGTCGCGAGTGGGCGCTCAACTTCACGGAATCCTTCTCCGAAAGCGCCAGCTCGATCGGTCCCGAGGTGGTGGTGAGCTTGTAATACCCGTTCGGAGAGAACGGCCCGTCGTAGGACAGCGACCCCGAAAAGGTCTGCGCGTGCAGCGACCGGCTCACTGCCTGCACGAACCGCGCCCCTCCCGACGTCGATATGAACTCAATTTTACCCACGCACCGCGTGCACACGAACGAGCCGTCCACCGTTCGCACCGTCAAATCGCCAGACACGTCCGTCAGTTCCACCTTCGCCAGCACCGTGTCCACGCTCACGTCCGCGTACACCTGCGTCACTCGCACGGACCCGCTGTCGTTTTTGATTTCCAGTTCGGTTTCTTCCGGCACGTAGATTTCGTAGTCCGCCTGCAGCTCCGCCGGCGAGACGTCGTCCCGCAACACGTGGGTCACCAGCTCGATCCGGTTCCCGTTCTGCGTCGCGTCCACTTCCACTCCCTCGCTCGCGTGGTTCGCGATGATTTCCACTTCCGATCGCTGCCAGGAGTTCACCACGATCGTTCCCTGCGCGTTCCGCAGCGTCACCATCGCTCGCCCGTCCACCGTAAACCGCTTGTCCAGACGATGCGGCCCCGCCGGCTCCCCCGCTCGATCACTTCCTGCTGCCGGCCCCGCCGGCGCCGCCTGCGCCGCGCACGTCAGCAACGCCAGCGAACAAATGCTCAGCGTCCAGCCGGCCGGTCCGAGCGTATGCGGGGCGTTCATCTCAGTCTCCCAAGGCTTCCCGTTCCGATAGCGCGTTCAGCAAATCCGCCTTTTGCTGGTACGCGGTCACCAGATATTGCCGCGACAATTCGTCGTTCGGGTCCTCATTCACCCGTTTCTGGCATTCGCCGATCAGATTATCCACCAGCGCTAGGTTCTGTTGGTAGGAGGCCGCCACCTGGGGGTCCCGGAAATGAACGTCCAGTCCTGCCTGCGCCTCCGCGTTCGCCAGTTGCTCATGCACGCGCGCCAGATCCCACACTCCGGCGGTGTCTCTGTCGCTCCGTGCCCGCTCGCCAATCGGCGACTGCGGCAGGAAGAGCAGAAGCGCCGCAAGTGCCGAAATGAGTCCCGTTGCCAGCGCCGTTCGCGGCGCCGCTGGAATCAGAATCTGCATCCGCTCCAGCAGGCTCTTCCGCTCACGGAGCAGTCCTTCCCGCTCCAGTTCGTCTCGCAGGGAGATCCAGATTCGTTCCGGTGGGTCCAGCTCGGGCAGGCTTGCTGCAGTGGAGATGATCGATTCCAGGTCCGCCATTTTCGCGCTGCATCGCGCGCACGTCGCCAGATGTTTCACCACCTGGGGCGTCCGTTCTCCTTCCAGCCAACCGAACGCGTAAACGTCGAACTCTTCACACCGCATCACTGCCTACTCCCTCGATCCCGTCTTCTCGCTCGCTTCCAGCCGCTGCTGCCGTGCCTCGTTCCGCGCCGCGTCCTGCAGAATTTCTCTCAGCCGTGTCCGCGCCTTGTGCAGTTGCGATTTGGAGTTCCCGATCGAGCACTCCATGATCCGCGCGATTTCGTTGTGTTCGTACCCTTGCACGTCGTGCAGCAGGAACACCGTTCGGTATCCGGGCGGCAACTCCGCTACCGCCCGTTCCAGCCGCACCCGATCCACCGACCCTTCAATCAGCGGGTCCTCTGCGCCCACATCGCGCTTCGGTCCGCTGGTTTCGTCCTCGCTGTCCGCGGGCTCATCGAGAGACGTCTGCGGCAGCGTCTTTTTCCTCAGCCGCATCAGCACCACGTTCACCGAGAGCCGGTGCAGCCACGTGGAAAACGCCGCGTCGCCACGGAAGGTATGGATCTTCCGGAAGAGCTGAAGGAACGATTCCTGCGTCAGATCCTCTGCTTCCGCCGGATTTCCGACCATCCGCAAGACCACCGAGTACACCCGCCGGCTGTGAAGCCGGTACAGTCGTTCGAACGCTTCCGGATCGCCGCGCTGTGCTCGGCGTATTGCCTCGGCTTCCGGAATCTCTCCTTCTGTCGTTCGTCTTGGTCGGGCCACGAAACCCGTCCAGACGCATTCCATGCAATTCGGATGCGTCTGCCTCCCTGGGAGTTGTACTGCACCTCAGGCGGCGCCGTTACACCCTCGCATGCCCTTCGCGGCGGATCGTTCTGGCCCTTTGCTTCCGCCTCTCCCGCCACTTCGAGGGCTGCTCTTCGGCCCGTTTTCTTTTCTCCTCGAATTCCCGCCTCAACTCCTCCACTTCCCCGGGTGCCAGCGTCGTTAGCAGACACTTGAGCAGAATCGTTGTTTCCCGCAGGCAGGTATTCCAGTCGTCGTGCGTCTGTTCCAGCGTGGCCCAGTCCTTCCTTGGCTCTACGGAAACTCCGTCCGCCAGTTCCCCTGCCGTCTTCAGAAACGTTTCTCGCACGCCCCACAGGATTTCTTCGAGCGTGCGCAATTTGTGCAGCCACCGCTGCCTCACGCTGAATAGAACTCGGTGCAGCAGCGCGTTCCAGAAGCTTGCTGTTCGCGCCGCATCCGTGCGGAACGTCCCCGGGTCCAGCGGATCCACCTCCGGCAGCGTCCCGAAATGCTGCGATCGCCTCTCCATCGTTTCTAGCGCCCCGCACAGCAGCGCCGCATGCCGTTCCGCCAACGCCCCGCACAACTCGGCGATCGCCCGAGCCTCCCCCAGTTCTCCCGCCTCCGTGCGCAGCAGCCCGTCATCCAGCACGATGCTCAGCAGGCTGTACCCGGTTTCCAGTTCCTTCACCGACGGCTCGTACACCGCAGCCTTCTCGGCCGAGAGCCGCCCTAACCAAACGGAGAGAATTGTGCGCTTCCGTGTCTTGCCCAAGTCCATCCTCGAGCGCGAAAGTGCCGATTATACCAGCACATCCGTGCCCAGGCCGCTCTTTCGATGTCTTTGGCTGCGTGGGGGCTTGCTTCTGGTCTCTCGCCCCCAAAACCCGCTCCGGCGTTCCTCAATTCATGGGCACACCTTAAGCAAACGGTATGTCTTGATGCGGCTGAAACGCGGCGTTTCGTGGGGCTGTGAGGGTCAGCTGGGCAAACATCGACGGGGCCCAGCGCCCGATTGGTCCTGTTCCTCGGATCGTGGTCCTCGTACTGTTAACGACGGACTCAGCGCCCCATTACTTGCGGCGCGCGCGTGCGCATTTTCTCCATCTCAGCACTCATCCGCTTCCAGCGCTCGTACTGGGTTCGCTTTTTCGGGTCCGCATCCTCTTTGCCCAGCATCCAGTAGTCAAACCAATCCAAATTTCGCTTCATCGACTCTAGCTGCAGAACAGGCGAAGAAATGTTGTGCCCCGTCTTCGGATAGATCACCATTTCGTGCGGCACTCCCATTCGCCACAACCCTGTCAGCAACTCCAGTCCGTCTATCGCCAGGCTCTGCTCTCCATATTCCAAAAGCGTGGCCGTCTTCAACCCCTGGAAGTGCAGTATAGGAGACAGCTCGATGTACCTCTGAGGGTCCTCGTAGGGGGAGCCGAAATAATATTCGTGAACATTCAGGTTCAACCAGCCCGGCATGTGACCGTAAATCGAGAAAATATCCACGCTCCCTTCCGCGAACGCAGCCGCTCGAAACATCCGTTTCCGCGCCATCACATACGGCCCGAGCCATCCGCCGTGGCTCTGCCCCAGGATCCCGATTCGCTCCATGTCCACAATTCCCCGCGACTCAAGGTAGGAGATCCCCGACAGGATGTCGTCTGCCGGTACCGTGCCGATGTCTCTCGGCTCCAGGAATGCTTTCCCGTACGTCCCCGTGCCCCTATAGTTCGGCAGGAAAACCAGATATCCGCGCAGCGCAAATATCCGGAACGGATACGGCCACGCGTCGTACAACTCGAATCGGTTCGGAACAGCGTATCCTGGCCCCCCGTGCACGAACGCCAGCAGGGGGTATTTTTCTTTCTCGCTGAAGCCGGGCGGCTTGAGCAGCCAGCCTTCCACCTCCACTCCGTCCGGAGCCTTCCAATGCACACGTTCGAACTCAGGATGCTCGAACGCCCTAAACCCCTCATTCAATTCCGTCAGCTTTTTCCCCGTTCCACCTCCCACTTCTCCAAAATAAACCTCCGGAGGCTCCGTGAGCGACTGGCGCACATACGCCATCGTCCTTCCGTCTGCAGAGAAGCTGAAGTTGCCCTCGTACGCTTGTGGATTCCCCGTTGGGCGTTCCGATCCATCCTTTACCGACAGCAAGAAGAGGTGCCGCCCGGCGCGTTCCGTGTTCTCCAGGTAAATCTGGTCCTTTTCGATCCAGCACAGCCTCGGCGTATAGAGTTCCAGCTTTTCTTCCCTCGTGATCAGCGAGAAGCTCGAATCCTCCAGTGTGAGAATCCCCACCCGATCCAGCGCGGCCCAGCGGTCCTTCATCTCCCTGTAGAGCACTGCCAGCCGCTTCCCATCGGGCGACCATATCGGATTCGAATAGCCGCTGGAATCGCTCCAGTCCTCCCCCCCTCTCCCCTGCAAGACCGCTTTCAAGTTTCCTTCTCCCATGGCATACACCCACACATCCGAACGCTGATTCGAAAGTCCCGGCACGGGCCTGCCCGCAAATGCCAGCGATTGGCTGTCTGGAGACCAATCGAAACTACTGACATTCACTCCTGTCGTTACACGGGTCGCCTTCTGCGACCCCACGTCCAGGACCCACAGGCTCGAGGGCTTTTCCAGGTCAAGGAACAGTTGATTGCGCAGGAGTTTGTAAACCGCGAAATCTTTTTTCTCGATCACAACGCCTGTTTCCTGATTTCCGATCGCCTGTTCGAAGGCGCCCTTGTCCTGATCCGCCGAAACGAATGCAATATGTTTCCCATCGCGCGACCAGCGATACTTCGTCACTCCCCCGGGCGCGTGACTCAATTGTTCAACCACGCCGTTTTCCAGAGTGAGCAGGCAGATCTGCGGGTGCCCTTCTCGCACGGATAGAAACGTCACGCCCATGTTGTCCGGCGCCCACTGGGCCGACGTATCCTTCTCGCTCTGGGTCAGCCGTACCGGCGGGTTCTTGCCGTCAGTCCTCACCCGCCAAATCGTTTGCTCCATCTGCTCGCTCTTCAGATTCGCTTCCTTCATTACATAGATTACTTCTCGTCCGTTAGGCGCCAGCTCTAGATCGGTCACGTCGCGTACGGCCAGCAGATCCTCGGGCTGCAGAGGCTTCCCGTTCTGGCCCGCCATCGGGACGGGCGTCGCCCACGTCAGTGACAGGCAAGCCGTCGCATACAGGAGTCGCCGGCTCCACCGGTCCTGGAATGCGTTCATGTCGGCGTTTCTCCTTTTCCTGCTGCCGCGACATGCAGTAGACTTCGTCTTCCGTTTTGAGCGCCCTTGGAACTGTATTCCGCCTGGCCGCGAATCTGTCCATAGCCTGCGCCGCGCCCTGCCGTCCGTTGTTCCTGGACCCGCTCTCCGGCGGTCCGTCCTGGGAGTTCCCTTCGCGAGCCGGCGGCCGGTCAGAAAATGAGCTTCAGCGCCAGTTGTACCGATCGCGGCCCGCCCACCTGATACAGCGGCGAAAATCCGCCGCCCAGCCCGCCCGATCCCAGGTTCTGCGCGTACGTCTGTGTGGCCAGGCCGAACAGCGGCGTGCCCAGCATGTTGGAAGGCGGCCCGAAGTTCGGATGGTTGTATACGTTGAACAACTCCGCGCGGAACTGCAGCCCGACTTTCTCCGTGAATTGGAATTGCCGCCGCACCGCGAAATCCTGCTGCCACGCGCCGAATCCACGTAGCACGTTTCTCCCCAAGTCGCCTTGCTGGCCCGCAGGCGGGGCCACGAATGCCGCCGGATTGAACGCCTTTCCTCCCGGATACTGCGAGCCATACAGGTAGAACGGCTCTCCCGCCACGATGTCCGGCCGCACAATGGAGATGAAGGGCGGAGCGAAACTCTCTGCGCCGATCAGATCCACCGGCGGAGCCGAGTACGCCAGGATGTAAGTATCCAGCGACCACGACTTCAAAATTTCCTTCGCCGCTCCCGTCAAGCGCCCCGTCGGAATGTCGTAATTGAGCGCCGCCGTAAAAGCGTTTCGCATGTCGAAATCGGAATTCCCACGGTCCCGGCTCGGCGGGTAGAAGGCGGATACGTTGTACGTGTTCGCGTCGTCCGATGCGTCGTCGATCGAATGCGACCACGTGTACGACGCCAATGCTTGCAGCCCGTGCGACAGCCGCCGTTTGAACTGCAGTTGCATCGCGTTGTAGTTCGAACTCGCCATATTCGTCGTTACAATTACCCCCGACGAAAAGTTTATGTTCGGAAGCAGGTATTCCTCCGCGCGCAGCAGATCCCGTCCGAGCGCCCCCACGTACGTGAGCGAAAGCGTCTGGCTCGCTCCCAGCGATTGCTCGATTGCCAGGTTCCACTGGTACGTCCGCGGAGACACCAGGTGTGGATCGGTTCCGAAAATTCCCCCGTAGGGAACGCTGAGCGTAAAGGAAGCCGGCGCCGCCTCCGCCGCAGTCAGTGGAAACGCCGCGCCGACCAGCACGTTCGTGCTCGCAAACGGAACGCTTCCCGTCGCCAGTCCCGTCGTGCCATATCCCAGGTCGTAGAAGATCCCGAACCCTCCGCGCACCACCGTCTCCCGTCCGGGCCGTTGGAAGAGCTGGTACGCCCCGCCGATGCGCGGCGCGAAATTTCCATACGTAGTCGCATAGAGCGGCGTGCCCGTCGGCGCCACGTTGATTGTCGCCGGATTGTTCACGTTTGTCAGAGCCGTGAGTGTCTGCCCGTTTCCCGCGTGCGGCGCCGGGTTCACGTCCCAGCGCAGCCCGTAAGTCAGCGTGAATCGCGCGCTCGCTCGCCACGTGTCCTGCGCGTATGTGGATACGTTGTTGTAAATCAACTCGAGCTTCTCGTGCGCCAGTATTTCCGTCTCCGCCGATACTCCCGTCTCTGCCTCCGCGACGCTGAAAAACAGCGGCTCTTGCAGGTACTCGAAAGGCCGGCTGATCGGGAACAATCGCCGGTAGTCCACCCCGAATTTTAATTGGTGCGACCCGATCGTCTTCGAGAGATTGTCCACCAGGTTCAGTTGCCGCTGCCGATTGTAGGCCAGCTCTCCCACCTGGAATTGCCCGGCACCCGCGATGTACGCCGCGAAAGCGCCTACCGAGGGCGATGTAAACGAGGGGAAAAGCAGCGAATTCGCCGGTGGCGTCGCGCCGCCAAAGTCGTCCAGTGTTGTCGAGCTCGACGCTGTCGTCCCCGTGTAGTTGAAGCGGATTTCGTTCGCCAGTGACGGCGTGATCGTCTCCGTCAGGCCCGCCGTAAATACTTGGTTCTGTATAGAAACAGTGCTCGGATTGCTCAGCACACTCAACGTCGTATTCCACGCTCGCTGTCCTACATCGGATGAGGTGTAGCTGTACCGCCCGAAAATCGTCAGCTTCGAATTGAAGGTGTGGTCGATCCGCACACTCCCCGTATCCACCGTCGATGGATCGGAGTAGCTACCCGTAAATTGCGCCAGCCCTCCTGCCAGTACCGGCCCATTCGGCACCGGGAATGCGTCCAGGAGTGGTTGCACCGATGCCACCGCCGCCGCCCTCGCCGCATCCGAGGGAACGTCCGACACCACCGTCTGCGGCAGCCTCAGCCGCAGTCCTTCGTAAGATACGAAGAAAAACGTTTTGTCCTTCACGATCGGCCCGCCGAACACTCCCCCGAAGTCGTTCTGCCGTTCCGCAGGTTTCGGCAAGTGGTTTTCGTCTGCGAACCAGTTGTTCGCGTCCAGCGCGTCGTTCCGGAAGTAGTCGAACGCCGTTCCGTGGAACTCATTCGCTCCAGACCGTGTCACGATCGAAATCTGCGCCCCCGGCGTCCTTCCGAACTCGGGAGCGAATGTCGAGGTCTGGATGCGGAACTCCTGCATCGCGTCCACTGACACCAGCCCGTTCGTTCCGCCCAGGGCCGTGTACCCGATCGCTGCTCCGCCCCCATCCTGGCGCAGCCCCGTCACCGTGCTGGCCGCCGTGTTGCCGCTCACGCCGTCGATCGTCAGGTAATTCGCGTCTGCCCGCTGCCCGTTCACACTGAACTGTCCCTCCTGGTTGTAGTTCGCGGGTGTCAGCACCACTCCCGGCGCCAGTGTGATCAGCGTTTGGAAACTTCTTCCGTTCAGCGGCAGGTTTTCCACGAACTCGCGGTCCACCACTGTGCTCACTGCCGCGTCCTCCGTGTCCACCAGCGGCGCGCCACCCTGCACCGTCACGCTCTCCGACACTGAGCCGAGCTGCAGCCGGAAGTTCTGCTCGATGTGGTCCTGCACATTCACGATTAGTCCCAGCAGGTCCACTTGCTTGAACCCCGTCTTTCGAACCGTGATCTGGTATTGCCCCGGATGCACGCTTGGGAACAGGTAGATTCCGGCGTCGTTCGATGTCGCCGTCGTCACTGTGCCGCGGTCCACGCTCTGGAGAGACACCTCTGCTTTCACCACCGCTCCGCCGTTTGGGTCAGTGATGAGCCCCGAGACGGTCGCCGTTTCTCCTTGGCCCGATGCCACGCGTCCGAGGCAGGTGATGGTGAGCAGGATTAGAATACCTACACCGATACCGCGTCTATGTTCCACCTTCGATCCCCCCTTTGCTAGCGTATGCCCACAAAGTGGAACAATCTCGCCACGTCGTGCGGCCCACCGCAGCGCCATGTCTCAGGTTCGCGACGTCGAAGAGCGGGGAAGCGAGCGCACAGAAAAGTTCCGGAGAGATGAGAGGAGCCACGGTCCAATGGCTCCCCTGCCTCTCCCCGGTTTGGAGCTAACTCCTTCCTTTTTATGGATGATTTGGCGGGCTGCCAAAATACGCGTAGAGCACTCTCTTGCCATGCGGTTCATCGGCGTGCCGGCTGGCCAGCTCGGCCGTCACGAAAACCGAATTGATCTGGGCCAGCACGTTGGGGTCGTCGAAGCTCATCGCCCACCGGTTCTGGTTGGCATCGTCACGCCGGAGAATACCCAAGCTGTGCGTCACTGCCTTCGTTCCGGCCTTCCCTCCCCACACATGGAACACCACGTTGGCCTTGAAGCGCCCGGGATCGTCAAGGTCGTAGGCATAGAACACCAGCGATTGATTCTCGATGTAGAAAACCCTCCCAAACGAACGCTGCCGCTTACCGCTTGGGTCGGCATCGTACACATCCACGATGTGTAGATTTCGCGCCGCGGCCAGGTCCCCCATTTCGAGTTTGGCCGATTTCAAATCGCGCTCCAGTTGCAAGTCTGTCGCCGTCTTCTCAAGGCGTGAGCTCAACTCCTGGTTCGCTTGCTTCTGAGCCATCGCAATCACTTCGGAATCGGCCAGGCGCTGTTTCAGCCGGCTCACGTCGGCCTGCAAGGTAGTCAGCTGTTCCGCGCTCTGCTCGTTGGCTGTAGCCAGCGCTCTGCCCAGAGTTTCATTCTCAGCCTGCGCCAATCCCAGCTCGCGCCGGACGCTCGCAAGCTTCGCCTTCAAATCGGATTTCTGACGCTCAAGTTGTTTCATGCGCTCCGGATCCGGATCTTGCGTTGGAGCGGGAGCTATTGCGGCCGTAGGAGGCGCTTGGACTATTGGCACTGCGGGTGCTGCAGCCCTGCGCATGCCGGTCCGATAGGCAGCCACGGCAACCACGGCGGTCACCGCGCATCCCGCTGCGGTGCTCAGGAGCAAGAGACTTGCGGCCGAGACTGCCCGTGGCCTCCGCGGCAGGCGTTGTGGCTCGTTCGCTGCTGTCGTGCGTTCCCGGGACACGAGCTGTGGCCGCGCTTTGGCAGCCGGAAATGGATGCAGTTCCCCGCTACCGGTATCCGCAGCCACCCGCGCCAGCAGTCGCTCCCTCATGCCTTCCGGGGGCGCGATCCTCAGCGCCGGGGCGTGACCCTCCGCGAGCACTGGCATCGCCTGCACGCTGAATTGCGCCACCGATTCCAGATATTCCCGACATCGCTTGCACACTGCAATGTGCTCGTCCAGCTCGCACATTTGCGCGCCACCCAGTTGCCCCGTGATGGCGAGCGCGCACATTCCCTCAAAGCGCCGGTGGCCCATGGGCCAGAGCTTGTTTGCGAGTTTCAACGCGTTACGGTCCTTTCCCGCTCGTATTTCGAAGCGCTTTGCGCAGGGCGGCCACCCCGCGTTGCAGATGGTGCCTCACGGCGTGCGCCGAATCTCCGCGCTGCCGCGCGATTTCTTCGGCAGTCATGCCTTCGTAGAACGTCATCTCCAGCACTTCTCGTTGGTGCGGCTTCAGGTTTTCCAGCATCTGCTCGGTCAGCCGCACTGCCTCCGCCTCCTGGCCCCATTCCGAGCGGCCGGAGCCCATCTCGATCGCGGCTTCCAGGTTTTCCCAGGTGTAAAAGTGGTTCGAAACCAGATGCCGCCTGCGATGCAGCGCCCGGTGGTAGGCATACTGCAGCATCCACACTTTCAGCATGCCCTTGCTCGCGTCGAACTTTGCCGCGGCTCGGTAGATATCCAGGAAAACTGTTTGCACCACCTCTTCCGCCTCGCCGGGGTCGCGCACGATCCGCAATGCCACGCTGAACACCAGGCGGTGATAGCGGTCAAATAGGACTCCCAGAGCCTCCGAGCGCCCCGCCGCTACGGACTGCATCAGATCTTCGTCGCTCAACCCGCACTGTTCCTGTGCAGGCGGTCCGATTTTTTTCGCCAGCCGCATTCTGTTCTGGTCTCGAAGCCGTGCTCCGAATGCGCTGTTCTATAGCACAATCCTGCGCTTTCTTTGCCGGGTTTATTTCTTCATTCGGCTGGCTAATCTTCGGCACCGCGCGGGCATACTGATACGTCGCGCACAGTTTCTGCCTCCTTCGGCCCCCTCTCCCCCGGCTGCGCGAATCCATTGCCGCTGGCCCCCGCGCGTCCGCTCTGCCTGTCCCTTTCTTGACGCTCCCTCCGCCCGGCACCTATACTCGCTCCGTTCTCTCAAGGGGACACGCTTGCCGTTTGAACCGCTCGACCAATACCGGCAGAGGCAGAAAAATCTCGAGGAGATCGTAAAACTCGGGGAAGAGGCCTATCCCCACCGTTTCGACTTTACGCACACGCCCGCCGGCCTTGTCGATCAGTACGGTTCCAAATCACACGACGAACTCGAAGTTGAGAAGCCCCCCGTGCGCATCTCCGGCCGGGTCGTCGCTCTACGCGGCCACGGCAAGGCCGGCTTCGCTCACCTTCTCGGCGGCGGCAAACGCATTCAGATTTACGTCAAGCTCGACGTGGTCGGCGAGCGCGGTTTCCAGCTCTTCCACCTGCTCGATCTCGGCGACTTAGTCGGCCTCGAAGGCCGCATGTTCCGTACCCGCACCGGAGAATTGTCCGTTTGGGTCACTTCGCTCCGCTTGCTTGCCAAAGCGCTGCTTCCACTTCCGGAAAAATGGCACGGCCTCGTTGACGTGGAGCTCCGCTTCCGGCAGCGCTATCTCGACCTCATCGCCAACGACCGTGTCCGCGAAGTCTTTCTCAAACGCGCCGAAATCATCCGGGAAATGCGCCGCTTTTTCGACGCGCGCGGCTTCCTGGAAGTCGAAACCCCGATGATGCATCCCATCGCCGGCGGCGCCGTCGCCCGTCCCTTCGTTACTCACCACAAAACGCTCGACCTCGACCTCTACCTGCGTATCGCTCCCGAGCTTTATCTAAAGCGCCTGATTGTCGGCGGCCTCGACCGCGTGTACGAAATCAACCGCAACTTCCGCAACGAGGGCATCTCCTTCAAATACAATCCCGAATTCACCATGCTCGAGTATTACCAGGCTTACGCCGACTACAACGACGCCATGCAGCTCACCGAAGATCTGCTCAAAGGCCTCGCTCAGAAAGTCGTCGGCTCGCACCAGGTTCGCTACGGCGATCTGACCCTCGATTTCTCCCGCATGGAACGCCTGACCATGCGTGAAGCCATCGCCCGCCACTGGCCGGCCGCCGCGGGTGCCCCGCCCGCTCCCGTCGAATTCGCCCGGCCCGACGCCGTCCGCGCTGCCGCACTGCGTTACAACGTTTACGCCCGCTCCCAAAATCTCGACCCCATCCCAGGCATCGAATCCGCCTCGTCCGGCGTTCTCACCGGCCTGCTCTTCGAGCACGTGGCCGAGCGCTATCTCGTCCAGCCCACGTTTCTGTACGACTTTCCGGTTGAAATGTCTCCGCTCTCCAAATGCCGCGCCGACGATCCTTCGCTCACCGAGCGCTTCGAAATGTTCGTGGCCGGAATGGAAATCGCCAACGGCTTCTCCGAATTGAACGATCCCGAGGAGCAGGAGCGCCGATTCGCAGAACAAGTCGCCGCGGGCGGCGACGAAGTCCCCCGCCAGGTGGACATGGACTACGTTCGTGCTCTCGCCCACGGCATGCCTCCCACTGCGGGCGAAGGCATCGGCATCGATCGCCTCGCCATGCTCCTCACCGACTCGCACTCCATTCGCGAAGTCATCCTTTTTCCTCTCTTGCGTCCTGAAGCCTCCGCCGCGCCTCCTGCCGACATCTCCCCTCCTCACCCCGCCGGCCCGAAGGCATGAGCCCGTGCTGCCCGCCATGATGCGGAGCCGCGCATGAGCCTCCCTCGATTCGTCGCCTTCCGCTATCTCCGCTCGCGGCATCGCCCCGCGATTCTTCGCATCATTTCCTGGCTCTCCATTCTCGGTGTCGGTGCCGGCGTCGCCACCCTCGTGATCGCGCTGGCCATGAACTCCGGTTTCCGTTCCGCTCTGGAAGATCATCTCCTCGCCGTCACGGCTCATGTTCATCTCACTCGTCCCGGCTCAGAAGGCATCCGCGACTACGACGCGATCGCCGATCGCGTTTCCGCTCAGCCCCACGTCATCGCTGCTGTCCCCGCTCTTTACCAGACCGTGCTTCTCTCCTCCGGCGGTCGCGCCCGCGGCATCGTTCTGAAGGGAATCGATCCTGCACGCGAGCGCCGCACCGATAGCGTTCTCGCTTCGCTCCTCCGCCGCAGCGATCTCTTTGCTCAGGATATCGACGGTCTCGACGCCGTGGTCCTTGGCGGCGTTTTGGCCGAGGATCTGCGCATCCACGAAGGCGACTACGTCACCATCACCAGCCCCCGCGGCCGGCTTACGCCCTTCGGCATGCTCCCCCGCTCGCGCCGCTTCCGCGTCTCCGCCATTTTTCATTCCGGCTTCTACGACTACGACGCCAACTGGGGTTTCGCCACCCTCGCTACGGTACAAGGTCTCGCCGGCGTCGGCGATCTCGCCAACGTCATTGAATGCCGCCTCGACAATGCCGATCTCGCCGACTCGCTCGCGGCGTCACTCGCTTCCACGGCTGGCTCCGGCTTTCTCTCCCGCACCTGGTCGGAGGAGAATCGCGCGCTCTTCCATTGGCTGAACGTCGAAAAACTGGTCACCGCAATTTTCATTAGTCTCATTACGTTCGTCGCTGGCCTGAACATTCTCGTCGTCCTCGCCATGACTGTTCGCGACAAGGCCCGCGATATCGCCGTTCTTGTCGCTATGGGAGCGCGCCGGCCTCAAATTCGCGCCATTTTTGTCCTTCAGGGAATGATTGCGGGAACGTGGGGCACCGTTAGCGGCGGCGTGCTCGGCTATTGCTTCGCTCTCATTCTCGATCATTGGCGGCTGGTGCACCTCGACCCGGAGGTTTACGCCATCTCCTACGTTCCGTTTTCTCCAAGCCTCTTTGACACTTTCTTGGTCGCTCTGGTCGCTCTGTTCATTTGCGTCCTGGCAACCCTCTATCCTGCGCAGTTGGCGGTTCGTGTCTCTCCTACGGAGATCCTGCGTTATGAATGAGTTACGAGAGAGGGCCCCGCTGCCCCGTGCGGCCGGAAATGGTTGCTCAGTTGCTCTTTATCCCCCAAGACGTATGGGCAGAGGGCGTACGACTAAGATCCTCTTCCACAGGGGAAAAATCTTGCCCCGACAACGCTCCCGGAATGAGGCAGTTGCGGGCCTTCCGCCTTCCCTCGGCGCGCGCCTCGTCCGCGCGGCCCGCGGTTTTTGTCTCCGGTTGGAGAGAAATGAGCAAACAATTGCGCACTCGCCTCGGCCATCCTCCGCATGGTCGGCGCGCGAAGCGCATCTAATTAAGTGTGAGGTCGAGGGCTCCGTAACGCGAGGCCGGCACTGACGTGAACACTTTACCCGAGCCGTTAAGCCGCTCCGCCGCAGCCGCTGATCCCTCTGCTGCTCTGCTGCGGGCCGAAAATCTGCGCAAATCCTACGCCGCAGCTTCGGGGCCGCTTCCGGTTCTTAACGGCATCGACGTGGAAATCGCGCCCGGAGAGATGGTCGCCGTCGTTGGTCCATCAGGTTGCGGTAAAAGCACTCTCTTGCATTTACTCGCTGCGCTGGACACTCCAACAAGCGGTACAGTATACTTCGAGCGGGAAGCGCTTTCGGCGTTTTCAGGCTTGAGATTGGCGGAATTTCGTAATCGGCGCATCGGGTTCGTCTGGCAGCGGCATCACCTGCTCGCCGATTTTACGGCCGAAGAGAATGCCGCGTTTCCCCTGCTCCTGCGGGGCATTTCCATGGGGGATGCTCTCCAGGCAGCAGCCGAGGGGTTGGAGCGCGTGGGACTTTCAGATCGACGCCGCCATCGCGCGGCGGAACTCTCCGGGGGGGAACAGCAGCGCGTGGCAATCGCCCGAGCTCTGGCTGGCCAGCCTTCGCTGCTTTTCGCAGACGAACCCACCGGCGATTTGGACGAGGACACTGCCGAATCCGTCTTCGCCCTGCTGCGTCGCCTGCACGAAGAGCGGCGCCTGACCTCCATTCTGGCGACTCACAATATCGGGCTCGCGCAGCGCTGCGACCGTGTTCTGCGCCTCGAGCACGGCCGGATTCAGCCCCAGGCCGCGGCCCGCAGCGTCGCTCCGGGTGGAGAGGGGACGGCCAGGTGACCTATGTTTGAACGCTACACCGAGAAAGCCCGCCGCGTGATTTTCTTCGCGCGCTACGAGGCTACCCAGTACGGCAGCCCCTACATCGAAACCGAACACCTGCTCCTGGGCCTCCTCCGTGAAGACAAGGCCATGGCCAACCGTTTTCTACGCACTCATGGCTCGATCGAATCCATCCGCAAGGAAATCGAGCAGCGCATCACCATCCGCGAGCGTATTTCCACATCCGTGGATGTGCCCCTGAGCCAGGAATGCCATCGCATCCTCAAGTTTGCCGCGGAAGAGGCCGATCGCCTCAGCCATAAGCACGTCGGCACCGAGCACCTTCTGCTGGGCATCTTAAGAGAGGAGAAGTGCTTCGGCTCGGAGCTGCTCCAGGAGCGCGGGCTGCGCCTTTCCACCCTGCGCGACGAACTGGCCCGCAGCGCCGGGGAAAAGGTTCCCGTCAACCGGGCCAAGGAGACTTCGTTGCTCGCCGAGTTTAGCCGCGACCTCACTCAGGCCGCCATGGAAGGCCAGCTCGACCCGTTGGTCGGCCGCGAGCGCGAGCTCGAACGCGTCATCCAGATTCTTTGCCGCCGCACCAAGAACAATCCGGTGCTCATCGGCGAGCCGGGGGTCGGCAAGACCGCTATCGTCGAAGGGCTTGCCCAGCGCATCGCAGACGGCGATGTTCCGCCCTTCCTTTCCGACAAGCGCATTCTCTCTCTCGACCTCTCGCTCATTGTCGCCGGCACGAAATACCGCGGCCAGTTTGAAGAGCGCCTCAAAACCATCATGAAGGAGCTCATGGAGAACCAGAACGCCATCGTCTTCATCGACGAGCTCCACACCCTGGTCGGCGCCGGGTCCGCGGAGGGCTCGCTCGACGCTGCCAACATCCTCAAGCCCGCGCTCTCACGCGGCGAAATCCAGTGCATCGGCGCCACCACCCCCTCGGAATACCGCAAGTCTGTCGAGCGCGACCGCTCGCTCGAACGCCGCTTCCAGGCCGTCAAGGTCAGTGCTCCGAACGAAGAAGAAGCAATTCGTGTCCTCCAGGGGGTCCGCGAGCGTTACGAGAAATTCCACGCCGTCAGCTATACCGACGAGGCCTTGCGCTATGCCGTCTATCTCTCCAGCCGGTATATTCCCGACCGCTTCCTCCCCGATAAGGCCATTGACCTAATCGATGAGGCCGGCGCACGCGTCAAACTGCGCCAGTCCATGCTGCCCGAGGAAATCACCGAGGTGCAGAAGCGCATCAAGTTCATCACTCACCGTATGGAAACGGCCATCGCCAATCACGAGTTCGAGAAAGCCCGCTTTTATTCCGAGGAAGAACGCAAGGAGCGCGAGCACCTCCAGGCCCTCCGCGAAAAGCTCAAGATTGACGATTCCGTCTCCGGCGTCGTCTCCCGCGAAGATATCGAGGAAGTGGTGGCGCGATGGACCGGCGTCGAGGTCACCGCCATCAAGGAAGACGAGCAGCAGAAACTCATCCGCATCGAGGAAGAGCTGCACAAGCGTGTCATCAGCCAGGACCGCGCCATTGCCGCTCTCGCCCGCGCTATCCGCCGCAGCCGCGCCGGCCTCAAGGCTCCCGGGCGTCCCGTCGGTTGCTTCCTGTTCCTCGGCCCTACCGGAGTCGGCAAGACGGAAGTCGCCCGCCGGCTCGCCGAATTCCTGATGGGCAGCGAGAAATCCCTGGTTCGCTTTGACATGTCCGAGTACATGGAGAAGCATTCCGTCTCGAAACTGATCGGCGCGCCTCCAGGCTACGTCGGTTACGAAGAGGGCGGCCAGCTCACCGAGCGCGTCCGCCGCTCGCCTTACTCCATCATCCTCCTCGATGAAATCGAGAAGGCGCATCCCGACGTGTACAACATCCTGCTGCAGGTCTTTGAGGACGGACAGCTCTCCGACGGTCTCGGCAATACCGTGGACTTCCGCAACGTCATTCTCATCATGACCTCGAATCTAGGCGCGCGTTACCTCCAGAAGCGCTCGACCATGGGGTTCCAATCGGCCTCCGGCGATATCAACGATGCGCGCATGGAAGATTTAGTCATGACCGAAGTCCGCCGTCTCTTCAATCCCGAATTCCTGAACCGGCTCGACGAAATCATTCTGTTTAACCCGCTTTCCGACGAGGACCTGCTGCGCATCATCGACATCCTCGTCGGCCAGATCAACGACACGTTGGTGCACCGCCAGGTCCAGATTGTGCTTACTCCCGAGGCGCGCTCGTGGATTTTGGAGAAGACCTGCACCGACCGCAGCTATGGTGCGCGGCCGTTGCGCAGGGCCCTGCAACGTTATGTTGAGGATCCTCTCTCCGAAGCCTTGATCCGTGGTGGCATTGCCCGCCCAGCTACTTTAGAGGTTTTTGTGGCGGCCGATGGCCTCGGGTTCCGGCCTGTCGTTGAAGCAACCTCGATGGTGCAATAGCGAATCTCATCGCCGGTGCCATTGGCACTGGGTCCGACGAGGAGCGACTGATCTTGTGGTGGGGGAATGCGGCCCCGCTCGGTGGGAGGGCCGCTCGTGCAAATTCTTTGCTCCGATGGCGACTGGCCGGCGCGCTTTGCCTCCCGGCCAGCGCGCTGTTTTTTCTCGTCCCCTCGCTCGTCGCACAGGCCCCTTCTTCCCAGTCGCCCCCCCCCATCATTGAGCGAATCGACTTCATTGGAAACCGCCGCATTCCCCGAGACAACCTGAACAGCAAAATCTTCAGCCAAGCTGGTCAGCCCTACAACGAGGAGAGGCTGCGCCACGACTTTCAAGCCCTTTGGAACACCCAATATTTCGAGAATATCCGTCTGGAAGTGGAAAACAGTGCGGACAAACCCAACTCCGTAATCATCGTCTTCTATCTCACGGAACGCCCCATGATCCGCCACATCAAGTACAAGGGCATCAGTTCCGTCTCCGAATCCGACATCCTGGATCGTTTCAAGGACCGCAAGCTCGGCCTCACCGTGGAAAGTTCCTTCGATCCCACCAAAATCAAGCGCGCCGAAGTGCTCATCAAGGAGCTGGAAGGTGAGCACGGACGCCAATTCGCCACCGTTACGCCGGAGTACTCCCGGATCACCGGCACCAATGCCGTCGAACTCACCTTCGTCGTAAACGAGGGTCCCAAGGTCAAGGTCGGCAAGATCAAGTTCATCGGCAACAAGGCATTTTCCGACCGCAAGCTCATCCGCTCCATGCACAACGACAGGCCCTACGGTTTCCCCGTCGGCCCGTTTTTTTTCAAAGTCGCCAACAAGACCTTCGACCGCCGCAAACTTGATGAGGACATCGAGCTCGGAATTCGTACCTATTACCAGGACAACGGCTACTTCACGGTGGTGGTCAAGGAGCCCAAGCTCGAAACCGTAGATGTCAACAAGGGCGGCATCGACCACCTGCCTCTCATCGGTGCCCAGCACGGCAAGGCCACCAACATCACTATCGAGATCGATCAGGGCGAGCGCTTCCGAATGGGCCGGCTGGTGGTTCGCAGTGCCGATCCCGCCAATCCCAATCTAGTCTTTAAGAACGAATATCTTGAGTCCGCGTTTCCCATCAAAAAGGGCGATATCTTCTCCACTGAAAAGGTCCGCAAGTCGCTTGAGGACTACAAGAATTTGTTCGGCAACTTCGGCTACATTGATTTCACCGCCACGCCCCAGACCGACGTGGACATTCCCAACAAGGTAATCAACCTCACTCTCGAATTCGACCTGCAAAAAGCCTATCGCATCCGCCGCATCGAGTTCGTCGGGAACACGACCACTCGCGACAAGGTCATCCGCCGCCAGTTGCTTCTCGATGAAGGCGACGCCTTCAGTGCCCACCTTTGGGAGCTCAGCATCCTGCGCATCAACCAGCTCGACTACTTCGAGCCCATCAAGAAGGATCAGAACGTCGATCTCAAGCGAAATCCCAAGGACGGCACGGTCGACATCACCCTTAAGGTCAAGGAAAAAGGCAAGCAATCGGTCGGTCTCAACGGCGGCGTCAGCGGAATCGCCGGCACCTTCGTCGGCTTCAACTACCAAACCAACAATTTCCTCGGCCTGGGTGAGACCCTCAACTTTTCCACCCAATTCGGCACCTTGCAGCGCAGCATCGTGTTCGGGTTCACGGAGCCCTATTTCCGCGACAAGCCCCTGACAACCGGATTTACGCTCTTTGATTCCCGCTACAGCTTCGACACCGCGCGCGAGACCGCGATTCTGCTGGGCAGCCAGTTGCCCGCCACCAATCCCAATGAAACTCAGAATTACAACCAGAACAGCAAAGGCTTCACGGTTTTCGCCAGCTATCCGCTCAAGCAATACTCCTTCACCCGCCTCGGCATCAACTACGGCTACACCACAACCAACATCCAGGCATTTAGCGATGCCTCGCGCTTGCTTTTCGAAGACCTCCAGTTCACCAGCGCCGCGGGCCCCTCTGCGCTCACCGGAATCGATTCCAGCCAGATCACCGTCAGCGCCACCTACAACACCATCAACCATCCCATCAACCCCACCGGCGGCAAGGAAATCTTCATGTCGCTCGCCTTTGTCGGCGGCCCTCTGGGCGGCAACGTCAACTCGATTTCTCCAACCTTTGAGTACAAGCGCTTCTTTGCTGTTCACAAGAAACACAACGTCATCGGCATTCGGTTCCTCACTTCGTTCATTACCGGCTACGACGGAAAGGAGGTTCCTCCCCTCTCGCGCCTGTACCTCGGCGGCGAGCAAGACGTCCGCGGATTCAACATCCGCACCGTCACTCCGGTGGCTTTTGTACCCACCAGCAGTCCCACCAATTTCACCTATACCGACCCCAGCGCCCTGGGCGGCAGCGGCACTCCTTCCGAGAGGACGGTTCAGATTCCCATCCTGCTCTATCAATTTTCCTTCCCGGGCGGGGACGTGGAATCCGTTGCGAACTTCGAATACCGAATTCCCATTTATCAGCAATACGTCGGGATCAGTTACTTCCTCGATGTGGGCGTCAACGGCATCCTGCGCCGCAGCCAGTTGACGCTGAATCCGGCGGGACTCACCGAGCTTCACACCACGTTTCCAAACGTGCCTATCTCCAACAGTCTCCCGCTGGCGCAGAATTCCAATTTCTACCCCCGCTCCTCGACCGGACTCGAGCTTGTGGTCCAGCTTCCCGTTGTTCAGATCCCCTTCCGGATCTACTATGCGTACAATATTTCCAGATATTCGCAGGTGGTTCAGCCGAATCGGGGCAACTACTTCATAAATGGCGCTACCATCTATAATCTGTGCGCCAATCACACGCCCGAGTGCAATGCGCAAGTGCTGACCCAGCAGATCCTCCCGGATATCCAGGATTATCTTGACCAGAACAACAGACGGCTGCTTTACTCGGAACCGCTGCATACGATCCGGTTCACGGTGGCGCGGACATTCTAGATGAGAGCACAGGACATCACGGGGGCTGCTGCAGCCGCGACGGGCTGCCAACGGGCGTCGGCGCGGCTTAGTGGCCGCGGCTCCGCTCGAGTGGGCCACACTATGCGAACAGGAGCGATGCGCGAATTGATACATCCATGGATCCGGGGCGCCTATGCCGCCCTGATTTTCTTGTTGGCCGGCCTGGCTTCTGCCTGCCACGGCGGGCCCGCCGGCATCACGGTTTCGGTCAGCCCTTCCACGACGAGCCTTTCCCTTTCCGGTACCACCACGTTCTTCGCCACGGTAACGAACGCTACGGACACTACCGTCACCTGGCAGGTAAACGGCGTAACCGGCGGCAATTCGACTTGCGGGACAATCACCACGAACGGCCTCTACACGGCCCCGACCGTTCTCCCCACTACCGGGTGCGCAGGGCCGACTACCACTTCGACCCCTTGCAACACCACCGTCAGCGGTGTCATCACCGCCACAAGTGGCTGCGTTCTAATCACCGCGGTCAGCAATCAGAATTCGAAGGTCATGTCCTACGCTTCGGTCACGCTCGTTTCCGGCGTCACCATCACGGTGACACCTACGGGCACGGCAACCATGGCCACCGGGGAGTCGCTCAGTTTCGTCGCCACGGTGGACGGAACCACAAACCTGACCGTCAATTGGCTCGTTAACGGCGTTCAGGGCGGGACGATGGACACCGGATTCATCAACTCCACTACCATCGGCAATGGCGAAGTGGCCAATGCCGCCGTCTTCACTGCTCCCACCACGGTGCCCAGTCCGGCCACAGTCACCGTCGAGGCGGAGTCTGCCGCGGATAACACGCAGACGCAGTCGGTCGCTGTCACCATTTCGCTGGCCTCCCCTCCCGTGCTCAATTCGATTGCTCCTCTCCTGCTTCCGCAAGGGGCCGTTCTGGAGGACCTTTATCTTTCCGGTTCCGGTTTCCTCAGCACCACGAATGTTCTC
>JASHRU010000283.1 GCA_030037225.1 Candidatus Acidiferrales bacterium | reverse complement strand
GGGGTTGTCTGTGAGCGGAAGCGCGCTTACCGCGCCAGCCGCCTCCACTCCCGGAAGCGCGCGAATGCGCTCCAGCGCTGTGCGAAAGAACGTCCGCCATTGTTCCGGTTTGCTGTACTTCTGCTGTGGCAGCGTGATCTGCATGGTCAGCACGCCCGTGGGACGGAACCCCGGATCCACATCCAGCACGTGCAAGAAGCTGCGCAGCAGCAGGCCGCCTCCGGCGAGCAGCATCAGGCACACAGCGGCTTCGCCCGCAACCAGCAATTGCAGGCTGAGGTTGCCGCGCGGGCCCGAGGAAGCGTTGCGGCCGCCTTCCTTCAAGATGGAATACCGCACGCCGCGCGCGGCCCGCAGCGCCGGCGCCAGCCCGAAGAGAATTCCGGTGCCTAGGGCCAAGGTCAGCGTGAAGAGAAGTATGCGAAGGTCCACGATCGTGTCCACCGGACGCGGCAGCGTCTGCTCGCTCAGCGCCACGAGCGCCCGCAGCGCGACGGGCACCATGGCTACTCCTGCCACCCCGCCCACCAGCGCCAGCAGCACGCTCTCCGTCAGATACTGGCGGATCAGCCGGCCGCGTGTCGCGCCCAGCGTCATCCGCACCGTCGTTTCCCGGTCGCGCGCCGCCGCCCGGCTCAGCAGCAGGCTCGCCACATTTGCGCACGCGATCAGCAGCACAAAACCCACGGCCGCCATCAGGATCCACAGCGAACTCTTCATTTCATCGCCCACCACTTCATCCAGCAGCGGATTGGCCAGCAGGGTGTAATTGAACTTCTTGTACGCGTAGTTCTTATTCTGCTCGATGATGGTCTGCGCGACGCCGGCCAGTTCTCCCCGCGCCTGCGCCAGCGTCACTCCCGGTTTCAGCCGCGCCACCACCTCATATCCGTGGCTGCCACGATTGTTGGGATCCAGGTCTGAAGGCTTGAATGCCAGAGGCGCCCACATTTCGATACCGCTGAATCCGGGATACGTAAACCACCGCGGCAGCACCCCCACCACCGTCATCGGTTGGCTGTTGATAGCAAGCGTTCGTCCCACCACGCCGGGGTCTCCGCCGAACCCGCGCTGCCATAGCCCGTAACCCAGCAGCACGACGGAATCATGCCCCGGCTGCCCCTCATCATCCGTAAACGTCCTGCCCAGTTGTGCGTTCACGCCCAGCGCGCGAAACAGGCTTGGCGTCGCATTGGCTCCCGCAAGCTGTTCCGGTGTTCCGTTCACGCCCATGTTGAACGAATTCGTCGTCGCGCACGCAATCTCCGAAAAGCTCCGGCTGAGCTCGTTCAGGTCTCTGTACTCCGGCGCGGAGAACCACATTTGGTCTTTCGGTAGGCCGATCCCTGTGAATCGCCCCCACACCTTCACCAGCCGCTCCGGCTCGGGATAGGGAAGCGGCCGCAGCAGCACCGCGCTCAGCACGCTGAAGATTGCCGTATTTGCGCCAATGCCCAGCGCCAGCGTCACAATGGCGGTCAGCGTAAGCCCCGCGTTTTTCACCAACATACGCCCCGCGAATTTCACGTCCTTCCAGATGGTGTCCACGCGGGCCCCCTTTTATTCTTCCCGCAGGGCCACGAGCGGGTCTATACGCGCCGCTCGGTGCGCCGGCAGATAGCCAGCCAGCAGCACCGCCAGCCCCAGAACCGATATCGACGCGGCAAGGGTGAGCGGATCCGTCGCCGACAGGCCAAACAGGCGGTTCGTTAGCACCCGAAGGGCGCCCATCGCCAGCGACAGGCCCGCCACGATGCCCGCCCCCAGCAGCCACAGCGATTCGCCCAGCACCATCCGCAGAACGCTGCCCCTGCCCGCCCCCAGCGCCATCCGGATGCCGATTTCGTTGGTGCGCAGCGACGTCGTGTACGACATCACTCCGTACAGCCCTGTCACCGCCAGCAACACGGCGAGGCCGCCGAAGAGTGATGAAAATTGCGCCAGCAGCCTCTGTTCGACCACGTCGTCCCTCATCAGCTCGGTCACAGGCGAAATGTCCAGGATTTTTAGATTGGGAAAGTGCTGCGCCAGCCGCGCCTGCACCACATGGTGCATGACTCCCGGATCTCCCGGCGTGCGCACGAGGAACCGCAGAAAGTAGATGGTGTCCCGTCGCTGGGACAAGGGAACGTAAAACCGCCGGCTTGGCTCTTCGGCCAGATCGCGTTCTTTGATATCGCTTACCACTCCCACGATTTCCACCGGCGCAGGATCTGTTTGATCACCCGTGAGCAAGCGATGCCCAATCGGGTTCTCGCCGGGATACAAGAAGTCGGCCATCGTCCGGTTGATTACGGCGACCTTCGGAGAAGTCTCCGAATCCTGCGGCTCGATTCCGCGGCCCTCGAGGACTCGTGCGCCCACAATTTGAAAATAATCGGGTCCCACGATGTCGTAATTGGCCATTCGATCGTCCTGCGAGGTGTGCTTCAAGTCTCCGACGCCCAAGACCGTTGTGTTTTCCGTCCCACTGAACAGGCCGTTGTAGGAGGCCACCACGCCCGACGTCCCGGGCAGCTCCGCCAGCGACGCCGACACCTCGCGCATCAAGACGTTCATCTGCTGCTCGGTGTAGCCGGCGCTTACCGGGTCGGTCATCACCTCCAGCAAATGCTCGCGATCGAATCCCACGTCTTGGCGGGTTAGATTCGTCAGGCTGCGCGCCAGCAGCCCCGACGCCATCAGCAGCACAAGCGAAACAGCCACCTGCCCGACGACCAGCGCCTTTCCGGCCGCAAATCTTCCCCCAGCGCTCACCGCATGCCCTGTGCGCCCAAGGCCGGGTTTCAGAGCCGAGAGAATGTCCACGCGCACGGTGCGTATTCCCGGGGCGAGTCCGAACAGCACTGCAGCCAGAGCGGAAAGTCCGAGCGTGAATCCCAGCACGCGCCCGTCGGGGTGCACGTCGAGTGGAATGGGATCCGACGTGTAGGAAGTTACGTGGAGGAGCACTCGCGTTCCCCAGATCGCCAGCACCACTCCGCACGCCGTGCCGAGCAGCGAAAGGAGCAGGCTTTCCGTCAGGAGCTGCCGCAGCAGCCGGCCACGCCCAGCCCCCATCGCCAGCCGCACGCCGATCTCGCGGGCGCGCCCAGCGGCGCGCGTGAGCATCAGATTGGCGATATTGGCGCAGCAAATCAGCAGCACGACGCCTACCATGCCGAACAGCAACAGCAGCGGCTGCGAGAATCGCGCCCGGAGCGCAGAAAATCCCACGCCGCCGGGAGAAACATTCACGTGCTCTTTGGCGATGGTATCCAGGTCGTCCGCGTTGAGCTTGACGCCGGGAAGACTCACAATGAGCCGGTGCCCTAGAGGATCCAGCTCCGCCCGGGCTTGTTCCAAAGTCACTCCCGGCTTCAGCCGTCCCATCAACAGCAGCCAGCTAGTGGCCGGATCGTGCAGCCAGTCTCTACCGCCGTTCAAGAGCGGCTCCTGTTGGATTGGAAACCAGATGTCGTAGCTCGCCCCCATCACCTCGCCGTAAAACTCCGGCGCGGCTACGCCAATGACAGTGAACTGGCCCTTGTTGATGGTCAGCCGCTTCCCAAGCACTCCGGGATCGAGCCCGAAGCGCCGCTGCCAATAGTTATAGGAGATCACGGCCACCGGTGTCGCACCCTCTTTGTCGTCCTCGGCGGTGAACGTCCGGCCGATCGTGGCCCGCACTCCTAGCACCGAGAAATAGTTGCCGGAGACGATTCGTCCGCGAGCATGCTCGGGCTCGGCGCTCGCCGGCGTTCCCTCAAGCCTCACGTCCAGCTTTTCCGCCCTGCCGGCGGCCAGCAATCCGTCGAAGCTGAGGCTGTTTTCCTTGATCGCCCGGTACAGCGGCACAGAGAACAAGTTAAATTGTGGCGTGCCCTCCGATACGCCGTTCACGCGCGAAGTCAGTCCCACGGCCACGAGCTGCTCCGGATTCGCAACGGGCAGGTGCCGCAGCAGCAGCGCATTCACCAGACTGAACAGCGCCGTGTTGGCCCCGATTCCCAGCGCCAGCGAAAGCACTGCCACCACCGTGAATCCCGGCTTCTTCGCCAGCGTCCGCATCCCGAATCGAATGTCTTTCAGCACCGTGTCCATGGCCGCCTCTCTTCACCTACCTGCCGGTCACTCGTACCGCAACGCCACCATCGGGTCCACGCGCGCTGCTCGGCTCGCCGGAATCGCGCATGCCAGCGCCGCCGCTGCAGCGAGTGCTACGACCACGCCTGCAAACGTAAGCGGGTCGTTTGCCTCGACGCCGAACAACAGGTCTCTCAGCAGGCGCGTCAGCGCTAATGCGCCTCCAACCCCAGCCACAGCCCCCGCGCCCGCCACCGACATTCCGCGGCCCAGCACTCGCCGCCAAACGTCTGCAGGACGCGCGCCCAGTGCCAGCCGGATCCCAATCTCTCTCGTCTGCTGCGCCACCAGATACGACATCACGCCGTACACGCCGATCATCGCCAGCGCGATGGCCAGCCCCGCGAATACGCTCACCAGCACCATCAGGAATTGCTGCAGCGCCAGCGACGCGGAGAGCACCTGCTCCATCGAGCGCACGCGGCCGACCGGCACCTGCGGGTCCAATTGCCGAAGCGTTCTCTCTACTGTCGTTCCGAGCGCCAGCGGATTGCCCTCGGTCCGCACCAGCACGTGCGTCGGAAACCACCCTTCAAACACCTGGAACAGTTGATACGGAGTCTGCGCTACAGGAATGAACACCGTCGGCGCCGCGGGCAGTCCCACGAACGATTTCACGTCGCCCACCACTCCCACCACTGTCCTCGCCGTGTCCTTCTGGCCCACGGTGACGGCATGGCCCAGCGCATCGCCTGCCGCGAATCTTCGCGTGAACGACGCGTTCACCACGGCGACCGGCGCGCCGCCCGTGCCGTCCGCATCCGCGATTCCTCGCCCCATCTGCACCGGCACACCCAGCGCGCGGAAGAACTCCGGCGTCACTGCGCGGTAGTCCACCGATGCATGAATCGGTTTTCCGTCCAGCTCCACGATGTTGTTCCCGCCACGCTGGAGAGGCAGTCCCGCTTCGACCACGGCCGCTGCGCTCACGCTAGGCTGCGCCGCGAGCCGCGAGTTCAATTCGCGGAAGTACGCGTCCATTTTTTCCGTTGTGTCGTAACGCGTGCCGTTCAGCCAGATTTCCGCCGCGAGCACCCGTCCGGGATCGAATCCCAGCGCGTTGCTCATCAAATTGCGGAACGTACGCAGCAGCAGCGCAGCCCCGACCAGCAGAATCAGCGAGAGCGCCACCTCGCCCGCCACCAGCACGTCTCGCAGCCGGCCCCCGCGTCTGCCCGATCCCACACGCCCCGCTGCTTCCTTCAGCGGCTCGTTGAGGATTCCCCGCGAGGCGTGTATTGCCGGTGCCAGCCCGAAGAGCAGCCCTGTGAGCAGCGAAATGCCCAGCGTGAACGCCAGCGCGCGAAGGTCCAGCTGAATCTGCGCCGCATGCAGCATCCCTTCCGGCGCCAGCGACAGCAGCGCGGAGAGCCCCCATCCCGCCAACACGGCTCCCAGCACGCCTCCGGCCAGTCCAATCAGCGTGCTTTCCGTCAGCAATTGCTGCACCAGCCTGCCGGAAGACGCACCCATCGCCGCCCGCACCGCCATTTCGCGGCTGCGCGACGCCGCGCGCCCCAGCATCATGTTGGCTACATTGGCGCAGGCAATCAGCAGCACCAGTCCCACCGCTCCGAACAGGACGAGGATGGGCGCCTTCACGTCGTGCATCACGATGTCCTGCATGGGGAACAGCGTCAGGCCGGACTCACTTCCCAAAGTCTGCGGGAACAGCCGGCGGAACTCCTCATCGGTCGCTTCAATCGCCGCGCTCCCCTGCTTCAGGGAGACGCCCCGCGCCAGCCGCCCTACAACGGCGATGTTTTCGCCGTTCCCCACCGTGTGCGCTATCGGAGCGAGTGTGGTCCACACGTCCACTGCCGGCGTCGCTGCAAATTCCGCCGGCATCACGCCGATGATTGTGTATGCTGCGCCCTCCAAAATTGCCGTCCGGCCCACCGCGCCTGGATCGCCGCCGAATCGCCGCTGCCACAGCCCGTAGCTCAGCACAGCCACATTGCTGCCTGTCTCCCGGTCGTCTTCGGGAAGGAAGGTGCGCCCCACGAGCGGCTGGGCCGCGAACACGCGGAAATATTCCGGCGACACGCGCAGCGCGTTCACATGTTCGGCGCTGTTCCCCGCGATTACGGTCAGCCCCTCCTCCGTCGTTCCTGCCAGCGCTTCAAACGGCGCGTGGTGCTGCTCCAGGTATTCCAGCTCCGGGTAGGTCACATCCATTTCGTCGTAAATGCCTTTGTGGATGTCGATCTCGGCCAGTTGCACGATGCGGCCGGGCTCGCTGTACGGCAGCGGCCGCAGCAGGACTCCGTAGAGCACGCTGAAAATCGCGGTGTTCGTCCCAATGCCCAGCGCCAGCATCAGCACCGCCACCGCGGAGAATCCCGGGCTCTTCACGAGCGTTCGCCACGCGTACCGGACGTCCTGCCACAGCCGTTCCACGGTCGCCCGCCTCCCTTTCATCAGTTACTCGTATCTCAATGCCACCAACGGATCCACGCGCGCCGCGCGGCTCGCGGGAATCGTGCAGGCCAGCGCTGCCGTCATCGCCAGCGCTCCCGCGACGCATGCGAACGTTGCCGGGTCCGTCGCCGTCACGCCGAAAAGCTGGTTCGCCAGCAACCGTCCCGCCGCCAGCGCTCCAGAGAGGCCGGCGAACACGCCAACGAGCGCCAGCCGGATGCCCGTGCCTAGCACAAGCCGCAGCACGTCGCTGGGTTTCGCCCCCAGCGCCATGCGCACTCCCATCTCGTGCGTGCGCTCCGTCACCAGATAGGCCATTACCGCGTAAATTCCCGCGCCGGCCAGCAGCAGTGCCAGAATTCCGAAGGCGCCCAAAAGCCGCGCCGCGAACCGCTGCCGCGCGAGCGAATCGTCGAGCAGTGCCGACATGCTTTCGATCCGCGACACTGGCATGGACGCGTCCTCCGCCTTCACCACTTCCGGAATCGCCGAGGTCAGCGCTTCCGGCGCGCCCTTGGTGCGAATGACAAACTCCACGGGAATTTCGCCGGACAGATAACTGATCTCCTCGGCGCGTTCCTGCCGGAAAGGTATGTACGCCTCGTCGCGCACGTCGTTGCCCAGCCCAAACGTATGCACGTCGTTGCACACGCCCACGACTTCCATCCATTCTGGTGTGTTATTCACGTCGGTGAACGCGATGTGCCGCCCAATCGGACTCTCCTCGCCCCAGAAGTGATGGGCCATCTGCCGGTTGATTACAGTCACCAAGTGCGACCGGTCGTTGTCCTGTGCCTCGAATTCACGGCCCTGCACGAGGGGAATCTGGAAGACCCGGAAAAACTGCGGGCCAATGAACCGCATTTCGACCATGGGTCGCTGCGTAACGTCCTCGACCGGCCGCCCTTCGATCTGCACGTCCGAATTGATGTTGTATCCCGTGAGCGGCAGCAGTGCCGCCGTGCTGGCCGCCTCCGCTCCCGGCAGTTGCGCGAGCCGCGCCGTGATCTGATCCACGCGGTCCAGGTTCTTGGGCACTTCCGCGGGGGTCATTTTTGGCAGATAAATTTCTGCCGTCTGCACGTGCGCAGTGTCGAATCCGGGGTTCACGTGCAGCAGCGCTCCGAGCGTGCGGATCAGCAGTCCGCCGCCCACCAGCAGCAGCGTGGCCAGCGCTACTTCCGTAACCATCAGCCCGTGGCGCAACCGCGCCAGCAGTTTTGACTGGGTCGCCCGCCCTCCGCCCAATTGCATTCCGGCGTGCGGATCCACTCGCGTCGCCGCGATCGCCGGCGCCAGCCCAAACAGCAGTGCTGTGAGCGTTCCGGCCAGCAGCGTGAACGCGAGCACTCGCGCATCGATTGTGATTCCCCCAGTCCGCGGCAGCATGCCCTGCGGAATGATGGCCGGCAGCCCGGCCACTGCCGCTTCCGCCAGCGCGAGCCCCGCCGCTGCGCCCATCAACGCCAGCAGCCCGTTTTCCGTCAGCAATTGCCGGACGATCCGTCGACGGCCGGCCCCGAGCGCCGCGCGCACCGCCATCTCCCGCTGCCTTCCTATGGCCCGCGCGAGCAGCAGGTTCGCTACGTTGGCGCACGCAATCAGCAGTACGAATCCCACGGCCGCCAGCAGCACCACGAGCGCCGGCCGGATGTACGCCACTCTCTGCTCCAGCATCGGGGTAACCCGGATGCCTCGGCCACGGTTCGTTTCCGGGTACTGCTTCTGCAGCCGTTGGGCGATGGCGGCCAGTTCTGCGCGCGCCTGCTCCACACTGACGCCTGCCTTCAGCCGGCCGACGCAACCCAAAAAGTGAGTGTCGCGGTTCCGTGCAAACGGAGAATCGAGATGATTGGGCAGCCATACGCGCGCCGTGCTGGGATACCCTTCGGATTCCGGCACCACACCGACCACGGTGTAGAGCGCCCCGCTCAACTCCACCGGCTTTCCGATCAGCCCGGGATCGCCGCCGAAAACGCCGCGCCAAGTCCCCTCCGCGATCACCGCCACGTCCGGCCCTCCGGGCTTCCATTCCTGCTCTGTAAACAGGCGACCGGCCACTGCCTTCATGCCGAATGTCTCGAAGAACCCTTCGGAAACCTCCGCCGATTCCACGCGCTGCGGCGCGAACTTTCCGGTCAGGTTCAATCCGCCCACGCGGTACACGGCCATGCTGTCGAAGGAATTGCTCTGCGCCTTCCAGTCCAGATAGTCGGGAGCGGACACGGAGCCCCATCCTCCGCGCGAGGTCTCGTGCAGCACCACGATGCGGTCCTGTCCAGGGTAGGGAAGCGGCCGCAGCAGCACTGCGTTTACGATGCTGAAGATCGCCGTGTTAGCGCCAATGCCGAGCGCCAGCATCAGCACGGCCACCAGGGAGAATCCCGGACTTTTTACGAGCGTTCGCGCCGCGTAGCGGAGATCCTGCGCCATCGCCTGCCACATATCGCCTCCCGCGGTTTCGGCGCGTCTGGAAACACCCAGCCTCATGCCGCCCGTTGCTCTGGGCGTTCCGGCCGCACTTCTTGACTGTGCCCTACAGAGGTGAAATGAACCGGCTCAGTTCCGGCGCGCTGAAATCCGGCAGCGGCACCGTAAGACCGCGCCCGCCGGTTTTTCCAGCGGTTTGCTTTTCCGAGGGAATGCCCGCCTCTTGTTGCGGAGCCGCGGCCGGAGAGGTTTGTGCAGTTGCGGGGCTGGACGCTCGCCCGCCCGTCGCTGTGGACTTCGCTGCGCTCGCGCGCGGGCAGGCCAGTACCACGGGGCATCGCCGTGAAGCCGCGCTCGTCGCGCGATACAGCCCCATGTGCTGGGCCGTCGAAGTAAGGGCAAATCCCGCCGTCAGCACGGCCACGAACATCGCAGCCGGAGTGCCCGCGATGCGCCTCCCCGCCGCGCGCATTTCCTTCGCTACCGCGCTCATGCCTGCACCGCCTGTTGCCCTGCCGCCGCCGTTTCCTCCACGATGCGCCCGTCGAACAAATGCACCGTGCGTTCGGCGCATCCGGCGTAGCGCGCGTCGTGCGTCACCATGCAAATAGTGGCCCCCTCGCGGTGGAGTTGGTTCAGCAATTCCATCACTGCTTCGCCGTTTTTCGAATCCAGGTTTCCGGTGGGCTCGTCCGCCAGCAGGATGGCCGGCTGCCCCACGAGCGCGCGCGCCACAGCCACGCGCTGCTGCTGGCCTCCGGAGAGCTGCGAGGGGTAATGCTTCATGCGGTGCGCCATCCCCACGCGCTCCAGTACTTCCTGCACTCGCTTCCGCCGCTCTGCAGACGACATGCCCCGGTACGTCAGCGGCAGCTCCACGTTTTCGTACACGTTCAAGTCACCGATCAGGTTGAACGCCTGGAAAATGAACCCGATTTCCCTATTCCGGATTCGCGTCCGTTCCGAAAGTGATAGCTGCGCCACCGGCTGTGTCTTCAGCCGGTATTCCCCGCCGCTCGGCGAATCCAACAGCCCCAGGATCGAAAGCAGCGTCGACTTGCCGCATCCCGACGGGCCCGCAATCGCGATGTATTCCCCTGGACGGATTTCCAGGTGGATTCCGGAAAGCGCGTGCGTCTCGATCTCGTCCGTATAAAAAACCTTCGTCACGCCGTCGAGATGGATGAGAGCAGTTCCGTCGGTTGCCATGCCTTTCCTCCTCTTCCGGTTTCTTCTCGCCGGTCACGCCCTTCTGGCAGCCGGCCTCTCTTCCTGGCCCTATCGCAACCGAATCCGGTCGTAGCGGTCCCACGCGGACATGTCCGAGAGGATCACCTGATCGCCCGGCTGCAAGCCCCCTAGAATCTCAATCGTGTTCACCGAGCTCCGCCCCAACTTTACTTGGACGCGGTTGGCATACTGTCCGTCAGCAGTTAATTTGAACAATCCTACCGTGCTTTGCTCCTGTCCGAAGGCCGGTCGCCCCACGTAAATCACATCGGCCATGCGTTCCAGCTCGATCGTGCCGTCCACCGTCAGGTCGGCGCGCGCGCCGGCGGGCAGCGGGACACTAAAAATGACGTCCACCGTCACCGTCCCGTTCACCACCGATGGGTCCACGCGCGAAACCTTGCCCTCCACCACGCCATTCCGGGTATCCACTTCCGCGCTCTGCCCGATCTGCACGTCCTTGGCCTGCGTTTCCGCGATGCGAATCTGCGCCTTCAGCCGTGTCGGGTCGGCCACGCGCGCCACGTTCGTCCCCGCGGTCACCCTCTGGCCGACTTCCACGGGCTCCAGCTCAAGGATGCCGTTGATCCCCGCGCGAACGTTCAGCGCTTCCATCTGCTTCCTCTTCAGCGCTTCGAGCGCCCGCAACTCGTCCACCTTCGCCATCGACGTGGCAATCTGCGCTTCCGCCGCCTTCTTCTGTGTCTCTACGCGATCCAGCTCGATTTGGTTCCGCTTCTCCAGCTCCTGGGCCTTGAACTGCGCTATCTTCAGGTCCATGTCGGGCGCCAAGCCGTCCTTGTAGAGTTTTTCCTTCCTCTCCAGGTCTAGCTTGGCTTGTTCGTAGTCGGAATACACCGTTGCCGCTGTAGCCCGCTGCGTCAGCAGGTCGCTCTCCAGCCTCGCCTTGGTGTTCAGCAGGTCTGCCTCCGCGCCCTTGCGCTGCAGCGTCGCGTCTTCCGTGGCCTGCTCGAGGTCGGGGTTGCTCAGTTTCAGGATGATGGAATCGGGCTTCACGATGGCGCCGGGCCGCAGAACGAGTTCGTCCACTCGCGCGTCAGTAAGCACGGGAATCCAGCGGATGTCTTCCGGTACCAGCGTGCCCAGTCCGCGCACTTGTCGCACCATTGGCCCGCGCTTCACCGGCTCGATCCACACCGTGGACCGCTCCACGGTCGGTGCAGCGGGTTTCAGCCGGGAGAGGCCCACAGAAACGGCAACCACGGCGACCACCACCACCGCGCCGTAAATCAGCCGTCGCAGCTTCTTCTGTCTCAGAACAGACTCTGGCCGTTGAATATCCATAACTTCCCTCGGGTTGGAGTGCACACGGGATTCCCCTGCCACTCTGTTCTAACTATAAGTCTGTCACTCAGATACGTCTACTTCCACGGCCCCAAACGGCTCCTTTCTGCCCGCTCGTGGGATTGACTGTCGCAGAATCGGACAGGGCCTCAACCGCCAGATGCACCGGCAGCCCTCCCCTCGGGCTTGCTTCAAATTCCCGCGGGCCGGAATCCACGGCCTGAACATTGCGTCTTGTGCTCACTCATCTCTTCGACAAACACTCCAGAACATTTGGCGCAATAATTGCGTACTCCCTGAGTGTTCCTCCAGGGAGGTGCCCCCATGGACACGCTTCGCAACGATCTGCGCCTGGCCTTCCGGAATCTTCTGAAGAATCCCGGATTCACTTTCGTCGCCGTGCTCACGCTCGCGCTCGGCATCGCCGTCAACGCCACCATGTTCAGTCTGGTGAGCGCGTTCCTCTTGCGCCGCCCGCCGGTCGATGATCCCGGCCGCATCGTGGTGGTTTCCACCGTGGATCCCGGCCGCGCCTTCCAGCCGGATGCCACGCGCGTTTCCACGCCAAACTACCTGGCATGGCGCGCGGCGAACGATGTGTTTGCGGAGATGGCGGCGGTGGACGAATCCCGGCGAGTCAGCTTGGCCGCCGCAGAGAACCCCGCCCAGGCGGAGAGGCCCGCTACAGCGGGCGAATCTGTCACCGCAGGCGCTGCGGCGTCGGCGGGCGCTCCCGAATCGATTTACGCCGACGTGGTATCGCAGGGCTATTTCCATCTGATCGGAGTCTCGCCGCGGCTCGGGCGCGCGTTTGCGGACGAAGAGAACCAGGCAGGGCGGGACCACGTGATTATCCTGAGCCACGCGCTGTGGCAGCGCCGATTCGGCGGCGACCCTGCGGTGCTGGGCCGCGCAGTTCGTGTGAACCGCGAGAACTACACGGTGATCGGCGTGATGCCGGCAAGCTTCAAGCTGATGGGCTCGCCCGTGGAGGCCTGGCTTCCGCTGGTGATCCAGTCAGCGGACTCTTCGGCAGCGGCGCGGCGCGACCGGTGGCTCCTGGTGATGGGCCGGCTGAAGCCCGGAAAAACGCTCGCGGACGCGCGCGCCGAGTTCACCACCTTCGGCCGCCGCACCGCGGAACAATTTCCTGAAACGGAAAAAGGCTGGGGCGTGGCGGTGCGAACGCTGCCCGATTTCCTGATCTACGACTTTTCGATCCGCAGCGCGCTGGCAATCGTGATGACGACGGTGGGATTCGTGCTGATGATTGCGTGCGCCAACGTGGCCGGACTCCTGCTCGCACGCGCCGCAGGGCGCCGGAGGGAACTGGCCATTCGGCTGGCGCTAGGCGCCGGACGAATGCGCCTGGTGCGTCAACTCCTGACGGAGAGCCTGGTGATTGCATTGATAGGAGGCGCGGGCGGACTGTTGCTTTCGATCTGGGGCATTCCATTGGTCCGCGCGGGAATGCAGTTCAACGCGGCGGTGAGCGCCGTCGATATCACCCTGGATAGAAACGTGCTTTTGTTTTCCACCGGAATCTCGCTGCTGTGCACCGTGCTGTGCGGGCTTGCACCGGCGCTCGCCGCGTCACGGACGGACATCAATACGAGCCTGAAGACGGAAAGCCGTGCGGCCACGGCCGGCCACGGGCAGAGCCGGCTGCGCAGCATACTGGTGACGGCCGAAATCGCACTGGCATTGTTTCTGCTGATCGGCTCCGGACTCCTGATGCGCACGATCTACATGCTGCAGCATCAGGATCTGGGATTCGAGCCGGGGCACCTGCTGACGGCAGCCGTGAATCTGGACAGCGCGCGGTACAAGGGCGGCACGGAGCAAACGGCCTTCGCGCGAGAGGTCATTTCTCGCCTGGAGCAGATTCCGGGCGTGGATTCGGCGGCGGTGACGACCAATTTGCCGGCCACAGGCCCTTCGCGCGTGACGCTGCGTATCGAAGGCCAGGCGGATTTGCCGGAAAACCAGCGGCTGAGCGCGCTCGATTCCCTGGTGAGCGCTCAGTTTTTCCGTGCGGCGGGCATTCCGGTGCTGCGCGGGCGGGCGTTCACGGAAATGGACAACGCCACGGCGCCGCGCGTGGTGGTGGTGAACCAGCAGTTCGTGCACATCAACCTGAAAGACGGCGAGGCGCTGGGGCGGCGCATCCGGCTCGAAGTGGGCGGCACGGCGCAAGACTGGAGCGAAATTGTCGGCATCGTGGGCGACGTAAAAACCTATGCGGAAGGGGAGCAGGTGGATCCGGAGGTCTACGAATCGTTCGCGCAGCGGCCGGCGGCGCGATTTGCGCTGATGATCCGCGCAAGATCGGATCCCGGCGGCCTTGCGGGAACGCTGCGCGACGCCGTGGCGCAGGTGGACGCGGAGCTTCCGCTGGCGCGGCTGTGGACGATGCAGGTAGTCATCGAGCGGCAGCGGGGCGGCGATCGCGTGTTTACGTACATGTTGGGCACGTTTGCGGCGCTGGCTCTGGTGCTCGCGGCCGTCGGACTCTACGGGCTGATCGCCTATTCGGTGCGGCAGCGCACGCACGAGATCGGGGTGCGCATCGCGCTGGGCGCGCAGAGCCGCCAGGTCCTGCGCCTGATTCTGGGGCAGGGCATGAAGATGGCGGCCATCGGCAGTGCAATCGGTTGTGCCGCGGCTCTTCCGCTTCCGAAGGTGTTCGAAGCCATGTTCTACGACCTGCACGTGGCCGATCCCGGAATCTACGTTGTGCTGGCCGCAACGATTCTGACTGTGGCGATGCTCGCCGCGTTAGTTCCCGCCGTGCGTGCCTCGCGCGTCGATCCCATGTCCGCGCTTCGCGAGGAATAGTTGCGCCGGCACGTTTGGCGAGTCACCTTCGAGGCTACATTCCGGCGTGCTCTACGTTTTCGAAGATGGACGAGAGATTTGTCAGCGAGAACAGGTCCTTGATCCGCGGTGTCAGGTTGGAGACTTTGAAGTCGCAGTTCGCCTTCTTTGCGGTCATCCACAGCCGCACCACAGCGCCCAGCCCGGAGCTATCCAGATAATTCACTTGTGCCAGGTCCAGCACCACGCGCTTCGAGTTCAGTATCAGCGGCCGCACATCCTCTTGCAGTTGCCCGGTCGATGTTGCGGTGATTTTCCCTGCGCAGTGCGCCGTCGCGCCGTCGGCATTTTGTTCGATCTTCAGAGTCAGTTCGGAAGAAGACGGAGACGGTATCGCCGCCATGGTGGACCTCCTAGGAATCGCGGAACCACGAGCGAACGCTCGGTAGGGACGAGATTATACACCCCCCCACCGGCAGGCAACCCATATTTGGAACCGCAGGCGCTCCTCGGAGCTCAGCTGGTACGCTCCTGCGGCGTCAGCCCCACATTCGCACTCGCACTACCGTCCCGTCGGCACGAACACGCGCTCCGGGCCGATCACCCGCACTCCGCTTACCTCGGTCCTCACTCGGATCTCCGCATAGTCAGGTTTCTTGGTCGGCTTGGCCGCGAACGTCACCCAGTATTGATTGTTCAGGTCCCGGCTCACGTCGTCGAGAAACGGCTTCATCGTCACCGGCGTTCCGAATCCCTCCCAGAAAGGCTCGCCGCCCGTTTCCGACGCCAGCTTCTTTAGGCAGCTTTGCCCGTTCGCCACCAGCGCCAGGTTGCTCATCACTTCCGGCGCCGGAGCGACGTAAATCGGATACACCAGCACCTCGCTGGCGGCCAAATGATTGATCGCCACGTCCAGATCCGGATTGATTGCCGACGAACTCTCTCCCCGCCCCCGCAGTACGTCGATCCCGCTTCCGAGGAAAATCACCACGCGCCGCCGGTCCGCCGAGGGTGGGAGACGTTTCCCCAGCTCCGCCAGCGAAAGATAGATCCCTCCGCTCCCGACTGCACTGCCCAGCGGCTTCCGCAGCGCTTTGAGCGCCGCTTGCCGGTCGGTAGTCAGCTCCTGCGCCACCGAAAACGTGCCATTGCGCGCGTAGAGCACTCCCACCCGCGAGCCCGCGGGCATTTCCTTCACAAAGCTGCCGATCTCGCTGTAGTCCAGTGTCAGGTTCGAGCGAGTGGATTCGTCCACGAAGACGTAAAGATCGATTTTGTTGCGTTCGCCCGAGAGGCGCACGGCATCAAGCACGCGGCGCCGTCCGCGGTCCTGGTAAACCAGAAAATCTTCTTTCGCCAGACTCGGCGTCTCGCGGCCAGCTTCCTTGGCCACTGCCGTCACCGTGATGCGGATCGGAACCCCTTCGGCCTCACGCGACTGTGCCGCCGCGCCCACCGCTGGAATGAGTGTGAGGAGCGCCAGTGCCAGCGTTCGTCTCCGGCAGGGTCGGATCGTTTTCATTGCATCCCCGTGCAAGCCGCCAAGCCAGGAAAACCTATCATAGAGAGGCCGCAAACCGGGAGGACTGCGTCGGCAGCGCGCTGTTCAATTCGTCCATTCCTCAGTGTGCTACTTCTCCACCGGCACATACACCCCGCTTGGGCCGGTCAGTTCTACGCCGCTCACCTCGGTGCTCACGCGGATGGTTTCATAGCCCGATTTCTTCCCAGGTTTGGCCGCGAATGTCACCACGTATTGGTTGCTCAGATGGCGGCCGATTTCATCCAGAAACGGCTTCATCGAAACGGGCGTGACGAACCCCTCGAAGAAGGCTTCGCCGCCGGTTTCATCTGCCAGTCGCGCCAGGCAGCTCTGCCCGTTCGAAACCAGGAACAGGCTGCGCGAGAAATGCGCCGCCGGTGCGATGTAAATCGGATACACGGTCACCCCGCTGCGGTTCAGCCGCTCGATGGCCACGTCCAGATCGGGATTCAGCCCCGGCTCGCTGTCCAGCACTCCGCGGTACAAATCGATTCCGCTGCTCAGGAACACGACCGCGCGGCGCCGGTCTCCTGCCGGAGGCAGTCGCTTGCCCAGAGCGCCGAGCGAAAGATAAACGCCGCCGCCCGCGCCGATGCTTCCCAGCGGGATACGCAGCGCTTTCACCGCGGCCTCGCGGTCGCTGGTCAGCTCCTGTTGGCCCGTCACCGTACCGTTCCGGGCGTAGAGAACTGCCACTCGCGCCGTGCCGGGCAACTCGTGCACGAAATTGCTGATTTCCCGGTAATCCAGCGTCACGTCCGTCTGGATTGCCTCGTCCACCACAATGTACAGGTCGAGTTTGTCGTTCTGGCCGGATGTCCGCAGGATGTCGAGCACGCGCCGCCGCTGGTGATTCTGATAAATCAGAAAATCGTCCTTTTTCAGTTCCGGCGGCTCCTGCCCCTTTTCGCGGGAAACCGCAGTCACGGTGATGCGCACTGGAACGCCTGCGGCCATAGGGGTTTGCGGGGCCGCGGCGGCTGTGAAAGCGATGGCGCCGAGCGCGAGAGTGAGGACTCCGGCCCGTTTGAATGTGATGAGTTTCATGGGACCCTCTTGTTGTATGCTGGCGAGCGTTTGGGGCTCTCTATTGATTTAGATGAGCCGCCTGGTCCAGATGTTGCGCGGCTGTCCGCCGGCTGAATTGCGAGTGCTCATGTCCACTCAGGCAACTCCTAGCCAGGTCATCCCCGCTCGCACCCTGCTGCGCGCCCCGGGGCCGTCCCGCGTTCTGAGCCCCCTGATTTTCTACCGCCTCATGCGCCATCCGCTCGAGCTGCTTTCCGAGGCGGCGCGCTACGGCGACGTGGTATACCTGCCGGCGCTGTGGCGGCGCGTCTACTTCATCAACCATCCCGACTACATCCGCGACATGCTGGTGACGAGCGCCCACAAATTTGAGAAAAGTCCGGCCATCAAGTCCATGAAGACCATGCTCGGCGAGGGCTTGCTCACCAGCGAGGGCGATTTCCACCTGCGGCAGCGTCGCCTGGCCCAGCCCGCATTCCACCGCCAGCGCATCGCCGGATACGGCGCGGTGATGGCGCAATACGCCGGCGAATGGCAGCAGCGCTGGAACAGCGGCCAGCGCGTGGACCTTCACGCCGAGCTGATGGGCCTGACCCTTCGCGTAGTCGGGAAGACGCTGTTCGATTACGACCTCACGGTGGACTCCGCTCAAATCGCCCGCTCTCTCGAAACTCTTCTGCAGATGTTCCGGTTCATGATGATGCCCTTCGCCCGTATGCTGGAGGACCTGCCCATTCCGGCGATGGTTCGGCTCCGCCACGCCCGCGAGCGCGTGGAAGACATCGTGCGCAAAATCATCCGCGAGCGCCGCGCCGAAGGACGCGACCACGGCGACCTGCTCTCCATGTTGCTCGCCGCACAGGACACGGAAGGCGACGGCGGCAGCATGACGGACACCCAACTCCGCGATGAGTCCATTACCCTGATTTTGGCCGGCCACGAAACCACCTCAAACGCGCTCACCTGGGCCTTCTATTTGCTCGCCCGAAATCCCGAGGTCGAGGCCAAATTGCACGCCGAGCTCGATGCGGCACTCGCCGGACGGCTGCCGGGCGCCGACGATTTGCCAGCGCTCCCCTATACCGAGCGCGTGGTGGCGGAAGCCATGCGACTGTTCCCGCCCGCCTACGCGGTGGGACGCTGGGCGCTCGAAGACCACGCCTTCGGCTCCTACTTGATCCCGAAACATTCTGTAGTTCTTTCGAGCCAGTGGGTGATTCAACGCGACCCTCGCTTTTATCCCGACCCCGAGCGTTTCGACCCGGATCGCTGGACTCCCGAAGCCCGTGCCGCGCGCCCCAAGTTTGCTTATTTCCCCTTTGGCGGCGGGAACCGCGTATGCATCGGCGAAGGATTCGCCTGGATGGAGGGAATTCTGATTCTGGCTACGCTCGCGCAACATTGGCGCATGCGGCTTGCGCCCGGCTTTCGCGCGGATCTGTGGCCCGCGGTGACGCTGCGGCCCCGCCACGGCATGCCGGTCATCTTGGAAAAGCGCGCGAACCCGCCCGTCTAGTGCCGCTCAGCGGCGGGCGCTAGCGTTCGAGGAATTCGACCAACAGCGAGTGGAAGTGATGAACCCCGTTTTCCCGTTTCACGGAATACCGCCCACGGTCGTACGTGGAGGAACGCAGCCCGCGCTGCACCGCCTCGCACAGGTGAATGTCTTCCTTCTGCACCTGGTGGCTGAACTCCACCGCGCGCGCCATGCGTTCTCGCACCGCCGGCGAATCCGCATCGCGGTAGTACCACTCGAAAATTACGAGCGTTTTCTCGTGCGTCAGCGGCACCACGAGGTTGGTTTGCAGATTTTCAGGATAGAGATTCAGCATCAGGTTTGGAAACACCCAGTAGTAGAGTGCCTCCTCCTGGCCTGGCTCGCCGTACACGCGCGTATCGTTTCCCTCTGGCGCTTTTGGTCGCACCGGCGCAATCTGCCGGGAGGAATAGCGGCGCGGCTCTACCTGGTAGCCCGCGTAATCAATCTCCCGCATCAGTCCGGGGTGGGCGATAGGGATGTGATAGCCCTCCAGATAATTGTCCACGTACACTTTCCAGTTGCATTCGATCACGTACTCCCGGCGCTCGGCGAACTCAAACTCCGGAACCGCGAAGCGGCGCGCCCGCTCCGGAATGTCCTCGAGAAACGCGCTGAGCGGCGGCGCGTCCCGGTCGAAATTCACAAACAAAAACTGCTCCCATTCCGCCAGCCCCAGCGGCACCATTCCCATCGTGCTGCGGTCGAAGAACTCCATGCCGTCCACATCGGGCGTTCCGATCAGCCGGCCGTCGAGCGTGTACGTCCAACCGTGATAGCCGCAGCGGAAGTTGGGCCGGCAGCCTGCACCCTCCGCGATCGGGCCCGCGCGATGCCGGCAGACATTCGAAAACGCCCGCAGAACGCCCGCGGCGTCGCGCGAAAGCACCACAGGCTCGCCCACGATGTCCGCACACAAATAGGTCTCCGGGTCGGCCAGTGTTTTGGACTCGCCGCAGGCGTGGCGCGTGCTACCCGCGAGCTGCCAGGTGCGGCGGAAAATTCTCTCCTTCTCCGCTTCGAGTACGGATGGATCGGTATAGAGTCGCGAAGGGAGCGTCCATGCGGATTCGATCCTGCGTTCGAATTCGAGCGCTGCATGCTTCGCGTTCATGTCCCGGAGTCTATCATGCGCGCAGCAGGGTGGCCCGGACCGGAACGGCGGTCCTGCCTTCCTTCGTCGCCGGACCGGGATACAATCGGAACCTGCAAGTCCGGAAAGGGAGGGGATTCTGATGGCCGGAGATTACATTGCAACCACCACTCGCGAACTCCGCTCGCTCAAGCGCGCTGCCGAACGTGCCATGGGCCAAGTGAGCGACGAGCAGTTCTTCGCTACGCTCGATTCAGAAACGAACAGCATCGCCATGCTCGTCAAGCACATCTCCGGAAACATGCGCTCGCGTTGGACCGATTTCCTTGCCGCCGACGGCGAAAAGCCATGGCGGAAACGCGATACCGAGTTCTGCATCGAGCCCGCTGATACTCGCGCTGCGCTCCTCGCCCGGTGGGACGAGAGCTGGAAAATCTATCTCGACACGCTCGAATCGCTCAGACCCTCGGATCTGGAGCGTTCCGTCACGATTCGCTCCGAGCCCTACTCCGCCATGGGAGCCGCGCAGCGGTCGTTCGGCCACTACTCGGATCACATCGGACAGATCATCCTCTTGGCCAAGCACTATGTAGGCGCCAAGTGGCAGACGCTCAGCGTACCCCGCGGCAAATCCGAGGAATACAACCGGGACTTCGTCTCCAAAGGATTTGGGAAACTGAGATAGCGGCGCCGGCAGCGGCTACCCAAGCGAGCAGGAGGCAGCGGGCAGCCAAGACGCTGTGCGGTTACGCCCCGGAGTGGGGCTTTGCCACAGGCCGGCAGGAGCGGGCGCCACCCCGGAAGCATCCGTTTTGGCCCCGAGAATGGTTTCCATGCGGTCCACTGCGGCGCGGACGGCGTGAGGGCGGATGGTCCAGATGGCCACGAGCGTGAACGCGAGAATCAGCAGCACAAGCATGCGCGCCCTGTACCGGTGCTCAGGATCGGTGGACCGGGTGCGGGGGCAATAGGAATCCATGCGGGGAAACCTCGCCAAAGGAAAACCTAACTCGGCCTGCGGGAAAATGGAATGGTACGGAAGGGCTAGAACACTGGTCGTGCCTTGTGCGAAGCCTCTTTACTGTCACGGGCGACACCCTGCGCGTTATTTCGGAGCATCGGCGCGCCTGCAACCGCAGGGCTAGGCTGTTTGCTACAGGTGGTCGGACCCCGGATTTGCGGATTACTTCCCGCCGTCGATTTCAATCTGCTGCGTGAGGTAATTTTCCAGCCCGATTTTCTTGATGATTTCGAGCTGCGTTTCCAGGAAATCTACGTGATCCTCTTCGTCTTTCAGGATCACCAGAAGAAAGTCGGCGCTGGCGTTGTCCGAGGCTTTCCGGCAGACCTCGATGGCTCGGTTGTAGGACCCTACGGCACCCCTCTCGAGCCCCAAATCGTTTTCAATCTGTTGCGGGACGTCCTTGCCAACCTTCACTTTCGGCATATTGTTGACGTCCGGAATGCCTTCGAGAAACAGCACGCGCTCCATGAGCGACTCCGCGTGCTTCATCTCGCCGATGGATTGCTTCTTGATGTAGCGGGCGAGCTTTTTGTATCCCCAGTTCTCGCACATTTCGGCGTGAATCATGTACTGGTTGATGGCGCACAGCTCTTCCCTCAGCATTTCGTTCAGAACGTCTACGACTTCCGATTTGCCCTTCATTGTGGCTCCCCTGACCCCGGTACCATGTCCATTATACCTTAGCAGTGTGCTCAACCCTTCGGCAGATTCGTGTTGTTCTGGGGCTCGTTCCCTTGTAAACGGGTTCTGGCCTCGAAGGAATCCCGCGCACTAGGCCGCAGCCGGCCCCTTGTGCGGGAAGGCAAACGTCTGGAGGCGCTCGCGAAAATGGTCACAAGCCAATCCCCGGGTACTCCCTCGATGGAGAAAAGGCTCTCCGGGATTCGCTTGTTCCTGGTTGCCAGCGCGGTCTATGTGGCTTGCATGATTCCCCTTCTACGGGCTTTCGCTCCGGAATTTACGACGAGCCTCATCGGTCCACCCGGCGACAACTTGCAGGATTTTTGGTGCACTTGGTACAGCCAGAAGGTATGGGATACGCATCCGCTGGGATTTTTCCACACGCAGATCATCAAGTATCCGGAAGGGGTCTCGCTCTACTATCAATCGTTCGCGTACTCCGACCTCTTTTTCATCCAGTTGATCCGGAAGCTCTTTTTCCTGCCGGCTGACGTCCACACGCTCGCTGGACTGCACAATGGCATGCTGCTCTCCACTTTTTATCTCTCCGCCCTGGGCGCTTTCTATCTGGCGCGGCGATTCACTCGGAACACAGTTTCCGCTCTTCTGGCGGGCTTCGTCTTTGGTTTCAGTCCGTTCCACGTGGCGCATTTACTGAGCCACATGCACGTGGCCACGATCCAGTTCATACCGTTTTTTCTCATCTGTTTTTTCCGCGCCCTCGACACAGGGCGGCCGGTTTATTTGGCGGGATCCATATTCTTCTATTTCTTGGCGGCGCTTTCCTGCTGGTATTACTGCTTTTATATCGCCTACTTCCTGGTCTTCTACTACGTTTACCAGGCCATCGCGGAGAGAAGGCTGGTCCTCCGACGGCCTCTCTGGGCGATCCTGGGAAGCTTCCTCGGAGTCTTTCTTCTGCTCTCGCCACTTGTAATTCCCATGATGGCCCAGGGTTTGACGAACGAGAATGTGTACGCCCCCGGAAGCGATGACTACGTTGCGGACGCACTGGCTTATTTCGTCTTCGCCCCCAACCACTTGCTCGCCGGGATGGTGCAAGGCGTTTACGCGCATTTCACCGGAATCCGCTACGAAATGACGGCCTATCTGGGGCTGCCGTGCATTGCCTTATTTGCGTTGGCCCTTTGGACTCGAACACGGTATCAGGTCAGAGAGATTCACTTCCTGGGGTGCGGAATCCTGGTGTTCATGAT
>JASHRU010000282.1 GCA_030037225.1 Candidatus Acidiferrales bacterium | reverse complement strand
ATCGCCCAGGATAAGAACGGCAACCCCGTCACAGACCTGTCGAAAGATGAGGTCCGGCTGTTCGACGACGGCCAGGAACAAAAATTGGCCTTTTTCTCGATGCAATCCTCACAGGCGTTGCTGGCTACGCCGAGCACAACGGAAACCACCCCAGCGAATACGTGGAGCAATACGCCTAGAGCACGCGGCGGCGTGCCGGTTAACCTGACGGTGATCCTGTTCGACGGGCTGAATACGAAGCCAACGGATCAGCAGCGCGTGCGGGAACAAATCGTGCGCCTGCTGAGCCAGATTCGTCCGCAGGAACGGGTTGCGCTATACGCATTAGGACTGGAACTGCACGTACTGCACGAATTTACCAGCGACACGACGACGCTGCTGCGCATCCTTTCGAAATATCCCGCGTATGAAGGGCCGCATTCCTTCGAGACACCCGTGGAGTCCTCGAACCTTCCGCTGGCCGGCAAACCGTCGGACATCGATGCCAACACATCCGGAGAGATCGACCTGTTTCTTGCCAAACCGGACGCGATGATTGCGCAGTCACAGACCGTGGACCGGATCCTGCGGACAATGGACGCGCTGCAAGCCATCGCCGCGCACCTGGCGGGGCTGCCGGGCCGAAAGAGTTTGCTGTGGGTATCGGGAGCGTTTCCACTGCACCTGGAAAACGAGAGCCTGACCACGCCGGGAACGTCGCCAACGGATCAGAGGTCATTCGCGGGGCAGTTGGGGGAAGTCGCGAGGGCGCTCGACAACGCCAACGTGGCCGTGTACCCCGTGGACGCGAGGGGATTGTATTCGAACGCGATTCGGAATTTCAGCACTGGACAGAATAGCGTTCCGGGGCGCGGGCCGGCGGCAGGCCCGCCATCGAATCCGCTGGCCACTAATTCTCCGATGCTGGCCCCAAACACCGAGGCAATCGGCACAATGCGGGAGATCGCGGCTCGGACGGGCGGAGAGGCATTCTATTTTACGAATGACATCCGCGGGGCCCTGCGAGAGGCGATGGACGATTCCCGGGTGGTATATACGCTGGCTTACATTCCCACGCACAACAATTGGAGAGGAGAATTCCGCAAAGTAAAGGTGGAGGTAAGCCGTAAGGACGTGCGTGTGCGCTATCGCAGCGGGTACTTCGCGGTTCCAGACACACCGCTCGACGACGCGGGGCGAAAACGATTGCTGGCGGAGGCGCAGTGGAGCGCACTGGAGGCCACAGAAATTACGCTGAGCGTGCATGCCGGCCGGATGGTGGCCGAGGGGAAGCCGGCAGTTCGATTCGTTCTGACGGCGGGCGCCTCCGAGCTGCGATTTGAGGAATCGCAGGGAACGCATGCCGCGGACCTTATGATCACGACAGCGCAGAAGGCGGACGACGGACGAATCCTTCACGGGGAGATGAAGGCGCTTGCCTTCCGGCTGCCGGAAGAAAAATACCGCGCGGTTCTGGCGGGAGGCTTGCGCCTGGAAGGCACCGTGGAATTAGACCCAGCGGCGACGCAGGTGCGATTCGCTCTGCTCGATGCCGCCAGTGGACGCGTGGGAAGCGTGGACGTGCCGGTCGCGGAGCTGACCGCAGAAGAGGCGACTGGAAATGCTCCCGCGAAAACGCGCCCGTAAGCCAGCAGGCAAGCGGCGCACAACGGCGGGAACTCTGCCAGGCTCTTATTGAAGCCGTGGGGCGGCGACCAGCGGCGAGAGGACCACGTCAATTTCCGAAGCGGATTGGCCGGAAACCGGCCGAAGCGCCAGGCGCGGAGGGCCGCCGTAGTAGCCGCACTTGTCCATGGCGTACTTAACGCCGGCCGGGCCGTGCTTCGACACGATGATCTTGGCAGGTTCGGCAAGGAGGCGCTGAAACTCCGCGACGCGGGTGAAATCGCCTCGCGAATGCGCCTCGTAAAGCTCGACGCAGATCTCGGGGAGAACGCAGGCGAGCGCGAGAATTCCCCCACGGGCCCCGGCGGCGAGCGAGGCGGCAAAATTCTGGGCGGATCCCACGACGATTTGAAAGTCGGGCGGAGTTCCGCTGACGATTTGGCCAGCGCGCTCGGGGCTTCCGGAACTGTCCTTGATCCCCGCAATATTCGGATGGCGTGAGAGACGGGCGCAGAGATCGGCCTCGACGGTGATGCCAGTGAACATGGGAACGGAATAGATCAGCAGCGGGATGGGAGAGGCGTCGGCGACGCGCAGGTAATGGCTTTCGAGCGCGGCCCGAGTCATCTGGGATTTGTAGTAGTAGGGAGTCTTCACCAGGGCCAGGGGATAGCCTAGTTCGGCGGCGCGGCGAGTGCGGGCGATGGTTTCCGCGGTGGAGTCAACGCCTGTGCCAGCGATGAGAATTTTGTCCGGCGCGGCGGCTTGGCGCGCCGTGGCCCACACGCGCTCGGTTTCCTCGCGCGAGAGCATGACGGCTTCGCCGGTCGAGCCGGTGAGGACGTAACCGGCCAGCGGAGTCTGGTTGTAGCGCGCGACATTCGAGGCGAGACGGTTGGGCTCGAGTTCCTCCTCAGACGCGAATGGGGTTGTGAGAGGGGCAAAGACGCCACGGAGATTGATCTGCGCTGGATTCACACGCCAATTATAGCAGGCCGGCCGCAGCATGTGCCCGCGGGTATCAGAGAGCTTCGCCGCGCCGTTCACCAACCGTACGGGATACCGCAGCGCCATCCTGAGGAGCCTCGGGGGACGGGCTCTGGCCTGCAAGAGTCCCGGAACCAGCTTGGGAGGCCGCGTGGAGGGACTGAAGAGCGGCGACGGGGAAGGTGCCTTCCTGAAGGGCACGGATGCCGTGGGCGGCAGCGAACGCGGCGGACATCGTGGTGATGCAGGGGAGGTTATAACGCACGGCGGCGCGGCGGATGGCCTTCTCGTCGAACTGCGCTTCGATGCCGAGCGGGGTATTGATCACGAGATGTACCCGGCCGGTTTTAATCTGGTCCACGATGTTGGGACGGCCTTCGTTGACCTTGAACACGGGCTCCGCGGGTACGCCGGCGGCCTGGAGTGCGGCCGCGGTGCCCCGGGTGGCGAGGATTGAGAATCCGAGCTCGTGAAACTGGCGGGCGAGCGCGGCCACACTGCGTTTATCGTGGTCACTTACGCTGATAAATACGGTGCCAGAGCGCGGAAGCCTCTGACCGGCAGCGACCTGCGCCTTGGCGAAGGCGAGGCCGAACGTATCGGCGACGCCCATGACTTCACCGGTGGAACGCATCTCGGGGCCGAGGATCGTATCCACGCCGCGAAATTTGTTGAATGGGAAAACGGGCGATTTGACGGAGAAGAAGGAGCGCGGGACGAGTTCGGCCACATTATCGTGACGGGAGATGGGCAGCGACATTTCGCGGAGCTTGCGGCCAACCATCAGGAGGGCGGCGACTTTGGCCACCGGAACGCCGGTGGATTTGCTCACGTAGGGAACGGTGCGCGAGGCGCGCGGGTTGACCTCGAGGACGTAGACGGTGTCGCGCTGGATGGCGTACTGCACGTTCATGAGGCCGACGACGTTGAGAGCGCGCGCAAGACGCGAAGTGTATTCGCGGATGCGCGCGAGGACCTCCGGCTTGAGCGTGACCGGAGGAATCACACAGGAAGAGTCGCCAGAATGGATACCGGCTTCCTCGATGTGCTCCATGATGCCGGCGATGACGCAGTCCTCGCCGTCGCCGAGGGCGTCCACGTCCACTTCGGTTGCATCTTCGAGGAAGCGGTCGATGAGCACGGGGCGGCCGGGTCCGATCTGCGCCGCCTGTGCTGCGTATTGACGAACCGTTTCTGTATCGAAGGCCACGACCATGGCGCGGCCGCCGAGAACGTAGCTAGGCCGGACGAGAACGGGCAGGCCAATCTCGCCGGCCACGTGCACGGCTTCTTCGGCGGAGAGGGCGGTGCCGTTGGCGGGTTGCGGGATCCCGAGATCTTCAAGAAGTTTCCCGAAGCGCTTTCGGTCCTCGGCGAGGTCGATAGACTCGGGAGCGGTGCCAATGATGGGAGCGCCGTTGCGTTTGAGATCGAGCGCGAGGTTGAGCGGAGTCTGCCCGCCGAATTGGACGACGACGCCCTGGGGCTTCTCGCGGTCGATGACGGCGAGCACGTCCTCGAGGGTGAGCGGCTCGAAGTAGAGGCGGTCGCTGGTGTCGTAGTCAGTCGAAACGGTTTCGGGGTTGCAGTTGACCATTACGGTCTCATAGCTGTTTTCGTGGAGGGCAAATGAGGCGTGGCAGCAGCAGTAATCGAATTCGACGCCCTGGCCAATGCGGTTTGGGCCGGAACCGAGGATGATGATCTTGGGGCGTGCGGTAGTATCTGCTTCGTCTTCCTGCTCGTAGCTCGAATAGAGGTAGGGCGTATAGGACTCGAACTCGGCGGCGCACGTGTCTACGCGTTTATACACGGGACGAAGGCCGAGATCGTTCCGGCGGGCGCGGACGGCGTCGGCGCTGGTCTTCCAAAGACCAGCGAGGTGCTCGTCGCTCGCGCCGTGGCGTTTGGCTTCGCGGAGCAACTCGGGCGGGCAGGAAGCGATGGTGTGCGTGGCCACCTTGCGGTCGAGCTCCACGATCTCTTCCATCTGGCGGAGGAACCAGGGATCGATCTTGGTGAGGTCGCCGATTTCCGCGGCGGGCATACCTCGGGAAAGCGCCGTGAGCAGCCAATAGATGCGGTCGGGGCGCGGCGTGGCGAGTTTTTCGCGGAGGAAGGCCACGGGCGTCTCCTGCGGGGCGCGCCAGCGCGTGGAGGGTTCCAAGGAACGAATTCCCTTCATTAGCGATTCTTTGAACGTGCGGCCAATGGCCATCACTTCGCCCACGGATTTCATCTGCGTGCCCAGAGCGGTGTCGGCGCCCGGAAACTTTTCGAACTGCCATTTGGGAATTTTCGTGACCACGTAGTCGATGGTGGGTTCGAAGCAGGCCGGCGTCTTCTTGGTGATGTCGTTGGCGATTTCGTCCAGCGTCATTCCCACAGCGAGCTTTGCGGCTATCTTGGCGATGGGGAAACCGGTGGCCTTGCTGGCCAGAGCGGAGCTGCGCGAGACGCGCGGGTTCATTTCGATGACAACCATGCGGCCCGTCTGAGGATGGACGGCAAACTGGATGTTGGAGCCGCCGGTCTCGACGCCGACTTCGCGGATAATGCGGGCGGAGGCGTCGCGCATGCGCTGGTATTCGCGGTCGGTGAGCGTCTGCGCAGGGGCGACGGTGATGGAGTCGCCGGTGTGCACGCCCATGGGGTCAAAGTTTTCGATCGAGCAGATGACCACGAAGTTGTCGCGAAAATCGCGCATCACTTCGAGCTCGAATTCCTTCCAGCCGAGGACGGATTCCTCGATCAAGGCTTCGCGGACGGGGCTGGAGTCGAGGGCGTATGCAATCGCTTCGGCGAACTCCTCGCGGTTGTATGCGATGCCGCCGCCGGTGCCGCCCAGCGTGAAAGAGGGACGGATGACGACCGGATAGCCGAGTTCGTCGGCCACCTGCTGGGCGCGGCCGGTGTCTTTGACGACTTCCGAGCGCGGCACGTCGAGCCCTACGCGGCGGCAGGCGTCCTTGAATTGCAGGCGGTCTTCGGCAATCTGGATGGCGCGGAGGGAAGCGCCGATGAGCGTGACGCCGTGCCGGTCGAGAACGCCGGACTCAGCAAGCTCGACGGCGAGGTTCAGTCCGGTCTGGCCGCCGACAGTGGGGAGAAGCGCGTCGGGGCGCTCGGCACGGATGATTTCCTCGAGGTATTCGCGGGAGAGCGGCTCGATGTACGTGCGCGTGGAGAATTCGGGGTCGGTCATGATGGTAGCGGGATTGGAGTTTACAAGGACGACTTCGTAGCCCTCGTCGCGGAGAGCCTTGCAAGCCTGCGTGCCGGAATAGTCGAACTCGCAGGCCTGGCCGATGATGATCGGGCCGGAGCCGATGATCAGGATGCGGCGGATGTCAGAGCGCTTGGGCATGACTCACCGTTTGAACTCCGACATCACATGAACGAAATCGTCGAACAGGTATTGAGAGTCGTGCGGGCCGGGAGAGGCCTCGGGATGGTACTGCACGCTGAACAGTGGAAGCGAGCGATGGCGGAGGCCTTCGTTGGTGTGATCATTCAAGTTGAGGTGGGTAATCTCGACTTCGTTTGCGGGAAGTGAATCGGGATCGACGGCGAAACCGTGGTTTTGGGCGGTGATTTCCACTTTCTCCGTGCGCAGATTCTTAACCGGATGATTCGAGCCGTGATGGCCGAATTTGAGTTTGTAGGTCTTCCCTCCGAGGGCGAGCCCGCAAAGCTGGTGGCCCAGACAAATCCCGAAGATGGGAACGCGTCCAGCGAGGCGGCGAATGTTCTCGATGGCATAGCCGATTGGTTCGGGGTCGCCCGGGCCGTTCGAGAGGAAAACTCCGCTGGGCCCGAGAGCGAGAACGTCGGCGGCGGACGTGTGCGCGGGGACGACGGTGACCTCGCAATTGTGAGCCACAAGCAAGCGGAGAATGTTGCGCTTGATGCCGTAATCGTAGGCGACCACGCGGAATTTCGGGGGGCCATCGGGGGCGGACTGGCAGCGAGACGGCGGAGCGTCCACATTGACGGCGCCATGACGCCATGCGTACCGTTCCCCGCAGGTGACGCGGCTGGCCAATTCCTGACCGGCCATCGTGGGAAGCTGGCGGGCTTCCTCGACCAGTCTTTCGGCCGGCGAGCCGTCGGTCGAAACCACGCCTCGGAGGGCGCCGACGTTGCGTAGATGCCGGACGAGCGCGCGCGTGTCGATGTCCCAGATCACAGGGACGTTCCAGCGCTCGAG
>JASHRU010000281.1 GCA_030037225.1 Candidatus Acidiferrales bacterium | reverse complement strand
AGCTTTCTAGGAGGTCAACATGAGAATTGCTCCTGCCGTTTTCAGGTCTCTTGCGGTTGCCGCGAGTCTCCTCTGCATGTTGGGGACGCAGTCCGTGCGAGCGCAGCAGGCGAGCGCCGAGAAGAGTGCCGCTGCGGGTCCCGTCGCGGCCGAGCCGCAGGCTTCGGGCCAAACGGTGGCATCGCCGCCTCAGGTGGTGCCTGCGCTGCCCGTGCCACGATTGATTAAATTCAGCGGAACGCTGAAGAACGCCTCCGGCGCTCCGCGGACAGGAACGGTGGGCCTCACCTTCGCGATCTATGCGGAGCAGGAGGGAGGAGCGACGCTGTGGACGGAGACCCAGAACGTGGAACTCGATGCCGGGGGACACTATTCCGTGCTGCTGGGCAGCACGCAGAGCGAGGGGATGCCGCTTGACCTGTTCGCCTCGGGCGATCCGCGGTGGCTGGGAGTGAAGGTGGAGTTACCGGGCGAAGTGGAGCTGGCGCGCGTGCTGCTGGTGAGCGTGCCGTATGCACTGAAGGCCTCGGATGCCGACACGCTAGGCGGGAAACCGGCGTCCTCGTACGTCACGGTGAATCCGAACGGGCCAGTGGGGCAGTCGCTGACCGGCGACGTGACCAGTGTAATGGCAGGAACAGGGCTGACTGCAACTCCGAGTAATCCCATCACCTCGACGGGGACGATCAGCATTGCCACGGGAGGAGTGACGAACTCGCTGCTTGCCAATTCCACGGTCACGCTGATGCCCGGGATGGGAATTATCGGCGGGGGCTCAATCCCGCTGGGCGGAGCGGGATCGCTGGCTATTGACCCGACAGTGGTGCCGCAACTGGGAACGAACACGCTGAATTTTGTGCCTCTGTGGACCGGAACGGGACTGCTGGGAAATTCGGTGATTCAGCAGAACGGGACGGCTATCGGGATCGGGGAGCAACCGGTACAGACACTGGACGTGAACGGAGGAATCCGCGGAACGGGACTCGCTACGGGGAGCCGGAACACGTCGCCGGACGCGATCAACACGAATGCGCTGTTTCTGAACGGTTCGAACGCCATGGGGGTGATCGGGACGAGCAACGTGGTGTTTGCTCCGGGCGTGCTGTTCACGAAGGTAAGTTTCTACGCAGGCAATGGAAGCACGACCTCGGAACGGATGACCGTGCTGGGCTCGAACGGATTCGTGGGGATCAACAACACGTCGCCACAGCAGCAGTTGGACGTGATGGGCGGCTCGATCCAAACGGATACGCAGTTGATTTCGACGGTGGCGACGGGCATGGCACCGATCTCAGTGAATTCGACGACGGTGGTACCGAATCTTAACGCGGCGATGCTGGGAGGGAACGCGGCGAGCGCGTTCGCCCAGGTGGGGGCAATGAGCAACACGTTCGCGGGCAGCATCTCGGCGTCGGGATTCACGGGCAGCGGGGCGGGGCTGACGGGGCTGAACCCAGCCAACCTGAGCGCAGGGACGGCGGGGATCAGCATCACGGGGAATGCAGCGACGGCGACCAACGCATCGATGCTGGGAGGGATGCTGGCGAGCGCGTTTGCTCCCGCGACGGGGTCCCCGAACTACGTGGCTACGACGGGAGGAACGATGACCGGGGCGTTGGACCTGCCGACCGATGGCCTGGTGGCGGGAACTACGGAACTGGTGCTGACGGGCGGCGAGGTCGGGATCAACACGGCAACGCCGCTGGCCACGCTGGATGTGGGCGGGACGGGGCGGTTCGCCAACTATCTGCGCGTTCCGGCCCTGGCGACTTTTATCGCGAACGATACGACGACAGGTACGGTGCTGAATAAAGTGGCCAAGCTGAACGGCGCATCTCCGGCGGCGGCGGTAGTGACGGCAACGACGGACACGGCGGGTGCGATTGGGATAGTGATCGGGGATGCAGGAACCTCGCAGAACGGGCATGTGGCTCTGGAGGGCCAGGCCAATTGCGTATTTGACGGAGCAACGACAACGGGAGATTACGTGCAAATCAGCGGTACGGTGGGAGGCGATTGTCACGACACCGGGGCGACGTATCCGACCTCGGGACAGGTGCTCGGGCGGGTGCTTTCGACTAACGCGGGAGCGGGGACCTACTCGGTGTATCTGATTGGGCCGGAAGTGCGCGGCTCCAGCGGCGGAGGAAGCGGCGGCACGGTGACCAGCGTGACAGGGGCAACAGGCATCATCGCCAGTCCGAATCCAATCACGAGCACGGGCACACTCACCATCGACGGCACTATCGTGCCACTACTGAACGCGCCTACGAATATCTTTACTGGATCCGGGGGCCTCACCGCCACAACCTTCACCAGCACTGGCCTGGGCTTCTCCGGCAACGGTGCGGGGCTCACCGGTGTCAACGCTGCGCTTTTTGGCGGCTTTCCAACCAGTTCCTTTCCGCTTCTCTCGTTAGGCAATACCTTTACGAGCGGGACTCAGACGATCCAGACCGGAGCTACAGGAACCGTGGGCGTAGCAGTGCAGGGGGCCTCCGGTCAAACGGCCGACCTCCAAGATTGGGAGAACAACACAGGTACCGTGCTGGCCAGCGTGAACTCCAGCGGAGTTATTTCTGGGAACGGATCGGGGCTGACCAATGTGCATGGTGTGCTGCTCACTCAGCTTCTGGGAAACTCCTCCTTGACGGGAGCGCAAAGCGGCTACGTCAACATGATCAGCGATTACGTTCCACCGGTGAACGCGACTGCCTTTACCTTCAACCGGTGCGCTCAGGCTGCCACCGCCGCCGGGCAGGTACTGTCTTTCCGATCGGCGATTCGCACCCCCACCGGCACGGGCGGCACGGTGGACGTCGGCAGCGCCTTTTACCTGGAACCGTCGTCTGCTGCAACGGAGACGATCTATGACGAGAATAATGACTTCTTCACGCTAGTCGCTGGGCAAAGCTACGACTTCGGTATGAACTATTCGGGTAGTAGTATTGCCGGCTTCGGGTTCTGCTCGACCATCGTTCAGATTTTTGCACAGTAGGCGGGCGCGCCTAGAAGGAAAAGGCCAGGGGGCTAGCGGAAGCCGGAGAAGAGGACGATGTCGGTGTCGTTGAAGCGCGCACGTCCGATCGCGATTTTCTTGCCGTCGCGGGACCAGGCATAGGCCTGGAAACTTGATGGCTCGGCATCGAAATGAGTCAACTGAACCGGCGGGCCGCCGGTGAGCGGCTGCATATAAAGATGGCGAGAGCTGCCAACGGTGTGTAGATAAGTGAGCGCGCGTCCATCGGGAGTCCAGCCCAGGCTTAGATTGTCGCCAGAGGCGTCCAGTTCCACGAGTGGGGCGCCCCCCTCCAGCTTCTGGACGACAAACTTCGATTTCGCGGCCGCGCCCTGACCTTCGGACTTCAAGTAGGCGAGCCGTGTGCCGTCGGGTGAGACGGATGGCGAACCGAGGTTGCCGTGGACCAGCTCTACGGGAGTCCCGCCGTCGATGGGAAGCTTG
>JASHRU010000280.1 GCA_030037225.1 Candidatus Acidiferrales bacterium | reverse complement strand
CATTATGATGATGCGCCGATTGCGCATTTCCTCGGTGGATTGAGGATCGGGCGGCGGCGGAGGCGGCGACGGCGGCCCTCCCGCAACCCCCGTCACTCCGGGAGTATTTTGAGATTCGAGCGCGATGGCGTCCGTATCTTCCAGTCCAAAATCGGCAATGTTTTGCTGCTTCCCGTCCTCGAACAATTGAAAATCGCTTTGGGTCATTCCCCGCACAAAATTTCCCTGCTTGTCACGCACCACCACGTTCACCAGGACGAGGTTCGTGTTCACCTTGAAGCGAAAACCGCTTCGCCGGGATGTGGATTGCCGCTGCTGGGAATCGTCCTGCGGGGGCGGCGGGGGCCCATTCTGAGAACGCAGCGAGGGCGGTCCGGACATTTCGAGCAGGAAGGCAAGAGCGAGGAGCGTGGCGCCGAGTTTTCGCGAAGAGCACGGCATAAGACCTCCTCAAAACCGGAATCGCGCAAGAAACGTCACGCGTCGCATCGTACCAACACTGATCACCTGGCCGTACGTGGGCGAGTTCAGGTTCGTATCCACGCCAGCATAATTCACATGATTAAACACGTTGTTGGCCGTGGCGCGGAACTCCAGCATGCGCTGCTCGCGGAACTGGATCGTTTTGCTCACCGCCATGTTGAATGTGATCTGGCCCGGCCCCGGAATGATGTTGCGGCCCGCGTCGCCATAGGTCGGCGTGGAAGTGTAGCAACTGGAGCTGGGCAGGTCCTGGTCGCAAAATGCGGCCGTGTTAAACCATTCGTGGATGCCGGGATTGGCAAGAGTGATCGGCTGCCCGGGAACCAGGTCAGGACGCAGCGTTCCGCTGGTGCCGCTATTCACTTCCGAAACAGCGCCGATGATGCGCGGGCTGAGCGGAGTGCCCGTGGCAATGGTCCAACTGCCGTTCCATAGCCAGCCTCCGAGAATGTGAGCGCCCGGCCCGGTCTGCAGATACTTCTTCCCGTTCCCAAATGGCAGCTCGTAGATCCATGTACCGGTGAAATTATGCCGCTGGTCGAAGCTGGAAAGGCCCCGCTCGGCGGCGATGTCGGCGGCGTTCTGCGCCACCACCACCGCCGCGCCTCCAATCGAGGAAGCGTCGTCGATGGATTTCGAATATATGTACACGCCGCTCACTGCGATTCCGCCCTGCAAGCGCTTCCGGACACGGACGGACAGCCCGTTGTAGTTGGAGTTCCCTTCCGAGGTTTCATACAGGAACGGCTGCACCGCGGCATTGACCACTCCGGAGGCGGTGCGGTTGGGCGCCTCGACAAGATCGAGATGCGTCCCCTTCGAACCGTTATATCCGATGTTCATAATTACGTTATGGCCGAGGTCCGTCTGCGTGTCCAGATTCCAAAGCTGGATATAGCCGAGCCGGTAGTTGGGATTCACTGCGTAATTGTTGGTGACGCTGGGCGGAGTGCAGGAGCTGAATCCATCTGTGAGCGTCATTGCGGGACAGGCCGCGACCGTGTTCGTTGCCGTGACGGCAAACGGCGGCTGAAAGGCCAGGTTTTGAATGATGAGACTGTACTGCGCCAAATTATAGTTCCATCCATAACCCGAGCGCACAACCAACCGTTTGAACGGCTTCCAGGCCAGGCCGATTCGCGGAGCCCAGTTATTGCGATCCGGCTCGATCAGCGAGCTCGGGTATGTGATCCCCGTATAGGGGCCCACGGCCCCGGGAACCACGGGAGCCGCGAGCACACTTTCGGGAAGGTCAAGCAAAACGTCGAGATTCACAATCCGGTTGTTGGCCTCTGAGAACGGGCCCTGGTATTCGTAGCGTACGCCGGCATTCACAGTGAAATTCGAGAAAATCTTCCATTCATCCTGGGCAAACACGTCGTAAGAATTGGAAGCGAAGTTGTAGGCGGTCGTTCCGGACTGGATGGAGGTGGACTGTGGCAATCCTAGCAGGAAGTCAGCGAAATCAAAGCCCGAGCCGGGAACCGCCGCACTGGCCGTGGCGAATCCAGTGAATGTAAACGTACCGCGCGCGTTCTGGTCTGAGCGCAAACTTTCCAGAATTCGCCGGTAATCCCCGCCAAAGCGGAAGGTGTGCTTCTTGTGGCTCCAGCCGAGCGTTTCGGAAAGAGTGTAGGTTTGGTTCAACAAGCGCTCCACGGAGGGATTGGAAAGGCTTTGCAGGTCGGAAAAATTCAGGTTCGGCAATCCCCAGTCAAACGGGTTCGTGGAAACCCCCGTGATGCCCGCGTCCCCTTCGATGTTCGTGATAAACGCGTAGAGGTTGGAAATGGATGTGTGCAGGTGGTTGTAATTGAATCGGAGCAGACTGAAGAGTTTCCCCTTGTTGTAGGAGTAGCCGGCCCCCGCGTTGAGCCCCTGCGTTCCATTCGTTCCGTTCAGTGACGGGAACGCGCCAATCGTCTGATTGTTCGTGCGGCTGTAATTCAGGACGAAATTGATGTTCTGTCCCTGCCGTCGCCGCCCTCCGCCTCCACCACCGCCTCCTCCGCGCCCTCCCGATGGAGGCAGAAAGCCTCCACCGAAATTGTGAATCAACCGCACGTTGATGGAGTCCGTATCGCTCATTCCGGAAGTCACATAATGAAAATTGAGCGGCGAGCCGGGAATATCGACATTGGGCAAGGGGATGTACGGAAGCAGGACCGCAGTGGCCGCTGCTGCCGTGGCGGAAATGCACGATGCGGGGATTGCATTCCCGGGAAATTGTGTTCCCGGCGTCACCGTACAACCCGCGGGCACCTGCGCAGGTGCGAAGATCTCCACCGGCTGCCCTTTCGACGTGACACCGGCGAAATCGCCGCCGCGCTCCGCCATCGTGGGCACCGTCGAAAATTGATCGTAGGGCGTGGACGCGCGCGTCCCGTTGTAGTTCACGAAATAAAACGTCTTTGTGCCGCCGTGGTAGATTTTCGGAATGTTCAGCGGCCCGCCTACCAGGGCGCCGAAATGTGCCTGATTGTAGGAAGCCTTTTCGACCGGCGTGCCATTGACGGAGAACGGCGCGGCGTCGGTTCCGGCATTGTCGTCGGTGAAATAGATTGCACCGTGCGGCTGGTTTACGTTGAACCCACGCGTGCCCACCGCGCGGCCGATGATTCCGCCACCACCTCCCGGCCCCCCGAACCCTCCTCCGCCGAACTGCCCTCCGCCGAACCCTCCCCCAGGACCCCCCGCGCCAAAACTCTGACGGAACTCGTCGATGCGCTGCTGGATTTGCGCCTCGGATCCACCGCCAAAGTTCTGCGACTGGCCTATAGCGCCCGTGCTGACCACCGATTCGGTGGCCGTGTCGGCGCCCGCTCCGGCGAATGGCAGCGCGCTCAAATCCGCGTTATTTGCGCCAAACCCGTTGCCCGTCAGATCGGCCGATGGATTCGCGTTCTGGGCGTTCAGATCGGAGAGATCGGTTGCTGCGCCCAGGTTCTGGAACCCGCGGCGCGGCCCCGCATTCGCAGCGCCGGCGCCCGCAGCCGCGCGCGCAGCCTGTTGCTCCTGTTGCAGCTCCAGAACGCGGGAGGCTAGCGAAAGTTCGAGGTCCACATTCGCCGTCTGATTCTGGGGATTCAGAAGCACCTCCTGCGTCTGAGGAGCGAAGGCCAGGAACTCCGCCCGCACCACGTAGCGCCCGCGGTCGGAGGGAGAAAATGAGAAGGTCCCGTCCATGCCGGTTGTCGTGGTCAACTTCTTGCCTGTGAGCGTGTTGGCGGCCGTGACAGTCGCACCCGGAAGTGCCGATTTACCCGTGTGTACGACTCCCGTGATCGAATACGCGACAGGCCCTGCTGCCGCAGACGCTTGGGGATTCTGATTGGCAGGGGCGCTACCGGACGGTTGTGCCGGCGTTTGCTGAGGCGCCTGCTGCGCAGCCGGTGCCGAGCCTTCCTGTGCCTGCGCGGCCGTTGCCAGTGCCAGCCCAATCCAGGCCGCAGCGGCGCGTGCGAGGGCACTCGAACGCACTAGAAGGAACCTTGTGGCTTCGAATCCGGCTCCGGCTTCTGCGGCGGTGGAGTGCCTGCGGGCGGCCCGCCTCCGGAGTTGGAATACTGCTTCATTCGGTCGAGCTGGGCGGGGTCAATAAGATTCACCGCCTTCGGAACAAAGGCGCCGTCCTTCGTCTCGCCGCGCACGGCAACCGCGTCCCCCGCGTGAATGTCCGCCAGCGTGATGCTCTCGCGGTGCTTTTGCAGGGAGGTGTTTTCGTCAACCTCGATGGTCTGCGTGGTTCCGTCGAGGCGGAGGATCGTGATTTTGGTTCCATCAATCGCTTTTACCGTGCCCACCACCCCGTTTCCGCCCATTCCCGGGCCACCGCCCTGCCCCGGGCCCTGCCGCTGACCGCCGGGAGGCGGGCCGGTACGCGCAGAAACGAACTCCGCATCCCAGGAGTTGTCGCCGGTTTTGTTCCCGCGCACGAAAGCCGTACTGCCGACTTTGAAATCGTCCAGCTTTGCGGGTTGCTGGTCGATGCGGAACTGCGTCTTGGAACTGATCGCGACGGTCACAATGCTCCCGTCTTCCCGAGAAATCTTCATCTGGCTGGAAGAAATGCTTTCAATGCGGCCAAACACGCCATTGCCGCGAAATTGCCGGTGTTGTTGGCCTCCGCCCCCGGGCGGACCCTGGTCCTGCTGAGACGGCGGCGAGTCCTGGGCGCTGGCCGGCAAAAGGACGACAATAAACGTCGCAGCGGCTGCGAGCGCAGTTCGAACAAGAATACGCGGCATCATTTCCGTTCCCCTTTGCGCCCCACTCTCGCCTCAGTTTGGATCGAGAGGCGCGCAGGCGGGTCAGTCTGGAAATTACTATCCAATGCTACCACTGAGGGCCGATGGAGGCGCGCGCGCCTTCATTCCATATTACGTTTTGACGGAGGGGAGGTTCCCGAGATTGGGGCTCTCTCGGCCTTGCCTGCAACGACTGGGCGCCGTATTCTGATTCTGGAATCACTGCGGGAGCCTGCGTGTGAATGCAGAGGCTGAAAAACGGGCGGAGGCGCGCGCGAGCCATCGGCCGTGCGTAAGCCGGATGGTCGAAGTCGCGTCTTTACCTACGGGCCCCGCGCGCGACATCCAGGGGCTGGCCCGCGAGCTAGAAAGCGGCAACATTTTGTTCTTTCCGCGCATGCCTTTCGCGCTGAGCGATGAGGACAGAGCGTTTCTTCTCTCCCAGAAGCAGACCGACGCCGGATATCACAAGAATATCGCCTATCGACCATCGGAGGACAGGCTGACCGGCACAGGCAAAATGCCCGTGCGGGAAACAGCAAGACTCAAGTCGATCCTGAAGGCCTATTCCGATTGGGCGGCCCAGTTGCTCACTGACCGGATCCCGGAATACGCTGGGCGTTGGGTGCGCGATTTTGCGAGCTACCGGCCGATCGAGGAGAAAGGACGCAAAGCCCGGCTGACCGCGCGCAACGACCTCGCCCATGTGGACGCGTTTCCCACTCGTCCGACGCATGGCGACCGTATTCTGCGCGTCTTCGTCAACATCAATCCCGCCAGGGGCCGGGTGTGGGTGACCTCGGAAACGTTTGAGGGCCTTGCCGAACGGTTTGCGCGGGAAGTGGGTATCCCCACAGCGGGGGCGGGCAGCCAGGTGTTCGGAAAAATGGCCAAAGCGCTCGGCATCCGCCAGTGGTCACGCTCGCCCTACGACGCTTTCATGCTGCGCTTCCACGACTTCCTCAAGGAAAATAGTGAATTCCAGCGCGACTGCATCAAACAGCAGTGGGAGTTCCCTCCGGGCTCCTGCTGGATTTGTTATACCGACATGGTGAGTCACGCCGTGCTCTCCGGTCAATTTGCTCTGGAGCAAACCTTTCTGATTTCCAGACATGCTATGACCCTGCCTGAGAAATCTCCCATCCGCATCCTTGAGCGCATCTGCGGCCACCCGCTCTCCAATTGAATACGCTTCGTCTGACTGCCACACAGGTAATGACTTCCGGTTTTCAGGCAATTTCGTGATACACGTATGAAGTTGAATCTCCCTTCCGCCATTTTTCTGTTCGCAACCGGAATCTTGGGCGGCGCGATGAACGCCGTGGCCGGAGGAGGAACGTTTTTCGTCTTTCCGGCATTGCTATTCACGGGCCTGCCGCCCGTGCCCGCCAACGCCACCAACACCGTAGCACTGTGGCCGGGGCTGGCGGCCAGCGTGCGCGCCTTCTGGCCCCGGCTGAAGGTCGCTCGGCGGCTCTTAATTCCGCTCGTGGCCATCAGTCTCGCCGGGGGCGTGGCGGGCGCCATCCTGCTGATTCGCACGCCAGCGGATATCTTCATGCGGCTGGTGCCCTGGCTGATGCTCGCCGCCACTGTGCTGTTCGCCTTCGGCGGGCGGATGAGCCGCGCGAACCCAGGGCAAAGCGGCTTAGCGATCGCGCCGGGGAAAATCGCTGTCGCCACGCTCATCGAATTGGCGGTTTCCATTTACGGCGGATACTTCGGCGGCGGAATCGGCATCCTGATCCTGGCCATGCTGGGCGCGCTCGGCATGAGTGACATCCACGAGATGAACGCGCTGAAGATCGTGCTGACCACGCTCATCAACGGGATTGCAGTGCTGACGTTCGTCGCGGCGGGCGCCGTGTACTGGCCGCAGGCGCTCGTGATTGTGGCGGGCGCGGTGCTGGGCGGCCACTTCGCGGCCCATTATTCGCAGAAATTGCCCGAAGCCCGGATTCGCGGCTTCGTTCTGCTGGTGGGCGCGGGCATGACCGCATATTTCTTCCTGCGCCCGAGCTGACCGCGGCCTCTTCTAGTCCTCGTATACATTTAGTTCTGCGAGCGATATATTACGGCATGGTATCGGGGCCCCTCGGAGACCCCTTTCATGCGCTTTCCTTCGAGGGCATTTGCGGCCTGTCTCTGCCTCACGGCGGCGTTCTGTGCGCCGCCGCTGCTTTGGGCAGACACGCTGAAAATCAGCAGCACGCCTCCCGGCGCGACCGTGGAATTGGACGGCGTCGTCGTGGGCACCACGCCCTATCAGGTGAAGTATCCCGGCGGCTATTTCCACGGCACAAAGACCATCTACGGCAGCCTGCTCGGGCATCCCGTGCGCGTGCGCGTGAGCCTGAAGGGCTATTTGACCAAGGAACTGCTGCTGACTGACGGGCCCATGGAGCGCGTCAACACCACCGGCAAGGTGCGCGAACAATACTATCTCTTCAAATCGGACCACTTCGATTTCACTCTGGAAAAAGTGGAAGCGGCGCTCACGGGCGCTCCCGAGACGAGCACGCATTCGCTGGTCCGAGCGGGCGCGAGGCGCGAATTACCCGTCGAAGAAATCGTACAGCGCGCGACTCCGGCGGTGGTACTGCTGCGCGGGGCTCAGATTCAGGGCACCGGCTTCTTGATCACGGACACTGGCGTGATCGCCACCAATGCTCACGTGGTTCGCGACCAGCCGCGCCTTACCGCTGTCCTGGCACACGGCGAGGAGCAGCCTGCCCGCATCGTCTTTGTGGACGCGGAGCTGGACTTCGCGCTGGTGAAGATTGACGGCGCTGGGATGCCCCATCTGGTCCTGGCCGATCTTTCCGATGTCGCCTCGGGCGAGAGCGTAATTGCCATCGGAAATCCTGGCGCGGGAATGCCCAACAGCGTGACTAAAGGCATCGTTAGTGCCGTAGGGCCGAAACCGGAACTCGGCACCGGCACATGGATCCAGACGGACGCGGCCGTAAATCCCGGCAACAGTGGCGGACCGCTACTTGATTCCGCGGGCGAGGTGATCGGCATCAACACAGCCCGTGCGGTTGCGGCTACTTCTGCGCTGCCGGTCACGGGCATCGGCTTCGCGCTTAGTTCCGCAGACATGCTTACGGTGCTGCGCCGGTTCTATCCCTCTTCATCGCTCGAAAAACTGAGCTCGCCACCCAGTTCCGAACTGGGCACGGGAACCGTCCATATCAGCTCGGATCCGGACGGCGCCGAAATCACATTAGACGGAAAATTCGTGGGCACCACCCCTTCTACGCTCAAGCTGGCCGCCGGGCCGCATGAAATCGAACTAAAAGCCCCGGGCCGGCAAGGCTGGAAACGAACGCTTGATGTGCTGAAAGATAGCGACGTGTCCGTGAAAGCGGCTCTCGAGCCCCAGAAGTAGCTGCTACAAGTCCAGCCGCGCCAGCAGTTCCACTAACTCCTGCTCGCTCACCTGGATGTCCGGCCGCGTCTCCGCCAGGTTTTCCACTTCGTCCAGCGCTTGAAACAGGCGCATTTTGGCGGCAGCGTACTCCTCCGTCCCGGTCAGCTCCCGGCCAGCGTTCTTCGCCCAGCCTCGCACCGCTTCGCGGGCAATGAAAATCACGAGTGGAAACGACGTTTTTCGGTCCGCGGAGATGAGATAGACGTACTCATTCCCCACCGCGAATCCCCTCCGTCCCTTCCGAATCTCGTGGAACACATACTGGTAGGTGTAGCCCGTTGCGGCGGAGTAACTCTTCACCCGGCGTGGCGTTTCCGAAGCAGGCATCGCGGCAATGGTTGTGCACTAGAGAGGGCGTGTCAACTATGCGGCGAGGCGAAGAAAAGGAGTTAGCGAGGGTTAGCGAGCAGGGGCTGTTCCGAAGGGAAACAGTCGAGTTCCGAAACGGGAAAGATCACGACCCTCTCGCGCATCCGCGCGCTCTCAACCAGGCACTCTGTGAAATCGGCTTCATATTCCTTCTCTGGGCTCTGCTCGTTTGCGTTCTGTGTGCTACGGGATGCGCGGGAGGCTCAACGGCAGGAAGCGCGCCGCCTGCCCCGGCCCCCAGCGTGACCGTCCAGGTAGCGCCAAGCAACGCTTCCGTTCTTCTGGGTGACACGGCGCCGTTCACCGCGACCGTTACAGGAGCTCCGGACAACGCTGTCAGCTGGTCCGTGAACGGGATCCCCGGCGGTAACGGCACGATGGGCGTCATAAGTACTTCAGGCGTGTACCAGGCACCCGGTATTCTCCCCTCCCCCGCAAGCATGTCCATCGTCGCCACCAGCCAAGCAGACTCCCAAAGTAGCGCTGGCGCCTCAGTGACGGTGACCAGCGACGTGCGCGTCCAGGTCGCGCCCTTCTCCACCAGCGTCGAGTTGGGCGCTATGCAATCCTTCGTCGCCACAATTTCCAGCGCGGGCCACCCTTCGACCGCTGTGGTCTGGTCAGTGGCGGGCCCCGGATGCTCGGGACCATCCTGCGGAACCGTCACTCCGAGCGGCAGCTACACCGCCCCGGGAATTCTCCCCGCCCCGCCGCACGTTTCGCTCACCGCCACGAGTGTCGCCGATCCGTCTCAGAGCGTAACCGCCGCCGTCACGGTGACCAGCCACTTCACCATCACGGCAACGGGCCCTGCAACCGTCGCCGCGGGCGCTACCGCCCAATTCTCTGCTTCCATCCAGCCGGTGCCCGGCTCGAATCCCGCAACCGGCGTGGTCTGGGGCGTGAGCGGCGCGGGCTGCGCCGCGGCATCGAACGCCTGCGGCTCAATCTCCGCAGCCGGCCTGTATTCCGCGCCGTCGGCGCCGCCGCAGCCGCCGCAGGTAACCCTCACCGCCACGAGCGTCGCCGACGCCTCCAAAACGGCCAGCGTCACGACGCAAATCGTGAATACCCAGGTGCTGTCGATCTCGCCGGCCAACGCCACGGTTGCTCTCGAGCAGTCGCAGACGTTCGCGGCCACTCTTGATGGCGCACCGACCCAGGCCGTTCTCTGGAGCGTGAACGGCGTCGAGGGAGGCAACACGTCCGTGGGCACCATCTCCAACTCGCCGTCGCAGAACGGGCTCTACCTCGCCCCCGTCAACATGCCCACGGGACGCTCGGTAACCATCTCCGCAGCGAGTACCGTCTATCCGGCCGCTACCGCTTCCGTCATTTTGCAATTGACCAGCAACATCGTCGTCACCATCAGCCCCACCAGTTCCACGCGAATCCCCGGCGCCCGCCAATCATTCACAGCCACGGTTGCGCAGACCTCGAATCCGCAGGTGAGCTGGATGGTGAACGGCGTATCGAACGGGAATTCCACCTATGGACAGATCTGTGTTTCGGGGAGCAATCCCTGCGTCACTCCTCCGGCGGCCGTCCCGTCCGGCAGCGTCGACTATCTCGCTCCGTCCTCAGTGCCCTCGCCTCCACAAGTGACCGTCGAGGCCGTGAGTGTCGCGGATCCGGAGCAATTCGCCGCAGCGATTGTCACCATCACTCCTCAGATTAGCGTCAACATTTCTCCGCCGAGCCTCACCATTCCGCCGCAGCAGATCGTCACCATCACTGCCACCGTGCTCGGCGTCGCCGACCAGAATGTCACCTGGCAGGTAAACGGCGCCGCAAACGGCAGCATTGCCGATGGACTCATCTGCCTTCCCGCCAGTTCGCCCTGCCAGGCGCCGAATGGCGCATCCTCGGGACCAGTGGAATATCGCGCGCCCGCCACTCCTCCGACTCCCAACGTAGTCAGTGTGCAGGCCACCAGCGAGGCAAGCTCGGCGGCCGAGGGCGTGGCGCTATTCACCGTCAGTACCGCTCCCTTCATTACCGGGCTCGTTCCTGCCAGCGTATTTGCCGGCGCGGCGTCGTCGTTCGGCCTGCGCGTTCTGGGTGTGCAATTCGCGCCCTCCCAGCCCGGGCCAGGCGCTTCCATTCTGATCAACGGCACGGCGCTCGCCACCAACTGCCCTTCGGCCACGGAATGCGACGTCACTCTCTTGCCAGCCGATGTCGCGGCTGCAGGCGCGCTCACCGTGAGCGTGCAAGACGCAGGCCCTCCTCCGTCAATGGGCAACTCCGTGAGCCTCGTCATCGTCGCCCCACTCAGCACGCAGACCGTCATCTCGCTCGTCTCTTCCAACCCGTCCGCCGCCGGAATGGACATCACCGTGGTCGAACCGACGCTCGAGGGAAGCGATCCGCCGGAGCAGTTGACTTTGCTCGAACTCGGGTTGGTGGATCCTTCCACGGGAACCTGCAATCTCAACGCCCCTCCGCTCGCGCTCGTTCGTCCAGCGAGCGGAAGCACAGTGGTGCAGTTGTGCGTTTTCGGAACGGCGCTCGACCAGGCCGCCCAGGTCTCTTTTTCCGCTCCTGCCACTCCGGATCTCACCACGGCAAACTTGAATACCTCGCTGGGGAGCGTGCTGCTCGAATTTGACCTCACGCTTCCTGCCGCGGCCGCGCCAGGCCCGCGCACCCTTTTTGTCTCGACCGCAAATCAAGATCAGGCCGCGCTGACGGCCGCTGTGGAGGTGCAATGAACATGGATCGACTACCGTCTGCTTTCTTCGTGGGGCGCCATCGTCTCCGCCAAACTTCGAAACTAGGCTCCTTCGTTGCAGCCGCGCTTCTGGCCCTGCCCGCTCTCTCCCTGCAACCATTGAGCGCCACCGCGCTGGCTCGCATGAGTGTGCGCGAGCTGGCGCGGCAATCCACCTATGTGGCCCGCGTGCGCTGCGCTCAAGTCACGAGCCAGGTTGAAGGCAATCTGGTCTGGACGCTGACCGCGTTTCAAGTCCTGGACGCATGGAAAGGCAGTCCGCCGCCCAGATTCACGGTGCGCCTGCCCGGCGGCGAGGCCGCCGGCCTGCGGGTCACCGTCGAGGGCGCACCGCGCTTCACGGTGGGGGAAGATGTAGTGCTTTTCCTGAATGCCGATCGTGGACGCCAGATGAACATCGTGAGCTGGGCACAGGGCACATTTCGAATCCAAAAAAATCCGCGCTCGGGCATTGTTGAGGCCGTCCAGGATACCGCCGGACTTCAGGTGCTCGACACCCGGTCTGGCGCCAGCACCCTAGGCGGACGCCGGCGAATTCCGCTGGAACTGCTGCGCGCCAGTGTGCGGGAGGCGCTGCAGGAGACCGCGCGATGAAAGCCAATTCTCTCCCCGCTCTCGCAGCAGCCCTCCTGCTGCTCGCAGGCGCGGCCAATCCCGCGCGCGCCTACGTGATCAATCAGCAGGTTGCGGACACCACGAACTCGGCGAACGCCGGCCTTTCCGCCTGCCCCGTGCCCGAGCAGATGAATCTCGATGAGCCGGGTGGCGTGGATCGCCAATGGGACACCACGCTGGGCCCGAACATTCTCACCACGCCGGAATATCCGGGCGGAGCCCAGGCGGAGGTTCAGGGAGTCATCCTGGACTCGTTTTCCGTCTGGGCCGGCGTTGCCGGCAGCGGGCTCACTTCCTCGTCCTACGCGCCGCTCGGCACAACCAGCGGGGGGAACACCTGCACCCCCGCCGACGGGCTCAACACCATCTGCTTCGCTCAGGACGACAGCTTTGCGCCCGGCGTCCTCGCCTTCACTACCGTCGTGACCGCGACGGTGATCGGCCAGACGCTCGGTGCCAAGACTGCTTCCTTCATTGGCCAGATTCTGGATGCGGACGTGGAACTAAATCCGGCGGTCGCATTTGCCACTCCCGGCGCGCTGGCCGCGAACCCCACGGCTTACGACCTCGAGAGCATCCTGATTCACGAACTCGGCCACACGCTCGGATTCGCGGAATCTCCCGTGGCCGTCGCCGCCATGTTTCCCTTCGCCCCCGCCCCCGGCACCTATCTGGGCGCGCGCCCGACCCCGGATGCTCCGGACGCTCCTCTGGCCGATGACGACCGCGCCGCAATGCGCGTCAATTACCCTGGTGCAGCCGCCTACGGCACGATCAGCGGCCGGATTTTGCCTGCCAACCCGCTTTCGCTCGCGAGTTTTCCCGCCACGTCCCCAGGGATGTGGGTCACCGGCTATTACGGCGCGCACGTTGTGGCCATCAACGCGGCGACGGGCCAGGTCGTTGCTGGTGCTCTCGCCGGTTGGTCTTGTGATCCTTCTCTTCAAGTCACCAACTTCGACGGGACTTACACCATTGGCGGCCTGCCCCTCGGTCAAACCTATACGCTCTACACCGAGCCGCTCACTGGCCCGGTCACGCCGCAAATGCTTTCCGGCCCGCTCGTCACGCAGCCCTGCGCCGCCGGAACCGCGAATGCCTGCACGCCGCCGCCTGCGAACACGCTCTTTGACACCCAAGTGAAGCCATAACGGTCCTGGAGCCATGCCGCCGCCCAGCAAAAGAAAAACGGCTCCCGGATTTCCCGGGAGCCGTTCGGCTTTCCGTTCTCTTTCGCCCGCCGAGGCTGCGGCCCCGGCTGCGGCTCACTACTGCTGGTTCGGCATGATCAACTGCGTGAACCCGAGCGTGTTGATGTCGCGGAACGTGGGCGTTCGCGGCGGCAGGAGCGCCGGCGTCAGGAAGTTCGTATCGAAGTTATAGCCGCGGGTAGGCGGCGAGTAAACCGCGGGAGTCGTCGCGCCATCCTTATACGTGCCCACGCCCTGCTCGTTGAAGAAGAAGCTGACCAACGATCCGCTGTAGTTCAGCGTACAGCAGCCCCAGTCTTCAATATAGCGCAGGAAGTTATGCACGCCGCCGTCTGTACCGAAGTCCACATAAACGGAGCCCGTCGTCGGCGCCGGGAAGCTCACGCCTTTTCCGGCCAGCACGGCCATGCGGTAGTAGCTTGTGACCGCAGCCCGGTTGTTCGAGTTGTACGGGTTATTAAAGGCGTTTAAGTCGTTCCAGTTCACCGAAAGCAGCGTCACAGCATCGGCCAGAATCGCCGAGGGCGTGTCCGCTCCCGCAAACGTCCCGCCCGGAGCATTGTAGTTGCCCTCCACGTACACCGGATTCTCCGACGTAATCGTGAGCCCACAGGTGGCGCCTGAGGCGCATACGCTGAACGAGAAGCTCTGCGCGTCTGTCAGCTTCACCGCCCGGCGGAAGAACAGCGGAGCATTGAGCCGCGCCTCGCTGATGGAGATGCCCGAGTAGAGGTTGTCTCCCGACGGTGGAGAGGTGGTGCCCACTGTCGGGAAAATCACATTGTTCGGCGCCGCTATAGACTGGGCGTCATTGGCCAGGTTCGCCGAGGGCACCAAGGTCGACGTGGTGTTGGGCGTGCCCGCACATCCTGAGACGCCCTGGGAAGTGCACAAGGGAAACGGAGCCGTGAGGGGTTGGGTCGGTTGATACGCTGGCTTCCCACCGTACGTCTCGAGCGGCAGCGACACGGTCGTTCCGCCCGGAACGGTTTCGTTGGCGCCGTGCAGGTCCTCGCCTGTGTCCTCGACGTTGTTGGGAACGCCGTTGGCATTGGATGGATTCACAAAGTCTTCCCAGCCCAAGTTGCCTAGCTTGCATTTGCCGGATCCGCAGCCGATGCCCGTTTCCGCACTGCCGTTCTGCGAGTCCACTTGGTTGCCGCGCCGGTCCGAGATGTATAGCAGGTAGCCTGCCGTGGTCGAAGGAGGCGCGCCCTTGGCCCCAATCGTGCCAACGAACCATCGAGCGAGATTGTTGACGTCGATCTCCACGTAGTTCATCACGCCGGCCATGGTCACGTAGTTTGCTGAAGAAACGCCCGAAGGCGGGCAATCCCCAGTCGTCCAGCAGTCCCGAAGCACTCCTTCGCGTGGGTCAAACAACGAGAGATGGGTGTAGTCCTGCGGGACCGAACTGATGGCTCCAGAGGCGGGGCCGCCGCTGAGCTTCGCAAACACGGTGCTCTTATAGCCGCACGGATAGGTGCCCGAATAGTTGCTGGGTGTATCCACCAGGCGCTGCAAGCGAATCACGGCGTCAGGATCCGGCTCGTAACAGGTAGCTCCTGAGCCCGAAGCGATCTGCGCTGCCGTCGCTCCCACAGTGTTGAGCTGTCCGTTGCCTGCCGAGATATTCCTGCCCACATATCCGAGCCGCAGGATGTCGAGCGTTACGTCGATCCATCCGCCCGTGCCGCTGTCCTGATACTCCATCTTGATGTAAGGGCCGCAACTCACTGGACTGGTCGGCGCAGTTGCGGGGTATGCCGACGTGTAGTTCGGGCAGTTCGAGGTGGTTGGGGACGAGGTACCGTCGCCCATGCCCAGCCGCGACAGGCCGGTTGCGAACCAGTCGCCATAGTTGCAATAGACGACCGGACTGCCAGAGCCCGTATAGGTGTTTGCCCCCGGCCGTGTGGGGCAGGGCGTTGTCGTGTTGCTGGTGCCCCCTGCGGACGCGGCCCAGGGCGGCAGGTAATTTGCGTAGCCCGGATGCGCTCCTGTTCCGCAGGCAGTAGAAGGGTTGCAGAGAAGAGCATTCCCATAGGATCCCGAAGCCGCCCGCGGAGTCATGTCCACAGGCGGCGTACTCGTAACCACTTCCGGAATCTGCATGATGTCGCCCATCGTATCGGCAATGAAAATGCGCAACATCGCGTAACCTTGCTGGCCCGGACACAGCGTCGTCGCCGGATAGACTGCGTACCGCTGGCAGTAGATTGCCTCAGTGGACTGGCTGGTCGTGTTCTCGTTCGGAAAGGGCAGCTTGATCAAATCGATCCCCGTGGCTCCGGCCTGCACCAAGGGAAGCTGCAGGTTTTCCTGGCCCGTGCCCCGCGAGCAGCCATAGGCGCCGTTGCGCAGATTGTCGTTGTAATCGCTGACGGAGATTGTGGTCCAGTTCGGGTTCGGCGTTCCCGCGGCGGTGCCGTTGGGCAGCGGTGCGGTGGGACACGTAGGCGGAGTGGTAGCGCCCGAAGGGCCTCCGTTGATGCTCCCTTCTGTGAACGCCAGGTTGCGGTAGTTCCCCGTGCCAGGCGAGGTGGTAATGCTGATATTTCCCCCATAGCTCCCTTGGTACGCCGTGCCGGTGTACCCGTTCTCCAGCCGGTCGCGAATCACGTCGCCATACGCCGAGGTCCGGGAGCTGAGCGTTAGCGTCGAGCCGGAAGCAAGGTACAGGTTTCCGTTCGTCGCCACCACGCCCCCAAAGTTGAAGTCCGGGCCGGGGAAGAAGTCCAAATCCGTCTGCGAAAAGATACCGAACTGAAACACCGGAATGGCCACCGTTTGCAGCGTTCGGCGCAAGCGCACTTCGGAGCCGTAGATATTGGTCACACCCGCCGTCCCGGCCGTGTCGGTGGTCAGCGAGTAGTTCTGCGATTGCACGCTAACCGTAATCGTGTACTGAGTAATAAGACCCTGGAAACCCTGGTAGGCGCCTAGGGTGATCAGGCCCGTCGTAGCTGTGGGGTTTCCAGGCGCCCCGGGATAGGAGATTTCATATCCACTCCCGCCCGAAAAGCTGACTGCATTGCTGGGCAGCCCGTAAGGGTCGTAAAAGTTCATGCCCGGAAGGACGGGAGGAACGGTGTTGCCATTGATGTCCGGTGAAGTGAACACATACTTCGTAATCGCCGCGCCGGTCGGAGACGGGCTCTGCTGGAACAGCGTGCCCACCGCCGCGTTGATCTGCTCCATGGCCCCGTATGCCGCATAAAAGGTTTGCGTGCGGTCCAGGTCAATGCCCTTCGAGCCTTGCTCGCTGGCCACCAGCAGCGTGAATCCCAGCGAGACGGAAAGCAGAAGCAGCAGCATGAGCAGCGCCGTAATCAGGGCAATGCCCCGCTCGGCGCGTTGGGAACCAGAGAGTCGCATGACAGTTTCTCCTCGTTCGTTCATCGTCGCGAATTCCTTCTTTATTGGTATCGGTTCACGAAGGCCAAACTGCGAAGGTCAACCTGGATGGCCATGTTGTCGCGAAGGTATTGGTCCGTCGCGGTCAGCACCGTGTCCGACCGCGCGGCCATGAACACGTTCACCTTCCGGATTTGATTGTCCGTAATCGTGCACGAACAGGCCGTTGCCGCAGCCGCCGTGGAGGTCACGTTGTTGATCGGCGTCGAGCCGTTTACGTAGTCAAAGGAATACTCCATGTCCTCGATAACCTCGGCCACAGACACCGGAGTGTTCATTCCCACCGCGCGCATCAGCCGCGGCACCGGCACTCCATTCACAATCGTGGTGTCATCCAGCCAGTAGCTGATCATCAGCACCCGTTGCGCCGTGTAGGCGCACGCGGCCGGGAGCGGGCTAATCGTCTGGTTGCAGGAAGTCCCATAAGGCACGCCCGTGGCGGCTTGTAGATCGTAGATTGTGCCCGTCACCGCGGGCGCCAGGTTTTGCTGGTTCAAATTCAGCAGATCGGCGGAGTTAATCGTCACCGTTTGCCCGCTCACTGCGGTTGCCTCTACCAGCCGGTAAAGCCCGCCGCCGTACACCAGCCACACATCGTTCGCCACTGCGGGATCGCTCACGGTCGAGCCCGTTATCGGCACAGTGCTCGAAAAAACCAGCGAGGTGGCTGAGATGCTCACCAGATAGTTCGGCAACAGCGTGGTCGGGTTCACGTTCGTAACCAGGTCGTTGTCCTGGTAGATGAATGTGATGACGTCGCTGTTATGCGGATTTGTTGTCGGCTGCGCAATCCACGTGAGGTTGGGATTCTGAATGATGTTCGGGCCCAGCCCGCTTCCCGGGGCCACCGCAGGCATGTTGGGATACGCCGACGGGTTCGCGCATCCGTAGATAAACTGCACCGAGCCGGTGTAAATCGGCCTGTTGATATTCAGGCAGCCGGCCCCCGTTGGAAGCGCCACTCCTCCGGTCGGGTAGCCCTGGCCCGCCTGCAGCAGATCGCGCACTACCAGGTTCATCGCGCTCCGCAGGTTGCTATCAATGGTGCCGATTTGGTTGCCGCTGGCATTGACGTTCATCGCATAGGAAAACAGCCCGAGCGTGGCTGCGGCGATCAGCAGCGTGCAGGCCATGGCCACCAGAAGTTCGATCAGCGTGAATCCCGTCTCGCGTTTCCGGTTCATGTGCATGTCTCTACCCCGCTCCCTGCTCACACAAAAGGAGAAATGTAAGTGGTGATCGAGTACGTGCGCGGCAGGCCGTTCGAATCGTAGGTTATGGTTACGGTGATCTGGCGCAGGTTCGTATTCGTACCCACCGGTGTGATTACAATCGTGCGGCTGAATTTCGTCAGCGGCACCTGAATGTCGTCTGCGGTGCCGTAAACCCCATCGGGCCCGGGCAGCACAATGTATTCCGGGTTCCCATTCGGACAATCATCCGTTGTGCCCACGACCCCATCAGGGCCGGGATCGTTGATCGGGCACGGCCCGTTCACGAAGATCCCGCCTTGGTTCACATTCAGGATTTGTGACCAGGTCAAGCTCTGATCGTCCCGCCCTGCGAACACGCTCTCGATCGCTTCCTGCGCCTTCACCCTGGCGATCAAGTCGTCCTGCGAGTCGCCCATCAGGCTGAAGCCCCTCACGAAGACGATGGCCACGCCCACCACGCCGATCGTCAGCACTACAATGGCAATCATCGCTTCGATCAGCGTGAAGCCGCCCTGTCCTTCCCGTGTATTCGCTCTATTCCGTTTCATGCGTATTCCCCTATTGCAATATCCATTGCGAGCCGGTCCAGCGGTATGTCCGGATGCGCCCCGTCGATCCTAGAATCGTGAAAGCGCGCTGCGCGGTCGGACTCCCGGGAACCATGATGTAAATCACGGCGTTCAGCGGCTGTCCGTTAGCTTGGATAAATGTCCCGTCCGGTTGCCACAACTGCGTCGGTGTTCCACCGAAGCAAAGCCCATTCGAGCACGTGGAGGGAGTGGCTAAGCCCGTCTCGGGAGCGACCGTGATGCTCGGGTCGAGCCCGAACTGCGCCGGCTCCGGCAGCGTCACCACGGGCAGAGGCGTCACTCCGCCGTTCAGCTCCAGGCGCTCCAATCCGATCTGATTCATGGGTGTCACTGCGGGAATCACAAGCTGGAAATCCCGGCGCTCGGAAATGGCCACGTCGTGGCCCTTGCGGAAGACTGTCGCCGCGGCGTTCAATCCAGCTTGCGTTTGCTGGCTCGGCAGCGTGCTACTGATGCTGATTATCGCCATGCCGGCAAGGATGAAGATAATGGCGATCACCAACAGCAACTCGAGCAGTGAGAATCCCTGGTTCACTTGGCCTGTTTGCGGTTTGTGGTTCGAATCCATGGCTTCACTCCTAACTTGGGTCAAACCGCCGAGGTATCCCAGAACCATACCGGAGAATTAGCATTTGAACCACCGCTGGCCCAGCCACTCTAACTCACTGAAATTACGGCGCTTGCCAGACAGGGGCAACCGGATGCCTCGGGTCTATCCAACACTTGTGGGTAGAAATGTAACAGAAAATGCCCTTGTTGGACCCGCTCTCGATCAGGCCGCTACCGAAGAGTACTGGCACTTGTCGGCCATGCCCCGCTTTGAGTTTGGCGCCTTATCCCTTAGTGCGGTCACCGCAGTGCAACACGCAGCCTCCCAAGACCAATCCTGGCCCGAGAGCTGCGACAAAAATTGGTCCGGGGTTCGATTGCGTTCGCGTCGAATTCTGCTCCAGCGCCAAACTCAGCGCCACGCCGGCCGTCGAGGAACCCAGGTTGCCGAAGCTCCGGCAAACTACCGGAAACCGCTCCATCGGCAGGCCGCTTTGACGGGCCAGCATTTCGAGTAGCCGCGGGTTCGGCTGGTGCGTGGCGAAGCTGCTCGCATTATCCAGCCGGCAGCCCGAGCGCGACTCGAGCTGTCTGAGCAGCGCATCGAGTTGGCGCACTGCCGCGCGGCCCAGAGCATCGCCGTTGAACTCCAGTAGAACTCCGCCCTGTCCGTCCGGCGAAACCGAGATGAGCCCGGGCGCGGCAGCCGTGCACCCCAGGAAAAATTCACCCGGACAGTAGTGCGCGCCGTTGTTGCCCGGCATCACCCGTCTCAGGAAAAATGCGCTGGCTCCATCGCCGAATAGTCCTGCGAATCGCCCGTCCACCTGTCCCGGACGCAGTGCGTGCCCGTGCAGATCCGCGGTCACTATCAGCGCCGCGCCCGCAGGCGATCCTCGCAGCACG
>JASHRU010000279.1 GCA_030037225.1 Candidatus Acidiferrales bacterium | reverse complement strand
TAATGCGTTTCGCCGAACACCTGACGCCTTTTCCGCGCTATCGAGTCGTACACCGCATCCCGCAGTTTTCGTGGAAGCACCCGCGCCACAAGCGCCGCAAGCCGCAAGAAGCCCCCGAGCCGTTCCATCGACCCAAGCACTGCCGCCGATCGCGTCCTCACGGTCCCATCCGGCGTCAGCAGCACCAAGCTGTCCGGCAGCGCCGCTCGCGCAGCGTCATCCAGAACCCGGACGATCAATTCGCCTTTCAGCGGCGAATAGAAGAAGTCTCTTGCGCGGTCTTGCCACAGCAGGAACCGAACAAACCCCTGGCAGAGTCCGCAATCTCCGTCGTAGAAGACGATGTTGTGCTTCCTCAGTTCCAGATCGGCGAGCATAGCCTCATCGAAATTCCTTCTCATCGTAACCCGGCGTCCTCCGCATGCGAAATGCCGCAGCCTTTTATGTTCGGTTCCGCAACGAGCCAATCGCGGAAACGAACAGTTACCGCTCCAGCCTTCAAATGAGCCTGTCCAACTCATAGTGGTACAACGAGTTACAGCAGAATGCGCCAGCCTGATTTTGGCCTGAACTTTGCGGGTGTCCTCGGACGTATTACTTTCTGTTAGCGGCACGTTGCGCGCGGCAATGCCCAACCGCTGACACCGAATCGCGGGAGGGGAACGATGGACCAACTCTGGCAGGACATCCGATTTTCACTTCGCATGCTGGCCAAGAATCCCGGATTCGCATTCGTAGTGGTGTTGACCATTGGGCTGGGCATCGGCGCCAACACCACTATCTTCACCATCGTCAATCGCATGCTTCTCCGTCCGCTTCCTGTAAGCCATCCCGAGCAGCTTATCGTCCCTGCCATCGAGCATCCCGCCCATCCCTTCCTTCACGGTTTGTCCTATCTCGATATGAAGGATTATCGCGACCAGTCAAAGGACGTCCTTCAGGACGTCGCTGCATACGCTGTCGAATTCGTCGGCCTCAGCGCCGATAACCGTGCCGAGCGCCTTATCGTCAGCGTCGTTACCGGAAATTATTTCTCCATGCTCGGAGTCCAGCCGGCCCTCGGCCGTCTGATTCTCCCCAGTGAAGGGGAAACCCCCGGCGCCGATCCTGTGATGGTTCTCGGTTATAGCTACTGGAAGCGCCGTTTCGGCGGCGACCCCGCGGTCGTCGGCAAGTCGGTTCTCGTGAATGGCCGGCCGTTCACGATTGTCGGCGTTGTTCCGGAACAGTTTCTCGGTACATACGCCCTGATCGAGATGGATGGCTATATCCCCATGGGAATGATCGGCGTGGTGCAGGCGGGCCAGGAGAATCTGACACTTCGCGACAAGCATAACCTTCACGTTCTCGCGCGCATGAAGCCCGGTGTCACTCCCGCCCAGGCCCAGGCATCACTGCAAGTTATCGCTACGCGCCTTGATCACCAATATCCGGATACCAACAACAAAACCACCATTCACGCCATCCCCGAGCGGCTCGCCCGACCGGAAGAGGCCGGCTCAACTCAACTCCCTCTCCTGGCCGGTATATTTCTCGGCCTTGTGGGGCTGGTTCTGCTGCTCGCATGCGTAAACGTCGCCAATATCCTGCTCGCCCGCAGTTCCATGCGGCAGCGCGAACTCGCCATCCGCATCGCCATCGGCGCGAAACGCAACCGGCTCATCCGCCAGTTGCTCACCGAGAGCGCCATCCTCGCCGTGCTCGGCGGCGTCGTCGGCATCGTCCTCGGCGTTGGATTCGCCCGTTGGATTGCCACGATCCCGCTTCACATTCAGATTCCGCTTCGCTTCGACTTCACTCTCGATTGGCGCGTTCTCCTATACGCCTCGGCCATCACGTTGCTGGCCGCTTTGCTCGCGGGAGGGCTGCCTGCTTTGCGCGCCTCCCGGCAGGATGTAAACAGCACCCTGCGCGAAGGTTCGCGCGGTTCCACCGGTGGCCGCGAACAGCATCGCACACGCAACGTGTTGGTCGGTTTGCAGGTCGCCGTTTCCGTCATGCTGCTTGTCACTGCCGCCCTCTTTGCCGAAAGCTTCGCGAATTCTCACTCCCTGGATCTCGGCTTCGATCCCCGCGGCATGATGAACGCCCTGATGGATGTTGACCTCCGGGGTTACACCGAAGCTCAGGGCCGCGCCTTCTATCGCGAACTCGAACGCCGATCGGCCGCGCTTCCCGGCGTTGACGCGGTTACGGAGGCCTTCACCGTCCCCATGGGTTACGAAGGCGCCGCCGCCAACATCACGCTCTCTGGCCAGGCCGCCGGCCCCAACGATCAGAAGCACGCCGCCGCGTTCAACTGCGTTGACCCCAACTATCTCGATTTCATGCGCATCGGAATCCTCAAAGGCCGCTCTTTCTCCGCCCAGGATTCCGAGCATGCCTCTCCCGTCGCCATAATCAACGAGAAGATGGCAGCCACTCTTTGGCCCGGCCAGGACCCCATCGGAAAACGCTTCAGCACCAAGGGTGTGGATGGCCCCTTCCTGGAGGTGGTTGGCGTCATCCGAAACATCAAATTCGACGGCGTTTCCGACGATCCTTTCCCGTTCTTTCTGGTTCCTATCGAACAGCACTACACGGCAGTGCGGGCGCTACAGGTCCGCTCTTCGCTGCCCCCGTCCACGCTCGCGCCCATGATCGAAAAGGCTGTCCGCGATCTCGACGCAAATCTGCCTGTCTCCGACGTCCAGACAATGGACGAATCCCTTGCCGGCGCCAACGGCTTCCTCTTTTACAAGCTCGGAGCCTGGATCGCGGGCACTCTCGGCGTCCTCGGTCTCATCCTCGCCGTCGTGGGCGTCTATGGCGTGGTCAATCACGTTGCCAGCCAGCGTACCCACGAGATCGGCCTCCGCATGGCTCTCGGCGCTTCTCCCCGCGACATCCTTGCCATGGTCCTGCGTGGCGGCTTTGGCGTCGTCCTGGTCGGTACGTTCCTTGGCGTCGCGGGGGCTCTCGGATTCTCTCGGCTGCTTGCCTCGCTGCTCGTCGGAGTGCGGCCCTACGACCCGCCCACCTACGTCGGCGTCGCCGTCCTGCTCTCTGCTGTCGCGCTCCTTGCATGTCTCGTCCCGGCGCGCCGTGCCATGCGCGTCGATCCCATGGTGGCCCTGCGCTACGAGTAACAATTGTTCTTGGCAACACGTCTCAGAAGGGAAGCCCCGGAGAGGTGTCGCGTGCACGAGGGTGGCGCGTGACTGGTGATTGGTGGGATCGGGCTGGAGCAGGCGTGAATTCGCCTGTCACTGGGGACCGGTCAATTCCATCCAGTCACCAGTCATACGCCACCTGTCCGGGATAGGGGCTGGCAGAACCGATCCAGGTGCTCCGGAATATTTGACTGTAGGTTCAAAGATAGCCGTTGCGGCCCTACGGACTCACTTCGCGGCCGCTGGCGAGCTCTGTGCCGGCAATGAGGCTGGCGGCTGGCGGAGAAGATTCGCCGAGCCGGGCTGAGTGCCCATCGCCTCAGCGCTGACCGCCGAGGCGTGCGGATACAGGACCGATTGCGGCGTGCCCTTCCATTTCGCCACAAGCGCGCGGTTCGCACGCGTCACCACGCAGACCAGCACATCCGCAGGCATGTTCGGCGACCGCATAATCCGTTCCAGCAGCAGCCGGTTTGCAAGCGCCGTATTTTCAAAGGGCAGGCTTCTCCGTTCCAGGCCTAACACGTGCTGCGCTTTCCCATCCTGCCCCTGCTTCCGCATCAGGTACGCGGTGCGAATGTGCGGCGCATGTAGCTCCACGGCACCCAGCAGGGCCCTTGTGGTGGCCGGCGGACAGTTTGGTGGCAGGAACATGTCTTTGGCACGCACCTGGCTGCGTTCTCGTGCACTCTCTTGTTCCCGCTTGTGGTGTTCCTCGCATCGATTTTGATAGCTCGCTGCCGTCTCTTGCTCGCCCCGTCTCTCAAGGAATCGAGACGCGAGCGTGCACGCGAGGGTAACCATCCGGGCGTCGCTCTTCATAGCCCGCTCGAGCGCCTCGATTCCCGCAGGGTTTCCTTCTTCCAGCAACAACTGCGCCTTGAGCAGATTCGCGTCGGCGTGCTCCGGAGCAATCGCCAGGATCCGCTCTGCCAGCGGCAGGGCAGCTCTCCAGCTCTTCGTGTTGCCCACAGCTACAGCCGCTTGCCACAGTGCTCCGGGTTCGGCTTCCATTGCTGCCGTGCCGTTCTCCCATTCGGCCGCTCTGATCCGCAGAGATTCGTACACCGCAAACCGTTTCCGCCAGTTTCCTGTCTGTTGCGCCGCCCAGTCGCGGAAGAATTCATCCCGCACACGCCCCGCAACATCGCCCAGGAAAAATCGCGCCGCCGTTTCCCCCAGTTCCCGTTGCGGCTGAACCTGTTCCAGCAGTTCGCGGAAGTCCGCGATGTTTTCCACCCGGAATCCCAGCAACCTTAGCCGGTCCCACAGCGGGGGATGCGAATCCGTCAGATTGTCCTTCATCTCCAGTTCTGCGCTCAGCCATGCGCTCACCTGCGCTTCTGTGAACGCGCCGCGCGCCGCCACAGCTCGCCGTTCCAGCAAGTCCGCCGGCACTTCCGCCGAGACTTCTGCCGCCCGCAAGCACATTTCCTGGAATTGATGATCCACTGCGTGTCCCGCAATCCGTTGCCGCAACAGCGCAGACGCCGCGTACTCCCGCCCGGCGATCGCCGCGGCGATTGCGTCCGCCTCCGCTTCGTGCTGGCGCACCGCCGGAAACATTACCGGCGTCAGCCGCCGGACAGTTCTGTGCAGCGTGTCCACCAGGCTTTCATCCGGCAACCGCGACCAAAATCCCCGCTCGAGCGCATTCGCCTCGGCTGCCTGTCGCAGCACCGCCAGCCGCGCGCGCATTCCCAGCGCGCGTCCGCCAAATCGCCGTTTATGCGTCCCCAAATGCCCCAGTTCGTGCGCCACCATCGCGCGGAATTGCTGCGGCGAAAGCTCTTCGGCCAGCGGCAGTCCCACGACCAGAATCGTTCGGCTTCGTCCCAAAATGCCGAGCCCGCTGCACGGTTCGTGCCGGATTTCAAGGGTTCGCTCCGGTGAAATGCGCACTTCCTCCACCGCAAGCGCGTCCAGGCTCTGCGACATTTCCGCGAGCATTCTCCGGAGCCGCGGCGCCTGAGATTCTTCCAGCCGCCTTCCGCCCGCATCCGGCAATCGCAGGCTCAGGCCGCGCGCCAATGCGCACGCATAGACGGCCAGCGCCGGAACCACCGTCGCGTATACCAGTCCTTCGAGCGTCCATCGCAGTACGGGTTCGGCATAGATCGGGCGGAGAACCTCGCCCTCGCGCAGTGCCCAGGGAAACCCGGCTGTCACACCCACCAGAAATGCCAGAGAGAAGATCGGCCTTAGGCACGCGTTCGCCATCGCTAGGCACACCCGCAGGCGATACAGCCGGGGATATTTCGCCGCGAAGGCGTACGCTCTCCGGCAGGACTCTTCCAAGCTCTGTTTTTCTTGAGAAAGCGTGAACCGCCGCCGGCGCTGGGCTGGCGCCGGACTCATCGTGGGTCTCTTTAGCCCGGCGCTCATTCCCCTAGTGGCCTCATGTTCCAGAGCTGTTCAACGCGGGCGTGCCGGATTCCGCGGGATCGCGCTGTGCTTTGCCGGCGCCCGCGTGTCGAGAGCCGCTCCCCGCCCAGGCCGGAAAGCTCACTGGCCACATGCTCTTTTGGGGCTCGGGAAATTCCACCTCGACCAGAATTTTTCCGTCCGGACCCGGCTGTACGCCGAACACGTCGCACTCCACATCCTTCTGCCGCGCCAGGTTCGTGAGCATCAGCCGCTCGCCCGCCTGCACCTTCTGCCGCATGGGAATTACCGCCCCCTGTGGCAGCAGGATCTGGGTACAGGTTTCCTCGCGGAACTCCTGCCCCGACTCGTTCCGTCCGGTCAAGATTATGGGAATGCGTAGAAAAGCCTGTTGTGACCGCGAGAATCGTGCCGCGGGCTGGAAGCTTCCGGCGGCGCGTGCCGGTTTCATCAGCGATTGCTCTTCGCCTCGTTCCCGGACGACTCCCGGCGGCAGCAAGCTCGTCACTTTCGCGATCAGCGCGTTCGCACCGTGCGGCCCCGAATCCGTTCCGGGGCCCGCCACTATCGTCTCGCTCGATTTCACGTCCGTCGCTGCGCTTTCGGGATCGCTCTCCAAGGCTGCGCCATCCAATCTGCTACTTTGCTTCGTCCCCCAGTCGGCCATCGGTTCACTATCGGAAGATTCGGTCGCTGCCGGGATGGAAGGGGCGGGGGAGTTGTTCATCACCGCCTGACTCGCGGCAAGTGCTTCGCACTCGGTCACCTGTTTCATCGGCGTCGAGTTCGGTTCGCCCTTGGCCGCCGCTATCTCGTTTTCCGGCGCGCTTTCGCTCGAAAGATGTTCCGTCCGTGGACGCTTTAGCATCATTACGGTCAGACCCAAACACGCCACCGCCACGCTGGTTACCAGCATGACTTCTGGATTCATCATCTGGGATACTTCCGGGAGGCCCGACTGCATCAATACGGTCAAAGCGATTAGTCCCATGATTGGATTGCCCCGCCGGGGAACACGCGTCTGGGTCGGGCCCCCGTCAGGCCTTCACTGAGTGTAGGGATCCACCTGACAAACCTGAATGGTACGGTGGTACCGTCGCTGCCCTGTCCCAAAGGACAGGGTGTAATCCTCCCCCGTGCCATCCTCGTTCGCTGGCGGATTCTGAGCGGATCCGGCCTAGTGTCTCACCACGCTCACCGTGATTTGGGAAGGATACTGTTTCGAGTGGTGGACGGAATTGTGTGCCGTGACGGGCTTGTCCTCGTCGTAGTTGTTGCCGCCGGTGTTGAGGTTGCGGTCGAAGCGGGGGAAATTGCTGCTGGAAATTTCAACGCGCAGGGAATGCCCGGCTTCGAAGTAGTTGCTGGTCACGAGCGGTTGGAGAGCGACCTTGTACACCTTGCCGTTTTCCATCCACACCAGCGGCTTGTCGTAGCCGTCGCGGTACCTCAGACGCTGGATCGATTCGTCGAGGTTGTAAGCGCGGCCGTCGGGATACACGTCGAGCACTTTGACGGTGAAATCGGTGTCTCTGGCGTCGGAGGAAACGTAGAGCGTGGGCTCGATGGGGCCGGTGAGTTCGGTGCCTTCTTTGAATGGTTCCGAGGTGTAGACCAGGATGTCGTCTCGGACTTCCATTTTGCGCTGATCGAAGGCGCCGGCCTGGACCGCGGTGCCGGTGCAGCACACGTTGCCGCCATACGATGGGACGGGATTGAGCGGGTCATAAGTGAAGGAGTCGGGCTTGTCAGCGTCGGGAGGCGAAGTGGCGAGCGTGCCGTCGCCATAGAGAGAGTTCGAATGGCCCGCGCTGGCTAAATAAAAAGTGACTTGTTTTGCGCCTGCGGGAGGCCAGCTATCAGCGGACTGCCATTTGTTCAGCCCCATGGTGAAGTAGGTGACCTTGGGCAGCGCCTCGAGCCGCGGGCTTTTCTCGCCTTTTAGGAAGCGGTCAAAGAAACCGTACATGATTTCCTGATAGTCGAGGCGCGCGTCGCCCATGCTTCGTTCTCCGACCATGGTCTCTTCGGTGGCGCGGGTATAGGCGCAGTGGGTGACGGGAGCGATGATGGCCCACTGCTCATCCGCGATTTCAGCTTTGGCCGTCTTGCGCACGTGATTGTATAGGGCCAGATTAGGGCCCACGGACACGTCGTACCAAGTCATGTACCAGAGGCCCGGAAGATTGAGCGGCATGTCGTCGTGATAGAGGCCGCCCTTGTACCAGGCCGGATCGTTGGGCGTGCGCTGAATCATGCGGCCTCCCGTGTCCACAGGCATTGCGTCGGCGTAAATGCCGTGCGGCGCGTCCACCGCTTTCAGGATGTCCTGCTCAGGGAGGTGCCAGAGCGCTTTTGACCAGTCCACCGGCGGAAGCTGCTGCGCAAGGTCAAACGCTTTCGCAGCCCGGATGCGGTCCTCCTGCGAGGTGTTGGACGGGAACATCGGGCGGACCTGGTTTTGTTCGCCGTAGAGCCAGGGGATAAAGAGCATTTGCACGGCGCCGCCGCGATACCAGTTTCCTTGTTCATAGTAGGGCCCGACCCGTCCGACGCCCGCGCCAAAACTTTGGATGTTCATGGCGGCGTAAGCGGCCTGCCCGTATGCGGCAATTCCCATTTGGTATTCGGCAGTCGAAGAGCAGCCGGTGGTGCCGATTTTCCCGTTTGTCCAAGTCTGCTTGGAAAGCCAGTCAATCGTGTCGTAGCCGTCGGTGCGCGGCGCGCCGAGGATGTCGTAATTGCCTTCGGAAAAAAAGTGGCCGCGCTCGTTTTGAATCACGTACGCGTAGCCGCGTTTGATGGCCGTGAGAATGGTGTTCATGTCGGCCGGGACGCCGTTGGGCACATCCCAGAAATTGAAATTGTAGGGCGTGCGTACAAAGATGATCGGAACCGGGCCAGCGGCGTTTTTCGGCCGATAGATATCCGTCGCCAGGCGCACGCCGTCGCGCATCGGGACCATCACCTTGCGCTCGATAATGGCCAGCGACTCGAGCTGCTTTTCTGTCTGTGTCCGCTGCTCGCGCTGTTCAGGCGATAGCGGTGCGCCTTGTTGCGCGTGCATGGTGGTGATCGCGAGTGCCAAGGCAACGGCAGTGGTGCCAAGCCTGCGGCCGAAAGTTGTTCTCATGGAGCCCACCCTTGTGAAAATGAGCGGTGAGATTATGCACGAATCGCCTGCCTGCCGCGATGCGCTTTCATGGAAAGGTTTCGTCTATAATGCCGCCCCGGCATGCCATTGAACCCTGGCACCAAACTGGGACCGTACGAAATTCAGTCGGCGCTTGGTGCCGGTGGAATGGGCGAGGTGTACCGCGCCAGGGACACGCGTCTGGACCGCTCGGTTGCGATCAAAATACTGCCCGCTCATCTTTCTGACCATTCCGAGTTCAAGCAGCGCTTCGAGCGCGAGGCGCGGGCGATCTCTTCTTTGAATCACCCGCATATCTGCCAGCTCTATGACATCGGCTCGCATGAGGGCACCCACTTTCTTGTGATGGAGTTCCTGGACGGCGAGACGCTGGCCGACCGGCTGCGGAAAGGGCCCACGGCGCTTCCGGAGCTGTTGAAGATTGGGATGGAGCTCGCCGCCGCGCTCGAGACGGCGCACGCGGCCGGAATTGTGCACCGCGATCTGAAGCCGGGAAACATCATGCTGACGAAATCCGGCGCAAAGCTGATGGACTTCGGTCTCGCTAAGCCCACGCCGGCCGCGCCGGGCGGCGCGTCGGCGCCGCTGCTGTCGGCGGCCCAGACGATGAGCGCCGGCGCCAGTCCGATGAGCCCTCTGACGACTGCGGGGAGCGTGGTGGGCACGATCCAGTACATGTCTCCCGAGCAGATCCAGGGCAAAGATGCCGATGCGCGGTCCGATATCTTCGCCTTCGGCGCCGTGCTTTATGAGATGGCCACGGGCAAGCGCGCCTTTGAGGGAAAGAACCAGATCAGCGTCGCCTCGGCGATTCTCGAAAAAGAGCCGGAAGCCATCAGCAAGATAAAGCCGCTCAGTCCCGCAGGGCTCGATAATCTGGTGACAACGTGCTTGGCAAAGGAACGCGAAGAACGGTTCCAATCCGCGCACGATTTGCGGCTGCAATTGAAGGGCATTTCTCTCGCCTCATCCTCCGCTCCGGTGCCGCTACAGGGTTCGGGCTTGCAGAGAGTCGGATTGGCGCTGATGGGCATAGCCCTGCTGCTCGTCGGCGCCGCGGCCGGCCATTTCCTGACCCCAGGCGTTCCAGTTGCGTCTTCCGTGCGCTCTTACATCCCCCCGCCGCCGGGCACTTCGTTTCCCATGTCCGGCTTGGAGATTGGCCCGGTCGTCGTTTCACCCGACGGAAAGACGCTCGCATTCACCGCCGTGGACGAACAGGGCGTCACCAAGTTGTGGCTGCGTCCGCTCGATGCGCAGCAGGCCACGGTGCTCGACGGAACGGAAGATGTCAGCAAGCCCTTCTGGTCGTTCGACGGGCAGTCGCTGGCGTTCGCCGCCGACGGAAGGCTGAAAAAGATCAGCATCGCGGGAGGTCCTCCCCAGGTTTTGGCCGACGGCATGGCAAACGAGAGCGGCGGCGGGACCTGGAACGCGGATGGCACGATCCTGTTCTGCAAAGAGCGATCCGGGCCGATTTACAGGGTAAGTGCGCTGGGCGGGCAGGTTTCTACGGTCACGAAACTCAAGGGCACCGAGCTTTCACACGACGAGCCCTATTTCCTGCCCGACGGCAAACATTTTCTTTACGCCGTGAACCGGTTCGATGCCCCTCCCGAAATCAGAGCGGGGGAACTCGGCAAACCCGAACAGGATGGACTGCCTGTGGCCTTGGGCCAGGCACCGCAATTTGCTTCCGACCGCCTGCTCTTTTCCCGGGAAGGCCTCCTGCTGGCCCAGAAGTTCGACACCCGCGCGTGGAAAGTCTCAGGTGAACCACAGACCTTGGGGAACGCGCGATATTTTTCGGTTTCGACGAATGGCGTGCTGGCATATCACGAGAGTTCTCCCGAATCGGAACTCAAGGTCTTCGATCGCAGTGGCAACGTCGTAGCCACGCCGGGCCCGCTCGCCTATTATGGCTGGCCGCGATTTTCTCCCGATGGAAAATCGATTGCCATCTCTGTTGTCGACCAGAAATCGAAAACTGAAGATGTGTGGGTTTATCCCGTGGCCGGAGGCCACCCTGCCCGCATCACCTTCGGACCTCAGAACGTCAGTCCCACTTGGTCGCCCGATAGCAAGGAACTCGCGTACGCTTACTTGATCTTTGGCGGGGGCAACTGGTCGATCCGCCGCCGGTCGCTCGATGCCAGCCAGCCCGAAAAGACCATCTATACGAACGACAAAGCCGCCTTCGGGATTCCGATAGATTGGTCGCGAGACGGAAAATTTTTGTCCATGCACCTGAGCACGGCGCAGGGATTTTTCTCGAATTGGGTTTTGCCGTTCGGAGGAGGGCCCCCGTTCCGGCCTCCGGCGACGGCCGGCTTGGCGGCCAGTGAATACGAAGGAAGATTCTCTCCCGATGGACGCTGGATTACTTTTTTCTCCTACGAGACCGGACGGCCGGAAGTGTACGTGGTGCCGTTTCCCGGTGCAGGATCAAAAGTCCAGGTGTCCACAACCGGAGGATGGCTGGCTCGTTTTGCGGGGAACGAGATTTTCTACGTTTCCATGAGCAACCGGTTGATGGCAGCTCAGATTCATACCCAGCCCGCTTTTGGCGTGGACTCCATCCGCCCCCTATTTCAACTGGATTTTCCCAACCTTCCGGATCGCACCTTGCCGTTGTACGACGTGAGCGCCGATGGCCAGCGTTTCGCGGTGCTCACCGGAGACCGCACAAAAACCACCACCATTACCTTGCTGACGAATTGGCCCGCTGAACTGAAGAAATAACTCTGACGCCCGCTACGCCACCATCACGGCGTATTCCTTCCTAGTAGGGGCACGGCATGCCGTGCTCGACAAATCAGCGGCTGAGTTGGAGGGGATGGTGCGGGGGCGGGAATAGCTCCACGCGTAGAGTCCAGTTTGAGGTGTCGCTTTCGGCATGAGTATCGCATTGGCCCGCAGAGCTAGAGTGGATAGGCTCGGGCGATCAAATGCCGGCGCGACAGTCGAGTCATGGCTAGAGCCAACCTCCAAGGAAGGATAGGTTGGTTCGCTTGAAAGAGAAACTCAGCACACTTCGCGAGAATCCCTGGGTGGTATCATCCGCGCGAACGAAGGCTCCCAGGGCCAATTAAGAGATTGCAGCCAGCAAGAGCGCTATCGCGTCACGATTGGGAGTGAATCAGATGAAACGCAGCATCATCTTGACCATCACCTCTTTGCTTTCGATCGTCTTGCTAATTCTTCACGTGACAGATGACATCGTCCGCGGCGTGGACACGGCAGGGCCCATAACCCTCATCTTCCTGGCCGTCCTGGCCGTCTTGCTATACGGAACTTTGGTGCTGGCGGAGCGGCGATCGGGGTACATCAGTACACTCGTCGTAGGGATCGCTGCGGCGGCCATGCCTGCCATCCACCTGAGGGCGGCTGGAATGGTTAACATGACCAAACCCGGCACCTTTTTCTTCCTTTTTACGCTCTTCATGCTCGGCATGCTGGGGGGCTTCGGCATCATCCTGTCGGTGCGCGGGCTGGTGAACAAGGAATGGGTGCAGTCGAAGTAACGCAAGGAGCGTCAGAGGCTGTGATGTAGACTCTCTCACTCGAACTGGTACAACAACTCGGGCTAGGCACAAAGACCTTGACTCGGAGCTAGCTCGACTGCGCGAAGAGAAATACCAGCATGAGACGGAAATCGCGCGACTAGTGGAAGCGATTGCGACAGGGAAATGTGGTTCGAACCTCACCGAAGCTATTGCTGAACGAGAGAAGAAAGTTCGGGAGATTACGAATCGCTTGGTTGAGCCGGGGCCGGGTTCGCTGCGAGAGAAGCTGGACGAACTGCGGACGTTTGCCGTTTCACGCCTTGCAGACCTTCACAGGCTGCTCTCCAAGCCTACTGACGTTCACATAGGTTGCGGGCTTCTCGCGGCGCGGTCCGGGAACTTCACGCTTTCACTGATTGAGGATACGGGGATGTGGACTCATAACGCGACGGGATCGCTTGAACGATTCGGCGAAAAGCTGCTGCGCATGGATGGTGCCGGGGGCGGGAGTAGCATAGCGCGTAGAGTGGAGTTTGAGGTTTCTCTTCCAGCATGAGAATGGCATTGTCCAGGAGAGGTTTGCGCTTCGGCTTTGGAGCACAGCACGTACTAGTCCTCCCTCGGCCCACCGGTCAACGGAACCAGGGTGTATACTCCGCGCCAGACGCTGTCCGGCCGTGGTCCTCGCCGAGGTGACAACCATGAGCATTCGGTATTTCTCAAACCCAAGACGCAATTTCAGAGCCTCCACCCCCACCGCCGCTGCGCTGCTGTTGTTAACGGCGTCCGCCTGGAGCCGACCGGCCTTCTGTGGCCCGATTCATGATGCCGCGAAAACGGGGGATTTGGCGAAGATCAGATCTCTTCTCCAGGCCGATCCTTCCTTGGTTAATACCCAGGACGATGACGGCGTAACGCCACTCATCTACGCCACTCACTTTGCAAAGCCTGAAGCCGCAAAGTTGCTGCTGGAAAAAGGTGCGGCTGCTAATACGCCCGCCGGCAGCGGAATTACCGCCCTCTACGAGGCCTCCGGGCATGGGATGGTTGACGTAGTCAAGATGCTCCTGGCGAAGGGTGCGACGGTAGATGCCAAAACCACCGCAGGTGGAACCCCGCTCTTGCTCGCTGCTGAGAACGGGCAACTTGAGGTGGTGAAACTACTGTTGGCAAAAGGAGCTGACGTTAATGTCCAGGCCTCATATAGCGGTATCCACTGGTCGAATACGCCGCTCATAGGTGCGACGAAAGTCAAGGCCGACTACGATTTCATCGTCCGCAACGGCGGGGTTGAGCCTCTGGGAGGCACGCGCGTCCCCATTGCAAACAGAACGCACGGCTATTTTGAGGTAGTAAAAGCGCTCCTGGAAAAGGGCGCGAAGACGGATGCGAGGGATAATTGGGATTGCACTGCATTGTCATATGCATCCAGCAATTGGCAATCCGAGGTGGTCAAGCTGCTGCTGGATAATGGCGCAGAGGTTGACGCCAGGGACAACAACGGCGCAACACCGCTATTAAAGGCCGCCCAGCACGGCGATGTTGAGACAGTAAGAATTCTTTTGGCGAAGGGTGCTGACCCTAACGCCGAGATAAAGGCCGGCGTCTCAAGCAAGCAGTGGACACCGCTCACGATTGCCGAAGCCAACAACTTCACAGAGGTGGTCGGACTGCTGCGGCAGGCGGCGAAACATTAGCCCGCACACCTTGCGAGCGCGCGGTCAAACACGAACGCAAAATGTTTACGCGCACTAGCTTCTTTAGATGCCTCCGGAAACTAAGCAAAACTCATCGTCGGGCGAGGGAGGAAAGCGTAGAATTTTGATCTGTCGTTGCAAAACGAGCTCGCCAAACCGGCCCTGGCGGAGCGCGAAGCATGCCCAGAACGGAACCGCCCACACGTAATGATCCAAGGCGAAGTCGCTGTGGAGCAGAAGGACCCGAGTCAATTTCTGAATGAAGGTTCCTGCAGTTTAGGATGGTGCCGGGGGACGGAATCGAACCGCCCACGCCGGCCTTTTCAGGGCCGCGCTCTACCACTGAGCTACCCCGGCACCGGGCGTCCAAGCATTATACACGCACGCAGGAACACGGTCCGCCGCGGCGGATCGTGCCCCTTGTCCGCACCGCGTAACCGGAACTAACCGCGATCCCTAGTTTTTGCCTTGTTCCCGCGTGGAGCTAGTGCACTGACTCGTCGAACTCCCTCATCCAGTCTTTCTTTTTCAATACTTCGCGTGGCCGCGTCCCGTCCGCGGGACCCACAATTCCGTCCTTCTCCATCAAATCAATCAGCCGCGCGGCTCGCCCATATCCGATCCGCAATCTCCGCTGCAAAGTTGACGTCGAAGCCCGTCCCGCCTCCAGTACCACGCGCACCGCATCCTGGTAGAGGTCGTCATCCACATCCTCGCCGTCATCCTCCGTCTCGCGCGATGTCCCTGCGGACCCGCCTTCCCCATCGCTCTCGTCTTCGCCATCCTCTTTCGGTGGCCGAAGCAGTTCCTCGTTGTACACCGCCTGCGCCTGCTCCCTCCAGAAATCGCACACCGAGGTGATTTCGTCTTCCGTCACCAGCGGCCCGTGGATACGATGCAGTCGCGAGGAGCCCGCCGGCAGATAGAGCATGTCGCCGCGTCCCAAGAGCGCCTCTGCACCATTCGAATCCAGAATCGTCCGCGAATCCACCTTTCCCGCCACTCGGAACGAAATGCGCGCCGGGAAATTCGCTTTGATCAATCCCGTAATCACGTCCACCGACGGCCTCTGCGTCGCCAGGATCAAATGAATCCCCACTGCCCGCGCCATCTGCGCCAGCCGAGTGATGGATTCCTCCACGTTGTTCGTATCCACCATCATCAGGTCGGCCAACTCGTCTATCACGATCACGATGTACGGCAACGGTTTGTGCTCTTCGCCATCCAGGTTGTCGAACAGCGAGAGCGACTCCTGCTTCTGGAACTGCCGGTTGTATTGGTCGATGTTTCGCACACCACGCTGCGCCAGCAGCTTCAGCCGCCGTTCCATTTCCCGTGTGGCGTTTCGCAGCACGTTCGACGCCACCTTCGGGTCCGTTACCACCGGCGCCAGCAGGTGCGGGATCGCCTCGTAGAGTCCCAGCTCCAGACGTTTCGGGTCCACCAGCACCAGTTTCAGCTCATCCGGTGTCGCTTTATACAGCATGGAGACGATTAGCGCGTTCAGAAACACGCTCTTTCCGGTTCCCGTCGATCCCGCGATCAGCAGGTGCGGCATCTCCGCCAGATTCGTCACCCGCAGCCGCCCGATCAGGTCTTTTCCCATCGAAAGTGTCAGCTTCGAAGGCGAGTTCACGAAGTCCGGGCATTCCACCACTTCGCGCAGTGCGATGGTCTCGCGGTGCGGGTTCGGCGCTTCAATTCCTACCGTCGATTTTCCCGGGATTCGTTCGATCAAAATCGATTCCGCCTGCAGCGCCAGGCACAAATCATCCGCGAGCCCCGTGATCCGCGAGTATTTGATTCCGGCCTCCGGTTTGAACTCGAATGTCGTCACGACCGGCCCCGGATTGATCTGTGTAATGTGTCCGCCCACGTCGAACTCGCGGCATTTCGCTTCAATCGCCCGTGCGCGCTCCTTCAAATCGCCTTCATCCATTTGTTCCGACCGCGCCGGCTTCCGCAGCAGCTCGGCCGATGGCAGCCGGTAGCCCGCCGCAGATTTCGCAATCCTCGGCTGCGGCGCCGCTTTCTCCGTCACGGCCGTTGGCATTGGTGGTGCGATCGGCGGCACTACCACGGCCGGCCCGCTGCGCCGTTCTGCGGCGCGCGTTATCGCCGCAATTTTCGCCGATGCGCTGCCAGTTCCTGCTGCGGCCCCCGCCGCCGCGGCCTGTGCGATCGCTGTCTTCGTTTCCAGCTCTTTCAGCAAGATTTGGTTTGGCCCCGGCCGTTCCTCAATCGGCAGCGCGGTCTGTGCCGGGGTCGTTTTTCCCGCGCCCTTTCCGTCGTCCTTCGCAACAATCGGAGGCCTTCCATTAATCCGCACTTTCGCCAGCCTCTTCCGCTGCCGCTCCTCTTCGCGCGCCGCGCGCCATGCCGCCCATTTCGCCGCCAATCGCGCAAACGGCTGCCACCCCGCCATCGGTCGGCCGATCCACGCCGCCACTCCCGAAAATGAGAATCGCGTGGTCAGGAACAGCGCCACAATCAGCCCCGATCCCGCCACCAGATTGGCTCCCATCGGATTGAACGCGCCTCGCAGCCCCTGCGCCAAGAGCGTTCCCGCAAGTCCACCGGCCGGAATCAATTTTTGAACGGACGGCGCCCCCATCTCGGCGCACAGCGCCGCTGTTGCCAGCACCAACAGGGCAAACCCGAATGTCTTCACTCCAGGGGAGGGAATCGGCCTGCTGCGGAACCAGCGCACGCCGAACACTCCCAGTCCCAGAGGCAGCAGCAAGGCTGCCAAACCAAATCCCTGAAACAGCAGATCGGAGACATGTGCCCCGAACGGCCCGATCCAATTCCGCGCCGCAGCGCCCGTTGACGCTCCGCTCACCGCGGGCCCGGTCACGTTGAACGAATCATCCATGGGACTGTACGAAACGAGGCTCAGCAGCAGGATGGCGCTGGCGGCTAGGCACACAAAACCCACCAGTTCATTCAGCCGGCGGTTGCCGGAAGGCGTGAAGAAGCGCACAGAGAACTCCCTTTCGTGGGGAAGGAAGGCCGCTCCCGTCAAACGCCGCGCGGGCGCTGTCGCGCGGCTGCACGTTGGAGGATCGAGAGCAGCCCCTCCAACATAGCAGACGTCCCGCTCCAGACAACCGCTTTCTTCCCTCTCAGTGTTTCCAAGTAACGTCCCGTGTAGCCGGCGTCTTGTCCTCTTCCAGCGCCACTCCGCGTTCGCTGTGCCTCCGCGTTTACTCTCTGCCTCCCAAAATCATAGATTTCAAAAATCTCTTCGCCCATTTGTCTCTCTCCTGCCTCTATAATTCCTCCGTGCCGCTGCTCAAAATCGCCATTCTCGCCATCATCCAGGGCCTTGCCGAGCTTCTTCCTATCTCCAGCTCCGCTCATGTCATCATCGTGGAAAAGCTCCTCGGCCTCGATCCCTCCTCGCCTGCCATGACGCTGCTCCTCGTCATGCTGCACACGGGCACCATGTTCGCCGTCATCGTCTATTTCTGGAAAGACTGGCGTGACACTTACTTTGCGAGCGCCGCTGCCTTCAAGCGCGCCGCCGCCCTCATTATTCTGGCGACGGCCCTCACCGGCATCATCGGCCTTGCGCTGATGAAGCTCATCGAAAAGACCCTTTTCGCCGGCTCCCCTCACGCCGAAATCGAGGATTTGTTCAGCCACCTGGAAATCATCGCGCCCGCCCTCGCCGCCGCCGGCATTCTCATTCTCGTCGCCGGATTGCTCGAAGAGCGTGCCTCCGACGCCGGCGACCTGAACTACACTCAGGCCGGCATCATCGGGGCCGTTCAAGGCCTCTGCCTGCCATTCCGCGGATTTTCCCGCTCCGGCGCCACGATCTCCGCCGCCATGCTCTCCGGCCTCGCCAAAGC
>JASHRU010000278.1 GCA_030037225.1 Candidatus Acidiferrales bacterium | reverse complement strand
AACCAGGGGCGGCGCACCGCCGCACTCAGCCGACTTTCGAGAGTGCTTCGCCCTCGTCGGCAAAACTGGGAATTACATTGAGCAGGCGGGTGAGATCCAGGATCTGCCGAACGCGTTCGGAAACCCGGAAAAGGCCAAGCTTCCCGCCGGCGCGCTGCAGGCCGACGAACGCGCGCACGATGGTGCTGATTCCGGTGGTGTCCACCTGGGTGACCCACTGCATGTTCAACAGGATTTTGCGAGCGCCCTTGCCAATCGATTCCTGAAGGACGTTGCCCAACGATTCGGTCGCTTCACCCAGGACCAGGCGTCCTCCCACATCGAGAATCGTCACATCGTCGACGCGCCGCATCGAAATTTGAAGTGGTTCCATAGTATCGATGCCCAGGCCATGCGGGCCGGGCGAGTCGGGGCCTCGCTCGAGCGGTCGCCCATCGCGCGTCCGCCAAAAAACGGCGGCCATGTTAGGCCGCGTGAGTCGGCAAGTCAAACGCGACTCTTGCACAGGCGTTCTCCGCTGAAAGTTTTTGGTGTTGAGGGTAGAATACGGGCGCTTTGCCGCCTCGAGACAGCGTCGCACCTTCTTTGACGATCTGCGCGCTCCCTTTTCAAAGCCACGCGGCGGAAATCGAGGGGAAAAGGATTTCGAATCCATGATTGTGGGTGTGCCCAAAGAGAGTTTTCCCGGCGAGCGCCGCGTGGCCCTAGTGCCTCTGATGATTCCCAATCTGGCCAAAAACGGACTGGAGGTGGTGGTGGAAGCGGGCGCGGGCGTTGAGTCGGGTTTCGCCGACGCGGAATACGGGGCCAAGGGCGCCAAGCTGGTGCCGGATCGCGCCGCCGTATTCGGCGCCGCGGACATCATCGTCCAGGTGCTCTGCTACGGCTCGAATGACAAAACCGGCAAGGCGGATCTGCCGCTCTACCGCAAAGGCCACGTGCTCATCGGATTTTTGCGTCCGCTGGGCGACCTGACCACGGTGAGCGATATCGCCACGGCCGGAGTCACCGCGCTCTCGATTGAATTAATGCCGCGCACGACGCGCGCGCAGAGCATGGATGCGCTCTCGTCCATGGCCACGCTGTGCGGCTACAAGGCCGTGCTGATTTCCGCCGACCTGCTACCGCGCATGCTGCCCATGCTGACCACGGCGGCGGGCACCATAACGCCGGCGCGCGTGCTGGTGATCGGCGCGGGCGTGGCCGGATTGCAGGCCATTGCCACGGCGCGGCGGCTGGGCGCGGTCACCTCCGCCTACGATCTGCGGCCGGCGGCCAAGGAACAAGTGGAAAGTCTGGGGGGGCGGTTCGTGGAGCTTCCCATCGAGGCGAAAGACGCGGAAGACGCCCGCGGTTACGCGCGCGCGCAAGACGACACCTTCTATCAGAAGCAGCGCGAACTGCTCGGCCGCGTGGTGGCCGAGAGCGATGTGGTGATCACCGCGGCCGTCGTGCCCGGAAAAAAGTCGCCGGTGCTGGTGACCAAAGAGATGGTCGAGAAAATGGCGCCGGGTTCCGTAATCGTGGACCTGGCCGCCGAGCGGGGTGGAAATTGCGAGTTGACGCAGCCTGGCGAAAAGGTGGTGGTGAACGGCGTCTCCATCGTGGGCTGGTTCAACATGGCCAGCGCGCTTCCCCATCACGCCAGCCAGCTCTACGCGCGCAACGTCAGCGCTTTTCTGGCCCACCTGGTCCACGGCGGAAAACTGGAACTGAACCTCGAAGACGAAATCATCCGGGAGACGCTGCTGACCCGGAACGGAGAAATCGTGAACAAACGCGTGCGCGAATTTTTCAAACTGCCGGCTCTCGCGGCGGTGAAATAAGGGGGGACGAGTGCCTGCCGATTTCCTTTCCAACCTCTATGTGTTCATCCTCGCCGGTTTCGTTGGGTTCGAGCTGATCAAACGGGTCTCGCCGCTGCTGCACACGCCTTTGATGTCGCTGACCAACGCGCTCGACGCCATCGTGGTGGTGGCGGCCATCATCATCGCCGGGCGGCAGGAGACGCCGCTGGCGACGGTGCTGGGCGCGATTGCCGTGGCGGCCTCGTTCAGCAACATGGTGGGCGGATTCTTCATCACCGACCGCATGCTGCGCATGTTCAAGGCGGGCAAACCCAAACAGCCATGACGCCGGAAGCCACCCAGCAACTGCTCGATTTCGCCTACATCGCCGCCACGGTGCTCTTTATCCTGGCCATCAAGTGGCTCAGCTCGCCCGTCTCCGCGCGCCACGGAGTGCTGGCGGGGGAGATCGCCGCCGCGCTCGCCGTGGGCGCCACGCTGTGCAATCCCGAGTTGGTAGCCTACAAGTGGATCATCACCACGCTGATCATCGGCGCCGCGGTCGGCATTCCGCTCGGCATGGTCCACATGACCGCGGTGCCGCAACGGACGGCGCTCAGCCACGCTTTCGGCGCGCTCTCCGCCGCCCTAATCGGAATCGCCGAATATTACGTGGGCGTGCCGAATGTCACGCGATTCGGCATGGCCGAGATCGGGCTGGAAGTCATCATCGGCTCGCTGACGTTTACGGGAAGCCTTATCGCTGCGGGAAAACTCCAGGAAATCCTGCCGCAGCGCCCGATCGTGTACCGTGGCCAGAATTTTGTGAGCCTTTCGGTGTTGAGCGCGGCTCTGCTGCTGGCCATCGCCCTGGTAATCAATCCCGCGAACACGGTGCTGTTCCCCATCATGGTCGCCGTGGCGCTGGTATTCGGCGTGCTGCTGGTTACGCCCATCGGCGGCGCAGACATGCCCACGGTGATCTCGCTACTCAATTCCTATGCCGGATTTTCCGCCGCCCTGCTCGGCTTTGTACTGAACAGCAAAGTCCTGGTGGTGGCGGGCGCGCTCGACGGCTCCTCCGGCTTCATCCTTTCCGTGATCATGTGCAAAGCCATGAACCGCTCGTTCACCAATGTAATGTTCGGTGCCTTCGGCCAGGTGCAGGCCGGCGCAGCGGCCGCCGTGGAGGAACGGACGGTGCGCAGCGCCTCGCCGGAAGAAGCCGCGGGAATTCTCGCCGCGGCCAGTTCCGTGGTGGTCGTGCCCGGATATGGAATGGCCGTTGCCCAAGCGCAGCACAAGGTACGCGAACTCTACGACGCGCTCACCAAGCGGGGCGTGGACGTGAAGTTCGGCATTCATCCGGTGGCAGGACGCATGCCGGGGCACATGAACGTCCTGCTGGCGGAAGCGGACATCCCCTACGAGCGCCTGGTGGAGATGGACGAGATCAACTCCGACATGCCGCAGACGGACGTCGCCCTCATCATCGGCGCAAACGATGTGACCAATCCGGCGGCGCGCACAGACACCTCGAGTCCCATCTACGGCATGCCCATCCTCGATGTGGACAAAGCCCGCACCGTGATGGTCATCAAACGCAGCATGAGCCCCGGATTCGCGGGAATCGACAACCCGCTCTATTACATGGACAGGACGCTCATGCTGTTCGGCGACGCGAAAAACTTCGTCGGCTCGATTGTCCGCGAGCTCGCCGGCGGTCACAGCTAATTCGTGCCATCCGTGCCGCCACGCTGGCGGGCCCGGCTCACACCGGCGCGATGGGCAGCCGTCGAATTCAGTGCACAAAATTCCCGCCGGAGTAAAATGCCCCGGGAAATTCTCTTCGTTTCCACTTCGAGCAAGGAAATCAGGGTTTGGACCCGCACCCGCCAGAACGGTGTTGCAGACAGCCAGCTCACGCGCTTGCCGCAGCCCTGGCGCTTCTCTGCGTGCTCGCTGGTGGAGCCGCCCGTGCGGGAGATACTGCGAGTTGTGTGGGTCTGATCGTGGACGAGAACGGCGTGCCCGTTAAGTCCGCTCAGGTCCAACTCCAAGGCCCGGGCGGACAAACCTTCCACGCGGAGACGGACGAAGCCGGCCGGTTCGCGCTCAAGAATCTGCCGCCCGGCGACTTCAAGGTGGAAATCCGCAAGACCGGCTTTTTTCTGCTCACCGGACGCACGCTCACTCTCGAGCCCGGCCCGAACGACGTGACGTTTACCCTCACTCACGCCGAGGAACTGGTCCAGCAGGTGCAGGTGGTCGCCTCTCCCGACGACATCGATACGCAGGATACCGCGCAG
>JASHRU010000027.1 GCA_030037225.1 Candidatus Acidiferrales bacterium | reverse complement strand
GACGGTGAGCCAGCTCGGGTACATGTTCCTGGCGTGCGGGGTGGGAGCGTTCTCGGCGGGCATCTTCCACTTGATGACGCACGCGTTCTTCAAAGCGCTGTTGTTCCTTGCGGCAGGGAGCGTGATTCACGCGATGGGCGGGGAACAGGATATGCGCAACATGGGCGGGCTGCGAGGGCCGATCCGGGCGACGTTCTTGTGCATGCTCGCGGCCACGCTGGCGATCGCGGGCGCGCCGGGCTTTTCCGGCTTCTTCAGCAAAGACGAGATTCTGTGGGAGTCGTTCGCGAGCCCGTACGGCCACTGGGCGCTGTGGCTCGTAGCCGTGGTGACAGCGATGCTGACCTCGTTTTACATGTTCCGGCTGATCTTCCTGACATTTTTCGGGACGCCACGATACGACGAGCACCACGTCCACGCGCACGAATCTCCACAGCCAATGCTCGTTCCGCTCGTCGTACTGGCGGTGCTTTCGATCGGCGGAGGGTGGATGGCAGCGCCGGCGCTGTTCGGCGGCACGAACCACTTCGAAGAATTTCTGAAGCCGGTATTCGCGAACGCGGAAGAGGTGAGCGCGCGGCTTCCGGCGGGCGCGGCGCATTCGCTGGAAGTGCCGCTGATGCTCGTGGCCATCACGGGCGCGGCGATCGGGTTCTTTGCGGCGTGGTGGCTCTATGTGCGCAAACCGAGGACGGCAGACGAGCTGGCGGCAAAGCTGGCCGGTCCGCACACGGTACTTACCCACAAATATTATGTGGACGAGTTTTACGACGCGGTGATTGTGCATCCGATCGAATGGATCTCGACGAACGTGCTATGGAAGGGCGTGGACGCAGCGGGAATCGATGGGGCGGTGAACGGGATCGCGAGCATCGCGCGGGATCTGGGACAGGAAGCGCGGCAAGTGCAGTCGGGCAACGGACGTACGTACGCCTCGTGGCTGGTGGCAGGAGCGGCAGCAGTGACGATTCTCTTTTTGTGGCTAGGGCACTGAGGTGAACGAGAGCTACATGCTCACGGTGGTCACGTTCCTCCCGCTGGCGGGGGGCCTGCTGCTCCTGTTTGTGGACGAGGAACTGAAAGAAACGATCCGCCGCGGGGCGATGGCGGTAGCGGTGTTCACCTTCTTGGTCTCGCTCGACTTGCTGGCCGGATTCCAGTCCTCGCCGGGCGAGTATCACGTATATCAATTCGAAGAGATGCGGCACTGGATGTCGTCGCCACCGATTTCCTATCACCTGGGGCTGGACGGACTGAGTTTGTGGCTGGTGCTGCTGACGACGTTCCTGACGCCGTTCTGCGTGCTGTGCTCGTGGCACGGAGTGGACCGGCGGGTGAAAGAATTCCACGTGCTGCTGCTGGCATTGGAATCGGCGATGATCGGCGTATTCGTGGCGCTGGACCTCTTCCTGTTTTTCCTGTTCTTCGAAGCGATGCTGATTCCGATGTTCTTCCTCATCGGAATCTGGGGGCACGAGCGGCGCATCTACGCGGCGGTGAAATTCGTTCTGTACACGATGGCCGGCTCGATTTTGATGCTGGTGGCGATTGTGGCGCTGTACAGCCAGACGGGCTCGTTCGATTTCCCGGTGATTTTGCAGAAGCTGGTGAGCGGCCGTACGACGCTGACGATGCCCACGGAACGGCTGCTGTTTTTGGCGTTCTTTGCGGCGTTCGCGATAAAAGTTCCGCTGTTCCCGCTGCACACGTGGCTGCCCGACGCGCACGTGGAAGCGCCTACAGCGGGATCGGTGATTCTAGCGGGCGTGCTGCTGAAAATCGGGACCTATGGAATCCTGCGGTTTTGCCTGCCGCTGTTTCCGCGCGCCTCGGTGGAGTATGCGCCGTACATCGCGGGGCTGGCGATCATCGGGATCATCTACGGCGCGCTGGTGGCGATGGTGCAACCGGATTACAAGAAACTGGTGGCTTACAGCTCCGTCAGCCACCTGGGATTCGTGGTGCTGGGGATTTTTTCGCTGAATGCGGTGGCGATACAGGGCGCGATCTACCAGATGCTGAACCACGGAATTTCGACCGGAGGCCTCTTTCTTGCGGCCGGCATGCTGTACGACCGCAGGCACACGCACGTCATCACGGAGTTCGGAGGGCTGGCTACGCCAATGCCCGTGTTCGCGAGCCTGTTCCTGTTCGTGTGCCTATCCTCGGCCGGGCTGCCGATGCTGAACGGCTTTATCGGGGAGTTCCTGATCCTGAATGGCGCGTACCTGACGAATCCGTGGTGGGCCACACTGGCAGCCACGGGAGTTATCCTCTCCGCGGTCTATCTGCTGTGGAGCTACCAGCGGCTGATATATGGGCCAGTGACGGTGGAAAAAAACCGGGAGCTACCTGACGCTTCGGGGCGGGAGCGCTTTTCGCTTGCGGCCATATGCGTGATGGCGCTCGTGATGGGCGTGGCCTCGCCGCTGTTCACAGCGCGGACGGAGGCCACCGTGACACGCATCCTGCAATCTGAAATGACGCGAAATACACGCTACGAAGCCGTGCAGCGGCCCACGGGAGCCGCAGTACCGGTTTCGGTCCCGCTCGTGGCGGCCGGAGCAGAGGGCGGAAAGGCGGGGCGACCCTAGATGCAGGCGGGCGCAAACCTCACGGGGATGGAAGACGTCCTGCGGCTATCGCCGATCCTGATGGCGTGCGGATTCGGGATCCTGATCATGCTCGTGGATCCCTTCGTGCCGCGCGCGCGGCGGTCCCTGACGGCGAACCTCGGCGTGGTGGGGGCGCTCGCATCGCTGGCATGCGTTTTCGTCTCGGCGCAGCATATGGGCCGCTCGTACTCCGGGCTGCCGTACACGAGCCTCATCCAGGTGGACGACCTGAGCATCTTCATGTTCTTCGCAGTGTTTTCGTTTGCGTTCCTGGCGATGCTGGGTTCCCTCGACTATTTGGAGCGGGAAGGGCTGCAGCACGGCGAGTATTACGCGCTGGTGCTGTTCGCGACGGCCGGGATGGCGGTGATGGCGTGCGCGCAGGAACTGGTGACTGCGTTCGTGGGGCTGGAAGTGAGCAGCATCTCCAGCTACATTTTGGCGGGCTACCGGCGGAACGCACCGAAATCGAACGAATCGGCGCTGAAATATTTTCTGCTCGGGTCGTTCGCCACGGCATTCTTCCTGTATGGAGCGGCGCTGATCTTCGGAGGGGCGGGCTCGACGCAGCTGGAGGCTATCCGAGAGATCATTCTGCATCCGAACCCGCTGCGGCAGAAGGAATCGGACCTGCTGGTGCTGGGGAGCGCGTTGGTGCTGGTGGGACTTTCATTCAAAGTGGCGACGGCGCCGTTCCAGTTCTGGACGCCCGACGTTTACGAAGGCGCACCGACGCCGGTAACGGGATTGTTTGCGAGCGGACCAAAGGCCGCGGCTTTTGCAATCCTGGTGCGCGTGTTCTATTCCGCATTCGGATCGTACCGCGACACGTGGTTCTGGGCCATCTGGGCTTCCGCAGCGCTGACCATGTTTATGGGCAACCTGGCCGCGTTGGTACAGACAAACGTGAAGCGGATGCTGGCGTATTCGTCGATCGCGCACGCGGGGTACATCCTGGTGGCATTTGCGGCGAACAGCCAATTGGGCATCGCCGCGGTGCTGTTCTACATCCTGGCGTACGCGCTGGTGAAACTGGGCGCGTTCACGCTGCTCGGCCATCTGGGGGACACGGGCGAGCGGCGCGTGGAGATTCAGGACCTCGCAGGACTGGGGCGCACACATCCGTTCGCCGCGCTGTGCATGTCGCTGTATTTGCTTTCGCTGATGGGATTGCCGATCACGGCGGGCTTTTTGGGCAAACTGTACATTCTGAAAGCGGCGCTCGACGCGCAGAATATCTATCTGACGAGCCTGGCGATCATGCTGGCGGTGAACAGCGTCATCTCGGCTTACTACTATTTGCGCGTGGTGCGCGTGATGTACTTTAGCGAGCCGGCAGCGGACTGGAGCCCCGCGCCCGTGCCTTATCCGGTGGCCGCTGTGTTGCTGTTCACGGCGCTGCCCACGGTGTACCTGGGACTGTTTCCCGACGCGGTTCGCGTGATGGTGCTGCGTTCGGCCTCAACCCTGCGCTAGAGCGGTAAAAAGAAAAGTCCCCAGAGAAAACAACCGGCCCGGAAGCCTGCGCTCCCGGGCCGTGCAGAGAACTCCGCATTACACGATCTTGATAAAGAACCCGGCAAACACGTAGAGGGCCATGGACTCGATCAGCACGAGCGCCAATATCAGAGCGAAGCGGATGGCGTCGGAAGCGCCGGGGTTGCGGGCGTAGGATTCGCAGGCGGCCGCGGCAGCGCGGCCCTGCGCGGTACCGCAGAATGCCGCGGCGATAGCCATGCCGATGGCTTTGGCGGGGATGCCCCAACTGGCACCGCCGGTTGGGGCGGCACCTTCCTGAGCGAAGACTGCCGGAGCAGCCATCAGCGACAGTGCCAAGACCGACAGAAACGTGGTGACCCTCTTCATTTTGTGTCCTCTCCCTTTATGAAGTGTCCGCCAGGAGGTGGTTGCCGCTCACCCCTCGTGCAGAGCGGCCTCACGTTGGACGGAATGATGCCGAATCAGTGCTCCTCAGCCACTGCCCCGCTGACATAGATGATGGGGAGCAGCGTGAAAACAAACGCCTGCAGGAACGCCACGAAGATATGAAGGGCTATGAAGGCGAGCGGTCCCAGCAGGGGTAAAACGACCAACGGATAGAAGAAGACGCTAACGCCTTTCGCGAAAACGAACAATCCGAGCAGGAGCGCGAGGAAAATCGAGTACAAGAGCTCGCTTACAAGCATGTTGACCCACAGGCGGACCGTAAGGGAAAGCATGCGCGCGCAATTGCTGATGACTTCGATAGGAAACATGATGATGGCGAGCGGCAAGATAGGCCCGAGGAAGTGCTTGGCATAGCCGAGCCCGTTCTTCCGGAAGCCGCAAAAGTTGTAATAGATGAAAACAGTGAGCGCGCAGCCAAAAGGGACTGAGACTTGGGCCGTAGGCGACATGAAGCCGGGAATCAGGCTGATGAGATTGCAGATGAGGACGAAGATACCGATCGTGCCGATCATGGGCAGATAGCGCTCGAAGTGGTGGCCGACCATTTCCTTGAGCAGGTCGCGAGCGCCGACGCCCATGGGGTTGACGAGCAACATCTCCATGCACTGCTGCGTGGCTCCGGGACGTTCCACGGAAATGCGGCGCCTGAACCAAAGGAAGAAGACGAGGGAGAGGAGCAGGATGACGATCTCCATGGCGACGTGATTGGGGATCGGGAAAGTGCGGTCGGCGGGAGCGATGTGGAGAGCGTCGAGCAGGGCCAGGGCCGCGCGGCCCAGGATGCGATTGATGACCTCGGTGATCCAGAGACGGTGTTCTTCCATCGACCTAGCGAGCGCTCCTGGGCTTCCTTCCACTCACGGCGCACGACGCCGGGCCAGTTGGTAGATGCATTCGAGGAGAACGGCAGCTACCAGCGTGAAAAGGCCCGCCACCACCGCGGCGCCAGGAAACAAAGAGTAGAAAAAACTAGCACAAACCGCGGCGAGGAGCAACGCGAAAGCCCCGAAGAAACGGAGGTAAATCTGGGATGGCACGTTGGGTTTTTCGGTTCCCGCCTGTGCCTTGGAAAGAGCTTCGAGAGTGAGGACAGCGCTCCGCAACCAGCGGAAATTGATCCAGGCGAGAAGGGTTCCGGCGGCCACACCGATGGCTGCGCGCGCGGAGACACGAGCCGCGACCCAGAGGGTTGCCCCGGCACCGAGGGCGATGGTTCCCCACTCGATTCTGCGTTCGGGCGCAGTGGGCGGAGCAGTGTCGCCGCTCATCTAGCGCACATCCTTGGAAAGACGGCGTAAGAGTTCGCGAATCCCCGCGGCAAAGCCGAGAGCGCCCCCGATCAGGAGTCCGAACGGCTTGGTGTGCAAACCATAGTCCACTGCGTAGCCCAAGAGGCCGCCTGCGACGACGGAGCCCAGAAGAACGAACGGCAACTCAATCGCCGTGGCTACTTGACGAAGCACTCCGGCCGTTTCTGTGGCGCGTTTTCCTGCCCCGGGATTCTCGCTGATTGCCACGCAGTGCCCCGCGGTCCAGTGTAGCGCGGTTCCCCCAAACGCAAGAAAGCCCTGCCGGGTGTCCAGCAGGGCTTTCCGGAGAAGTATGCGACGGAAGCCTTAGGTGACCGGGGCTAAGCGAGAACCCCAGCCTTGCGCTTGTAGATGAGGCAGAGTACGACCAAGCCCCCGCTGAGCAGCAGGGAAGCTGCTGGTTCGGGGGTTTCGATGGGGATGTCCACACTCAAGGCGCTGCCACTGATCGTGATGGAAACAATGGAGCCTGACGGATCGGGCGTTATTCCCCAATTGCCAAGATCCGACGGGATGGAGGTCCAATCCACACCGAGCTCGAGAGTAGTAAACCCGTCGCTGCTGGTCGCAGTAAGAGTGGTGATGGTCCCGCTGAACTGATCAGGACCTCCGTTCTCGGTGATGCTGATCATGTCATCATTCGAGTCGAAGACGAGCGTGAACGGGTCGGAATCGTAACTACCGGTCACGCTGATCCCCGTAGAGGAATAGTTTGAACCGGATTGCACAACGACCCCGGTACATGCTTGGCCCCCTCCGCATCCGAAGTCGATGGTGTCAGCCTTCGCACTCTGGACGAACAGGGTGACGAGCAAAAGGCCAAGTCCGGGAAGAACGACTCGCGGCACTACTGTCAGTACCCTCAAATGCGCCTCCCAAACGAGAGTAAGTGCTGCCAGGCGACAGTCGCCCTGCGGGTACGACCACGCTCAGGGACTCCTGGGCAACCGCTATACCAATCAGGCGCCAGTTAACAATCACGGCTTCAACAAGTTAGGAAAAGGAGGGAAGCCCGCTCTGCGTGAGAACTGCACTAATTTGCGCCGATTTTCCAGCCTAGTCCAAATCACTTCCCCAGGAGAGAAACGGCGTTTACGCCGGTCAGACTAAGCCGCCACTCGCTCAGCATAGATCCTCGACACCTTCAGGGGAGACTCCTTGCACCACAGGAATTCGAAAGTCCGGGTTTCCGAGGGCAAGCGAGAGAAACGCTAGAAAGGAATGATCTTCCAAATCCCCTTTTTCTTCTTGCTGGTTGATTCGTCGGGGGAGGCCTTCTTCTTCTTGGTTGTATCCGCGTGATTGGGCAATTGGTCGACCAAAGTGGGTTGCTTGGGGGCGTCTCCGTTGGCTGCGTCACCGCCGGCACCTGAGTCACCGGTGGCGGCGGCTCCAGCGGGCGCGGCGGTCTCCACGGGAGTCACCGTGCGAACAGGAGGCGAGCCTGATCCGCCGGTTTGGGCACCGCCACCCACGACAATCTGGCTCGTACCCCCCCCACTTAAAACCTCTCCGCCTTCCTGGCCGGGAGGGTTCATCTGCGGCTCGCCCGAGTGCGCAGCGGAGGTAACATCGGGGCCGCTCTTGAACATGCCGACAGCGCGCTTGGAGACGCCGGGCTTCTGCTTTGGCCGAGCCTTCTCGCTTTGTTCCCTTGCAAGCGCCTCCGGACTGGGCTGCGGAACGGGAACGCCCTCCTTCTCCAGCCGGCTTTTAGCCTCCTGAGCGTGGGGTGAGAGGGGATAATCCCGTACGATGCGTTTGTAATAGTCGGCGGCGTAGTGCTTTAGCGGCTCGTATCTCTCCGCGGATTGCGCGAGAAGCCAGAGCGCCTCATCGGCGTGGCTATAAAGGGGATAGCGGTCCACAATTTCAGTCATTCGGGCGGCAGAGGCGTGGAAGGAGCCCTTGGTGTAGTAATACTTAGCGACGCGGTAGTCGGCTTCAGCAATCACTTCCTGGACTTCGCGAAGATGTTGCTCGACCTCGGCGGCCTGCGGACCCTGGGGATACTTGAGCAAATAGTTCTGGAACTCCTGCTCGGCAAGCTGGACCTGGGTAGCATCGCGATCCGGTTTTTCCATCTGGCGAAAATGAGCCATGCCCACGCGGTACTGGGCGTAGGCAGCCTCGTCGAGATAGGGAAAGAAGGTGATGAAGTCTTTGTACTCGTTTATGGCCTGCTCTAGTCCCTCGGTGGTGCCGTCCTTGTAGTAGGAGTCGGCGATAGCCAGCTTGGCCTTGGCGACGTATTCGCTGTCCGGGTAGGTATTCAGAAGCGTCTGAAGGCTGAAGCGAGCGACGGTCTCTTTGCCGCTCTGAATGTCGCTCATGGCGCGGTCGTAGAGCACCTTGTCGGGCTCGGCGGTAGTATCGGCGCCTTTCGCCGCGACCTCTTTTTTCTCGCAAGCGGCGCAAATCAGGGTGCCCGCCAGCAGCACCGCCGCGCCAAGGCCCCGCGATCTGAAAATCGTCATCACACCCTCTGGGCCAAGGCATCCATAGCGGATTGCCTGAGCTTGCGCACTGCATCGGCCGGATCCATCTCGTGAAAGACGGAGGTTCCGGCCACAAAGATTTCACCGCCGGCGCGTGCGATGTCGGGAACAGTGTCGAGCGCAACGCCACCATCCACCTGGATGCGGTAATTGTAACCCTCGCGCTCGCGCAATTCGCGGAGGCGGCGCATCTTGCCGAGCGAGCCCGGCAGGAATTTCTGACCACCAAAACCGGGATTCACGCTCATCACGAGCACGACATCGACCTCGCCGAGCACCTCGGCCAGACTACCGACAGGAGTCGCGGGATTGATGGCCACGCCGACACCCAAATTGCGGTGACGAATAGAGGCCAGCAGTCGCTGCAAATGGTGATTCCCCTCCTGGTGCACAATCAGAGAGTCCGCCCCGGCGTCGGCAAACGCGTCGATGTAGCGCTCCGGCGCTTCAATCATCAGATGCACGTCCAACGGGAGGCGGGTTGCCTTGCGCAGCGACTCGACCACGGGGATGCCGATGGAGATATTGGGGACAAAATGG
>JASHRU010000277.1 GCA_030037225.1 Candidatus Acidiferrales bacterium | reverse complement strand
GGCGACGACCAGTCGCCGTCCACGTAGCTCTCGCCCATGCCGATTTCCTCTCGCCAGAGGACGCGGGAGAAGAAGCGCTCGTCGTGGACCACAATCGTTGCGCGGGGACCAGTGTCCACATTGCCGCCGGAATAGGTTTGCGCGGGACAGACGAGTTCAAGGCGGCCATGGCGGAAGCTCTCGAGGGTCTTTCGCGCAAAAAGCCAGGCGAGCCGGCCGTCCCATCGGCGGAAACGCGTGCGCTTCGCGTTGGCCACATGGCTAGACATATTTCCAGACGGTCCTTCGCGGCGATCCCTCGCTCGCCGCTCCCGGATGCGGGACATAGGGTACGCCTTTGAGCCGCAGCCGCAATGCCTGCCAGTAAATCGCCGCGATCACCTTTGCAGTGATCCAGGGATATTCGACGAGGATGCGGCGGAGCACGCGCGGGGTCCAAGGCCGACGCGCGAGGGTGAGCGTGGCGTCGAAGAAGACGCCGTCCTCCTTGCGCGTCTTCATGTGGGCGACGAGGCGCTCGCCCGGAGGAGTGAAGATCCAGTCGTAGTGGTGGCCGAGATCCATGAAGGGAGAGACGTGAAACACCTTGCGCGTTTCATAGCGCCGGGGCGCAGACTCCGAAGGGTGTACGGCCGTGCTCTTCCGTTCACATTCCGGCGTCAGCCAGTAATTGCAGGTCTCGCCAAACGTATTGTTGACCTCCGCGAGAATCATCTCGAGTACGCCGCCGCGGCCATAGATATAGTAGAAGGAGACGGGATTGAAGCAGTAGCCGAGGTAGCGCAGGTTGGTGAGGAGAAAGATGGGGCCGTGCGGCAAATTCAAGCCGTGAGCGGCGGCGTCGCGTCGCAAACGCTCGCGCAGCGGGAGCGCCGGGTCGCCGAAATGATCGCGCTCGTCGTATGCGGCCCAGTTCCAGCGGTTGTAGCTAGAGAGTCCGGATAGGCGCATCAGTTCCGGGATGCGGTCCACATCGAGCATCACCAGGAACACCGGATAGGCGAACTCGTGACGCACCGGATGGAACCTGCGGTGCCGCAACTGGCCCACGTAGATGGACGGCTCGGCCGGCATCAGCACTCGACTCCCAGGGCTCGCGCCACGCGCATGGCGGAGTTCAGCCCGTCCTCGTGGAAACCGTAGAGCCAATACGCCCCGCAATAATGCACGCGGTCGCGCCCGCTGATTTCGGCCCAGCGTCGCTGCGCCCGCACGGCTTCCAGCGTGTAGAGCGGATGGTGATAAACGAAACGCCGCAGCACCTTCGCTGAGTCCACAGAGCCGTTGGGGTTCAGCGTGACGCAAAAATCCTCCGCCGCCGGCAGCGATTGCAGCCGGTTCATGTGATAGGTGAGCGTGGCGCCGCGCGCACAAACTCCATCGAGGTGATAGTTCCACGATGCGCGGCCCCAGGGGGTGCGCGGCAACAGCCGGCCATCGGTGTGCAGCACAGCTTCGTTCGCCGTGGTGCGGAAGGTACCCAGCACGGAGCGCTCCGCTTCGCTCGGATTGGCGAGCAGGGCGAATGCCTGGGGGCCGTGGCAGGCCAGCACGATGCCGTCGAACTGCTCCGTGGGCCGGTTCGCGCAATTCACGTGCACGGACCGCTCGTGCCGCTCGATGCCGGTGACCTGCGCGCCAAGCACGATTCGCTCCCGGTACGCCGCGGTGAGCGGCTCGATGTAGCGGCACGAGCCGCCGGGAATCGTCCGCCAGCGGATGTGGCGGGTGAGCCGGAGCATTCCGTGATTCTCGAAGAACCGGAAAAGCGTGGAAGCCGGGAACGCGCCGATTTGCCCCATCGAAGTGGACCAGATAGCCGACGCCAGGGGATACAGATAGTTGCGGGTAAACGTGGGGCTGAATCGCTCGCGGCCCAAAAACTCGTCCAGCGTGCTCTCCTCAGGCTCCTCCGGCCGTTCGCGCGCGAGGAGGCGCCGCGCCGCGGAATTGAAGCGGCGAATTTCGGCGAGCAGGGCGTACTGGCGCGCGTGAAGCAGATTTCCGCGCTGGGCGAAGAAGCCGCGCAGGCCGCGCGAGCTATATTCGAATCCGGTGTGCTCGTCGCGCACCGAGAACGACATGTCACTCTCCGTCGTCGGGACGCCGATCTCCCGGAGGAGGCGCACTAGGTTGGGATAATTGCGCGTGTTGTGGACGATAAAGCCGGTGTCCACGGGGAGCGGCCCGGCGGGGGTGTCCACTGCTATGGTGTGCGTATGGCCGCCCAGCCGCGCCTCGCGCTCGAAGAGCGTGACGCAATGCCGCCGGCTCAGATAATAGGCGGCCGCGAGGCCCGAGATGCCGGAACCGATGACTGCGAGTTCACTCAAGCCTGAAAGTCTCCACTCCAGGAGTGGCAGACTGCTGCCGGAACCCGGGACGCCGAGGGACTCTGGCAACCGACCCTGAAGCTGTGTAGCCTAACTCCAAGCGCGGGCCGGGTCAAAGCCCCGCCGCGGGCGGAGGGAACCATGAGGACAGTGCTCATCGTGCTGTTCGCAGCAATCTTCGTGGTGATGATCGGCGTGACGGTATGGGCCGGCTCACGCTCCAGCCTGTTTGACCCGGCGGTGCGCGCAGCCTACAACGCGCAGCCCTGGGCCATCGCTACGCTGTTCGACGCGTGCTGCGGATTCATCACGTTTTTCGTATGGGTGGCTTACCGAGAGCGGGGAGCAGGCACCAAAATTCTCTGGCTCATCCTGATTCTACTGCTCGGCAACATTGCCATGTCGTCGTACGTGCTTCTCCAGCTCTTTCGCTTGAAGCCCGGTGAGCCCCTCTCGTCGCTGCTGGCCCCGCGGACGGCATGAAGGTTTTACATAAAATCCTAGCTTTCCTGCGCGACCTGCTTCGACAGGGCCTCTCGCCGGAGAAGATTGCGCTGTGCCTGGCGCTCGGACTGGCCATCAGCACGGTTCCGATATCCTTCGGGCTCGGAACGGCTCTTTGCACGGCTGCAGCTGTGGTGTTCCGTCTGAACCTCCCGGCCATCCAGGCGGCCAACTGGGCCTCGGCGCCGCTGCAGGTGATTCTGTTTATCCCCTACATGCGCGCGGGTGAATTCCTGACGCGGGCAAAGCCGCTGCCGCTCTCGATTGCGCAGATTTCGGCGATGTTTCGCGCTGATTTTTGGGGCAGCTTGGCGCGGCTGTGGGGCTCGATCCTGCGGGCCACACTGGGATGGGCGGTGATCGCGCCGCTCGAAGTTCTGCTGATCTACGTGATTCTGGTCCCCCTGCTGCGGATGATTCCGGCGCTGCCGCGCCAGCAGCCGGCGAGCGGGGGGTCCGTGCCCGCGACGGACAGCGCCCCGGAGAACGACGCGTGATGCCTGCACTTCACCTCGCCCTTCTTGCCTGGGCCGTGGCTGCGGGCGTGATGGCGCTGCTTTGGCTGATTCACCTGCCGATGCGCAACGCCGCGATTGTGGATTTCGGCTGGGGTTTTTTGCTTCCCACAATTGCGATTCTCTACGCGCTCGCCGGAATGGGCTATGCGCCGCGTCGCTGGCTCATCGCGGCGATGGCCGCGGTGTGGGGCTACCGGCTGGCCTTCTATCTGCTGTTCACGCGGATTATCGGCCACGTGGAGGAAGGCCGCTACGTGGAGCTGCGCGAGTCCTGGAAGACGCATCTGCCTCTGAAGTTTTTCGTGTTTTTCCAGGCCCAGGCCCTGCTGGACGTTGTCCTATCGCTGCCGTTCCTGCTGGCTGCGCTCGACCTGCGCCCGGCTCTGGGATGGAGCGACTTTGCGGGCGCGGCCGTATGGGCGGTGGCGTTTGCGGGTGAGACAGCTGCGGACGCGCAGCTTACCGCGTTCAAATCGAACCCCGCGAACAAAGGAAAAACGTGCCGCGCCGGATTGTGGATGTATTCGCGCCATCCCAACTATTTCTTCGAATGGCTTATCTGGGTCGCCTTTGCGCTTTACGCCATTACCGCGCCGTGGGGCTGGCTCGGGCTCGCTTCGCCCGCACTCATGCTATTTTTCCTGTTTCGAGTCACCGGCATTCCGGCCACGGAGGCGCAGGCACTGCGTTCGCGCGGAGAGGAATACCGCCGGTATCAGGAAACCACGAGCGCATTTGTTCCGTGGTTTCCAAAGAACCCCAGGTCGGGGCAGGCCACTTGAGGGCACGGCGTGCTCGCTATAGGCCGGCCAATGCGGCGAGAGGAAAAACGTGAGTTTGGACGCGTGACGAAGGCAACTCGATGACGGCCACGCCTAGATCCTCTGCCGCTGTCGCCCTCGCAGAGGAAAGCACGTCGTCCGCGTGGTATCTGCCGCTGGTTGATTCCGGCCTGGTTCCCGACTGGCTGCTTCGCTGGGCCATCCGGCGAAACTGCGCCGAACGCCTGCGCGAAGAATCGGCGGGCGGGCTCGAGGCGCAGCGGGAGCGCCGCCGTCTGCTCGTTTCGCGGCTCGAGGCCAGCCCCATCGCCATCCGCACCGAGACCGCCAACGCGCAGCACTACGAAGTGCCCGCGGAGTTCTTCGAAGGCGTGCTCGGCCGGTACATAAAATACAGTTGCGGCTACTGGCCCGCAGGAGTCGCCACGCTGGACGAGAGCGAGGAGGCCATGCTTGCGCTCACCGCGGAACGCGCGCGCATCGCCGACGGCCAGCGCATCCTCGAGCTCGGCTGCGGCTGGGGCTCACTTACGCTCTATCTCGCCACCCGCTTCCCGGGTTGCCGGATCACCGGGGTCTCAAACTCGCATTCGCAAAAGTCGTTTATCGACGGGCGCGCGCGCGCCCGCGGCCTCGGAAACGTGGACGTGATCACGGCAGACATGAACGAATTCGATCCCGGCGGACAGTTCGATCGGGTGGTTTCCGTCGAAATGTTCGAGCACATGCGCAACTGCGGCGAGTTGTTCGCGCGCATCGCGCGCTGGATGCGGCCCGGGGCGCTGCTGTTCGTCCATGTGTTCGCGCATGCGCGGTTTGCCTATCCCTATGAGGTCCACGGACCCGGCGACTGGATGGCGCAATACTTCTTCACCGGGGGAATGATGCCGAGCGAGGATCTGCTGACCTCCTTCGACCGGCACGTGCGCTGCGTGGACCGCTGGCGGCTGGACGGAACCCATTACCAGCGCACCGCGGAAGCGTGGCTCGCGCGAATGGACGCGAACCGCCGGAGCCTGCTTCCCATTTTCGCAGAAGCGTACGGGGAAGCAGAAGCGCGGAGGTGGTGGGCGCGCTGGCGCCTGTTTTTCATGGCCTGCGCCGAATTATGGGGCTACCGCGGAGGTTCGGAGTGGATTGTATGCCACTACCTGTTCGAGCCCGGCGAGGCCACGGGCCAACCTGGGAGAGGAGATGCCGCGAGAGAGTGCGTCAGTTGAGATGGTAGATGATCGAGGTGCTCGAATTGTTCTGACTGCCGCCGAGATAGCTGCTGTAGATGAGCGTCGAGCCGTCCGCGGATAGTTTGACGACCGCGACGTTGGTGTTTGTGCCGAGCGGCGTGCCTGCGAACGTGGACTGGAGCGCGCTCGCCGTGACCGGAAAATCCGGAGAGTTCGTGGCCAGCGAGAAATACATATTTTCGGCGCCGTCCATTTGTATGCGGGTGGCGTCCGCGGACTCAGTTCCGCTGCCGCCTACGAGCCTGGAGAAAATGACCGCGCTGAGGTCGTTCGTGAGTTTGGTGACCCCGAAATCTGTGGGGCCGGACAGCGTGCCGCCGGTGGTAATCGGGTAGTCGGCGGCATCGGTGGGTTGGACGATCACCGGATCCATGTCGTGATCCACGGCGATTCCCTTGCACGCCTGCACGGGAGTGGCGCTCGTATCCGTCCCGCCGACAAACGTCACTGCCGTAAACACGCCCGTCGAGTCGAGGATGGCAATGTACGATTCCTGCTGCCCCAGCAAAGTGGACTGGAACTCATTGGCCGCGACGGAGGAGGTCAGATTGGCCGTGACCAGATCGGCTGCGTTCGTCTGCCCGCAAACATAGGCGTTGCTGGCAGCATCGAGCACAAGCCCTCCGGAGCCTGTGGTTGTCGTCAGAGTGCCGGGACTCGGGCCGTTGTTGTGTCCAAACAGGAGTGTGCTCCCGACCAGAGTGCTTCCATCGCTGCTAATCTCGACGACCGCGCCGAAAGTGCCTACGCCGTTCAACGGCGGGCGTCCCTGGCCCGCGGGTATTGGGAAAACGCCCGTCGCGGGAGGCTCCGCCGTGGACTGGCTGGTGCCACTGAAAATCAGATCACCGTTCGCCTTGATGGCGATGCGGCCGTCCGCATAATCGTTTCCGGCGCCTCCGACAAACGTCAGCCACACCAGGCGTCCCGCCGTGTTCGCGCCCACAGGATTGATCTTGGCAACGAACATGTCGCTGCCGCCGGCGTTCGCAGTTTGAAACGCGCCATTGGTACCCATCAGGTTTGTGGCGCCCGACGCCGTGCTGTCCGTTTCGTTTCCGGCCACGTAAATGTTCCCGGACGAATCGACGGTCAGGCTGTCGCAGGTCTCATCCCCGCTGCCCCCCAGGTAGGTCAGGTATTGAAGGGCGCCGGAGGAGTTGAATTCCGCAACAAACGCGTCCGTATCTCCTCCGCCGAAGGCCGACTGCGCCGCGTTCTTTGTGGTCGGCAGATTGGGGTCGGCCGTTACGCCGCAGCTGTAAACGTTCTCGTCGCTGTCCACATACACGTCTCGCACCTGCCCGAAGCTCGACATTCCACCTAGATAAGTGGAGAAGGTGTAGGTGTACGCGGTCGAGGTGTTGACCGGCGTGCTCAACCCGATGTTGGTGACAAACCCCGTATCGTCGCCCGAAGGCAGCGTGGTCTGAAACGCGCCGGAACTGGTCTTGAAATCGGTGGAATTGGTTTCTCCGCTCACCACGACCTGCTCCGTTACGGTGCTGGTCGGCACCGGAAGTATGGCGAGTACTTTTGAAGCGCTGGAGATGACCTCTCCACTGACGGCCACGTCGGTAATGGTGGTAATCCCAGACATCGCCCTTACCAGAAAAGTTGCCGAAGTGGCGCCCGCCGGCACCGTGACCGAATTGGGAACGGTGACGTCTGAAGACCCGCTCGTCAGACTCACCGTGACGCCTCCGGTGGGGGCCGGTATCGTCAGCACCACGGTTCCGACGGCGGTTCCTCCCGTCGTAACGGTTGCGGGATTCAGGAAAACCAATTGCAAGTCCGGCGGGACCGGTGTGATGGTGAATGAGGCCTGCTGCGAGGTTGCGCCAATGGAGGCGGTGATCGTAGCCGTCTGTTGGGTAGTCACCGGCAGAGTCGTGATCGCGAAGAAACCCACCGTGTTGCCCTGGGTCACGGTGAACGTGGCGCCCAGTTCGGCGTCCGGCGAACTGGATTGCAGCGCCACCTCGGTTCCCACCTGCGGCGCCGGGACGGACAACGTCACCGTGCCTACCACCGAATTTCCTCCGGTCACCGACGTGGGCGAGATGCTCAAGCCCACAACCTGAGCCCCGGGCACAACGGTGAGTTGCGCAGTGAGCGGGTAGGCATTCACATTCGCTGTGATTGTCACCACCACCGCGGCGTTGACGGCGGTGGTTGTAATCGGGAAGGAAGCGATTTGGGAGTTCTGCGCGACGGTCACCGTGGGGCCGTTGGGAAACTGAACGCACGGATTGCTGCTCGACAAACTTATAGCGAGCCCGCCCGGCGGCGCACCCGCGGGGGCAATCGTGATGTTCGCAGTCAAATTGCCTCCCGGCGAC
>JASHRU010000276.1 GCA_030037225.1 Candidatus Acidiferrales bacterium | reverse complement strand
TGCTCGACGCCGTCTGGGGCACCGACCGCTTTGTGACTCCGCGCAGCGTGGACGTCTATATCCGCCGCCTCCGCGAAAAAGTGGAAGCCGACCCGGAAAAGCCTGAGTACTTGAAGACGGTGCGTGGCGCGGGCTACATTTTTGATGCCCGTGGCGAATAACCTCCTGCTCGTCCTCGGCGTCATCCTGCTGCTGGCGGCTGCGGCCGTCGTGTGGCGCCTGGCCGGCTGGAACGCGCGCACGCGCAGAGAAGCCTTGCGTCGTTTTCTCGACGGCCTCGGCCGCGGTGAATTCCGCGCCGCGCGCCCGGGGGAGTTCGCGGGCGGATGGGAAGCCATCGGCGGCGCGCTCACCGATGTCTCCACCAGGCTCGCCGCGCGCATCGAGCACCTGGCCGACGAGCGCGACTTCTCCGCCGCCGTCCTCACCAGCATGAGCGAAGGCGTGGCCGTAGTGGACAACCGTGAGCGCATCCTGTTCGCCAATGCCGCGTTCGCCGATGCTGTCGGCTCGGCCGACGACTGCCGCGGCCGCACGCTGCTCGACGTGGTTCGCCACACCAGCCTCATCGAGGCCGTGGAAGGCGCGCTGCGGACGGCGGAGACGGTCCGCGGCGAGGTGGAATTCGGCACGGTGCGCCCGCGCACCTTTGCGCTCACGGCCGCGCCCGTGGCCTCCTCCGCCGCTCGCGGCGTCGTGCTGGTGCTGCACGACGTCACCGAAATCCGGCGCCTGGAGCGCGTGCGGCGCGATTTTGTGGCCAACGTCTCGCATGAGTTGCGCACTCCGCTCACCACCATCCAGGGATTCGCGGAGACGCTGCTCGCGGGCGCTCTGGACGATCCCGCCGCGCGCCGTAAGTTCCTGGAAATCATCCGCGACCACGCCGCGCGCCTGGGCCGCATCACCGACGACCTGCTCAAACTTTCGGCCATCGAAGGCGGCAGCATGACCTTCCGCATGGAGCCGGTTCGCCTGCCGCAGCTTGTGGAGCATTGCATCGAGGCCGTTTCGATCAAGGCGAAGGCGCGCGGGCTGGAGATTGAGGGCCACGCAGCGGATTCTCTTCCGCTCGTCCCCGGCGATTCCCTGCGGCTGGAGGAAGTGCTGAAGAACCTGCTCGAAAACGCCATCCAATACACGCCCCCGCCGGGAAGCATCCGGTTGAGCGCCACAGCGGAGGGTGAGAATGCGGTGCTGTGCGTGGCCGATACGGGCATCGGCATCCCCTCGACGGATCAGCAGCGCATCTTCGAGCGCTTTTACCGCGTGGACGTGGCCCGTTCGCGCGAGGCCGGCGGCACCGGCCTCGGCCTGGCCATCGCCAAACACATTGTGGAGGCGCACCAGGGGCGACTGTGGGTCGAAAGCGAACTGGGCAAGGGCTCGCGCTTTTTTGTGTCGCTTCCCGTGTGCGCGCCCGAGCCGGCCGCGGCGCAGGAAGAACCGCCGGCCGCGCCTCAGGGGGCTGTGCCGCAGCAGCACACCGAACCCACCGAAAAGCGCGCGTGAATTCTGTGGAAATCCGGATTCAACTAGAATTCACATTTGGCCAATGAGTGCGTAACGCCTCTCCGGTACAAGGGAAGTCGAGCAGCACGGCGGTTCTGATGGCCTTTGGAGCCGCCGCACCTCACCACAGCTCTGGCCTCTCACGCGGGCCGGCGTTCCCCTGGCGCCGGCCCTTTTTCTTTCCCGTGCGCGAACCGAGAAAGACTAGCCGGCAGGTTCCGTCTGGGTGATGGGGGCACGACCGGCCGCAGCGGGTCGTGCGCCTACAAAAAAAGGGCAGCCCGCCCCTCGGCGGGCTGCCCTTCGTAATGCGGCCGGCTAATGTCCGGTCGCGCTGTTACCGCAGCGTCAGCGTCCGCTACGGCAGGTAATAACGGAACGAAGTAAAGAACATGCTATCGTTCGCGCTCGGATGGTGCTGTGCGCCTGGCGTGGCCGCGCCGGTCGACCCCGACCACGCGTTGAGCTCGACGTAGGAGTATTGCGCGCCCCATTGGATCCGGCCCCGGTCACCCTGCCAGACCCTGTGCCAGAAACCGATTGTCCCTTCGAAGATGGCCCGCGTCTGGCCCGAGCAACTGCCCGCAGTATTCGGCAAATTGCCGGCGGAGCCCGCCGACGCCGGGGCAACCTCGACATCGGCAGTGCAGCCGGAATCGCTGATGGTCGGGATCCCATATCCCACGAAATTGGTAGCGGTAATGCCCGCGGGTTCGGAGAAGTAGGTACGCGCGTCGTACTCACCGCCGCCGTAGGCGTATATGTCGAGCCTCGGAACCGGGTGCCACTCAATCGTGCCTAGCCCCTGGCCGCCGTGGATGGGAACTAGTGAGCCATACGGATTCACGGTGACATCGTTCAATTGGCCGGTTCCGTAACGGCCCACGCCATCGCCGTAGAGGGCGTGCACCCCAAGGTCCAGCTTCTTGTGGAACACATGGATGCGGCCGTTGATGGCTCCGCCGCCCCCGGCTTTTGTGTCGTTGCGTGCGAACAGAGTTTCATCGGCCGCTGTCAGCGGCGTCGGGCACTCCGCATACGCGATTAACATGGCCGTAGCTAGAGCCGATTCCCCACCGCACGGATAGATGCGATCCCGGAATGTGCGGACCAGGCCAAGGATCTCAAAATGCCCCCATTCACCCGGATCGATCGCCGCCTTAAACACGAAGTCTGGAGTCGCATTGAGCGCATAGTTCTGCGATGTCACGTTGTTGGTAGCCGCCAGGGCGTTCGTCGGAGTCCCGCCCACGAAATTGTACGTGCCGCCCGGCTGCCCAACATCCTGAGCGAAGAAATTGCCGTTCGCGTTGGTCGCGGTGAACCGGGTCGCGGCCCCTTCCACCGACAAGCCTAGGGAGAGCTTCTTGTCGAAGAACCTGTCGACGATGCGGAAACCATACTGCCGCGCCCAACTGAGGCCGATGGTGTACTGTGCATCGATTGTCAGAGGGACGTTTGCGTTTTCGCCGCCGGATGCCAGGCGGTTTTCGAGGCCGTTTTTCTGTTCCGTCACCAAGCTCCACATCTGCCCGCCGGAAATGAACCAGCCGTTGTCCAGCCAAATCGAGCCCCAAGCCTGCCGCTGCCGGAATACGTAGCTGTTGCTCTCGTTGTTGTTCGAGGTGCTCCCCGCGCCCAGGAAGTCGCCTTCGTAGTACGCACCGATGGTCGCGCTCTTCAGCTTGCCGTCCAGCTTCAGCGTGATGCGCGACTGACGGCCGCTGAAGTTGAACTCAGAGATGTGGCCGGTGTCGGACGCAGCGAAAACGGTGTTCATGTTCTGGAACGGTGTGTTGATGTCGGCGCTCAGGGCGCGATTGCGGTAAACCGTTTCTGCCGCGGTGAACCCGCCCGGCGTGAGCGTGATGCCCTTGAAGTGAATCGCCATCGGCGACTCGTCCGGGTTGCTCGGATCGCCTCCCGTCAATACGTTCGAGGGCACGGCGGCCGAGACTGCGGCAGTCGCCGCAGGTACGGCCGCGGAGACGGCCGCATCCACCGCTTCGTCCTTCACGTCGCCCAGCTTCGCCTTCAGATCAGCAAGCTCTTTGCGCTGCGCTTCAATCTCCGCAGCCTGCGCGTGCAGTAGCGCGCGCAGCTCCGCCAGTTCGCTCTCTATTGCCGGTGTTGCGGGAGCCGCTGCCGGTGCCGCAGTGGCGGCCGGCGTAGGCGCATCCGGCAGATTAGCCGCGGGCTGCGCGGCCGTCTTGTCGGTTGCGGGCGCCGGCGGAGTGTCGCCGGGCCCGGTCGCGGCCCAAGCGATCCCGCAAAGCGAGACGGCCAAGCCGAGTACAAAAATCGGAATTGCCAGTTTTCGCATTCCTCCTCCTTAGAGAAAATTCGTGCTCGGGTATTGGAATTCGGTCGTGCTGCGCGCCGAGACGCCGGTGACGCGATGGGCAACCACCCCGTTGCTGCCCACACCATGAAACAAGGGCGGCACGCAGCGTGGACGTTAGAGGCCCGGCGTGAAGGGCGTGTGAGAGGTGTGTAAATCCTCAGTTACAGAGTCCTTGAGGGGCCGGAGCCAGCCTGGCGGGCAACCGGCGCGCCACGACTCCGGCTTCGCAGGTACGGCGTGGTGTTCTCGCGGTTCACACTGCAGCGAGGAGCGGCGCACCGCCGATCGCGCGCCTCAGGTAGCCATGTGGGCTCACGACTGAGCCCCCGCGGAAAAACCATCAGAAGGCGAAACGACCACCGACTGTCGGAGCAAAATTGCTGTTGTGGAAATAGGGGACGCCGGGACCATGAGGAATGGCGACGGCCAGACCGCCGGTCACATAGGAATATGCAATTCCTCCGAAAACGTCGAGACGCTTGGTGAAATGATGATCGCTATAGAGCGACACCTCGTTGAGGGTGCCCGCGCAGGAACTGCGGAAAGTGGGGGTCGGGCAGGCCGGAATGCGGAAGTCGTTCTGCCGCTGCTGATACCAGGCGAAAGTGATGTCGGTCTTGCTGTCGATCGCGTACTTTGCGCCCGCCCACCAGATATTCACCAATTTCTCGGAATCAAGATTGTTATCTTCGACTCCGCTCATGATGTAACCGCCCTGGTCCGAGGCGCCAACGCCCAACGGGTCCGAGGGGTTGTTCTGCCAGATGTATTCGTAGCCGGCAAAGAACTTGAACGAGTCCCACGTATACTTGGTGGCGAATAGCATGGCGTTGTTGTCGGTCACGATGCCATATACGGTGTTGTTCGTTGCGATCAGATTAGGCCCGTTGATGGGGTTTGTATTGATGCTGTCCGTGGTCGACTGATCATATCCCAGTGACGTCGAGGCCGGACTCGCAGGCCCCAGCAAGGGGTTCAATACGCTGATCGCCTGGTTGTAATGTTGGAAGACGAAATCCGCGGAAAACTTGTGAAAGGCGCCGCCGAGGTTGAATCCATAGGCGTTGTTGTGCGCCGATTCCGGCGTGCACGTGGCGGCAGTCCAGGTGGCCAAGGGCGAGTAGCAGCCGCCAGAGCCATCGGCGAATTTATACATCGCGCCGAAATGGACCGGGCCATAGGTCAGGCGATACTTCATGGCGTCGTCCCAACGGGAGTCCTCGGTGTCGCCGCCGCCGGCCATCGTGCCGTTATATCCGATGTACGAAAAGGCATAGGCGCCGCCGGCCGGATCGTACAGGAGCATTACATCGGTGCCGAGAGAGCGCTGACGACCGAAGGTCAGCGTGCCGAACTGCGTGGACGATATACCGCCATAGATTTCGTCATTGAAGGGTTGACCGGCGCGTGCGCCGTCGATGGCGAAGGTGTAGCTGTCCCTGGGAAGGCCGTTGTTGGCGGTCTGGGTGGCCGACGCGTTGGCGAGCAGGCCGGATTGAGGATTAATGCCGGTCGAACCGTTGAACACAATGGACCAGCCGGGCAGAAACTCTTCCTTGCCCCTGATGCCCAGACCCGTCTGCTGCAGGTTGTTCGGTGCGACGAGGAACCGAGATTGATAGCCGTTTCGGTTCACCAGAGATTCGCCTTCATAGTTATAGCCGTTTTCCGGCAAGCCGTGGCTGACCCAGCCGACGCCGACGTCATACGCACCGTACAGCGTGACGCCGTGCCAGGTCAGTGTGCAATCGGTGGTGGCGAACTCGTGGCCGCTCGTGCAGGGGTCGGGCGCGTGTGGAGCTGCCGAAGCCGATTGGCGGGCCAGAACTTGGTTGAGACCTACCGTCCCGGTGACGGTTACCGATTCGATGTCGGCGGTCCGGAAGCCGGTAGCAGTGAACTTAACGCGATAATCGCCGGGAGGCAGCAGTGAGAACTTGTACACGCCATCCGCGCCGGTCCTCTCCTTGCGTGCCTGGCTCGTGCCCTTATTCGTGACCGTCACCAAAACGTTTGCCACCGGGCCGCCCAATGGATCGGTCACAGTGCCGGTGACGGCACCGGTAGCGCCCGTTTGTGCCTGAGTCACGGACGGACACAGGAAAAGAACAGCGAAGCCCGCCAAAAGTGAAACTGCCAGGATCCGTCGCGCGAACCGTGTGTTCATCACCATCCCCCTTTGAAGGTCTCGATGTTGGCCGCGCGCCGCA
>JASHRU010000275.1 GCA_030037225.1 Candidatus Acidiferrales bacterium | reverse complement strand
CCCCAGCGCACGACATCTCCTTCGTTCAACTCGGAATCGATGCCGATGATGGGCGGAGGAGGGATACCGAGCCAATTGGCCTGCATTTCCATGCGCTGATAGAGAGGCAGGTCGTCCGCATGCATCAGGACGGGGGCGCCGGTGGCTTCGTGGAGCCGGGCGAGACCGCCGACGTGGTCAATGTGCGCATGCGTGCTGAGGATGGCTCGAACTTGAAGCTCGCGGCTTCGCAGCGTTTCCAGAATCCAATCCACTTCATCGCCGGGGTCCACCACGATGGCGTCGCGGGTTTCGCGATCGCCCAGAATGGAGCAATTGCACTGCAGCATCCCGACGGGCAGGACTTCGTGAAGGAGGCGTTTGAGCACGGGCGGGGAGTATAGCATCCACTGAAATCGCGCGGATTCAATAGGCAGGCGCAATTGCGGAGGCTCGGAGAGGCGATGTTACACTACGGCCCGCGATGATTTGTTCGAGATGCGGCGCGGAGGCAGGCGAGTCCAGCCGGTTCTGTCCGTCGTGCGGGGCTGCGGTGGATGAATCGTCAGCGCCGACTCTGGACTCTCCTACCACCCCTCGAGTGCGCACCGGACCACCCGAGGCGCATGTCCAGTCATCCGCAACACCGACGCCCCTGCCGCGTCCCGCGCCAACCCAGCACCCCACCCCGCAAACATCCAGTCGAGGAACTCAGTATCCGCCGGGCTCGCTGCTCGGGGAACGCTACCGAATCGTATCGCTGCTCGGCCGCGGCGGAATGGGCGAGGTTTACCGGGCGGACGATTTGAAGCTGGAGCAGCCGGTGGCATTGAAGCTGCTTCCGGCGGCGCTGGCAGCGGATCCCGATGCGCTGGCGCGATTCCACCGCGAGGTGCGCGTGGCGCGACAGGTGTCGCACCCCAACGTGTGCCGCGTGTTCGACATCGCGGAAGCGAACGGGCGGCAGTTCATCACGATGGAGTACATCGACGGCGAGGACCTGGCGACGCTGCTGCGGCGCATTGGACGGCTGCCGCAGGACAAAGCGGTCGAACTGGCGCGGCAAGAGTGCGCGGGGCTGGCCGCGGCGCACGATGCAGGATTGCTGCATCGCGACCTGAAGCCGGCAAACATCATGATCGACGGCCGGGGCCGTGCGCGGCTGACGGACTTCGGACTGGCTTCGCTGGCGGGGCTTGTAGCGAGCGAGGAGTTGCGGGCGGGAACGCCGGCGTACATGGCCCCGGAACAGTTGGAGGGGCAAGAGCCGAGCGTACAGAGTGACATCTACGCGCTGGGACTGGTGCTGTACGAGATGTTCACCGGAAAGCGCGCGTTTGAGGCGAAGAACTTCGAGGAACTTTCGCGGCTGAGGCAGCAGGGCACGGTGACGAACCCGTCGTCGCACGTGAAAGATATCGACCCGCTGGTCGAACGAGTCATCCTGCGCTGCTTGGAGAAGGACCCGAAGAAACGGCCGGCGACAGCGCTACAGGTGGCTGCGGCGCTGCCGGGAGGAGATCCGCTGGCGGCGGCGTTGGCGGCGGGGGAAACGCCGTCGCCGGCAATGGTGGCGGCCTCGGGAGATGAAACGGCGATCAAACCGCGAACGGCGCTGCTGTTTCTGGCGGGAGCGGTGGCATGCCTGGGGGGAACGATTGCGCTGGCGCCGTACGCGACGGACTTGGGAATCTCGCCGATCGAAAAGTCCGGCGAGGCGCTGGAAGACCGGGCGCACGAACTGGCGAAGCAATTCGGATACAGCGAGCATCCGGCCGATTCGGCGTCGTTTTTTTCACTGAACTACGACTTTCTGAAATATCGCGCGGAAAATGTACGGTTCGCGGATCGCACGCGAAATACATTTTCTGCGGCGCCGGGAGCGTACAGCTTGGTTTACCGGCAGAGCCCCCGGCAGATGCGGGCCTTGCGGATCGGCGGGGCGGTGTCCGCGGACGATCCCCCGGAAGAAGTCTCCGGAATGCTGCTGCTGTATCTGGACTCGCGCGGCCAACTGCTGCAACTCCAGGGCGTGCCGCCGCAGACGGAGGAGGGCCTGCCGCCGGCATCGACGCCGGACTGGAATGCGTTGTTCGCAGCGGCGGGTCTGGAGCCCAGCCGATTCTCACCGGCGGCGCTGGAATGGGTACCGACGCAGGCCTACGACACGAGAGCAGCGTGGGAAGGGACGCGCGCCGAGTCACCGGACATCAAACTGCACGTTACCGCCGCCGCGTTCCACGGCAAGGTGACGTATTTTGGCGTGTTCGGGCCATGGATCCGTCCGTATCGCGAGCAGGAAGCGACGAAGACGACAGCGGCGCGAGTGGCTCTGATCGCGTCGCTATCAATGGTGCTGTTCATCATAATCGGCGTTTCGTATTTCGCGCGGCGAAACGTGCGACAGCACCGCGCCGACCATAAAGGGGCCATTCGCGTGTCGTCGGCCGTGTCGATGGCCGCGATGACGGCGTGGGCGCTGCACACGCACTTCGTGGCCGACGCGTCGGACCAGATGGGGCTGTTTTTCAACGCGCTGTCGGGCAGCCTGCTGCCCGGCTTTGCGGCGTGGGCACTGTATATAACGCTGGAGCCGTTTGTACGCAGACGGAAGCCTCAAATGCTGATTTCGTGGACGCGGCTTGTGGCCGGCCAGTATCGCGACCCATTGGTGGGCCGCGACCTGCTGGCGGGAGGATGCGCCGGAGCGCTGCTGGCCGCGGCCGCGTTCCTCGACAATGCGATGCCCTCCTGGTTCAACTTTCCCGGAGAGACGCCCATCAGCTTGCCGTCGGCGGCGCTGGGAACGCCGCGCGTGGCGCTGTCTGTACCGGTTTCGCTGCTGCTGAGCTCGGTCGTCTCTTCACTCGTACTACTGACGATCCTATTTCTGGTTCGCGTGATCGTGCGAGTCGAATGGGTGAGCGTTGCGTTGACCTTCGTGCTTGTGGTGCTCCAGGGGCTCGGAGGGGAGAATTTCAAGCTGGAGTTTCCCTATGCGGTGGTGAGCGCGGCGGTTGTGGTGTTCATGCTGGTTCGATTCGGAATCCTGGCGCTGCTGCTCACCCAGTTTTTCGCAAACCTGATCATTCAGACGCCGTTTACGCTCGATTTCGGGCGCTGGTACGCGGGGCGGGAAATTCTGTTCGTTATTTTTATGCTGGGGATTTGGGTATGGGGGCTGAAACTGGCGCTGGCAGGACGGCCGATCCTGAACCTCGAGGTGGACAACTGAACAAATCCGGGTTGCCCGCAGGGCTTCTGTTTGCTGTTACCGGCTGCGGATTTCGGCATCTGCTACTATGAACTCCGACCATGGACAGTCCAGCTTCAATCGCCTATGGGGGGTCGCGTCCCCGGATGGGCTCGTATTTCGGCGTTGCGCTGCCCGCTGAATTCGACGGGATAGAGACGGAATGGCGGCGTGCGCGCGAGAGCGTCGCGCTGTTCGACACGAGCTACCATGCTGTGTTTGAGCTGGCGGGATCGGACCGGGCGCGTTACCTGAACGCGATTACCTCAGGCGATATCCGGAGTCTTACGGCTGGGCACGGAGTTCCCGGGTTGCTGCTAAATGCGCAGGGACACATTCTGGCGGAAATCGACACGCTCGCCCTGGACGACAGGTTTCTGCTGGTCTCGCATGCGATGGCCGCCACCCGCACCCTCGAAACGCTGGATCGATACATCATCATGGACGATTGCACGCTGAGCGATGTTAGCGGCGCGTGGGCGAGCTGCGCGGTGGAAGGGCCGCGGGCCTGGGCCACGCTCGCCCAGGTTACCGGCGCGAGCCTCGAAGGTCTGCCCCCCTTCGGCCACCAGGATGCACCAATAGCGGGCACGAAGTGCCGGATACTGCGGCGCGCGCACTGCGGGCTTCCTGGCGCGGAAATTTTTGTGCCGCGCGAGGGGGTTGGCAGTGTGTGGCAAAAACTGCAGGAAGCCGCGAGGGCGTCAGGGGGAGGGCCGATCGGCTGGGAGGCCGTAAATGCCCTGCGCATCGAGGCGGGCATGAGATGGTTCGGGGCCGATTTCGACGACACGGTAATCCCGCAGGAGGCGGGTCTGGAGCAAACGCACATCAGCTACACGAAAGGCTGCTACACGGGGCAGGAAATCGTGGAGCGCGTGCGGTCGCGCGGGAAGTTGAACCGCTGGCTTGTGCTGCTGGAGTTTTCCGGCCAGGTTCCGCCCGCCGCAGGCGCGAAGCTGGAAGCGGAGAGGAAAGCGTGGGGCCATGTGACGAGCTACACGTTTTCACCGGCGAGGAAGGCTCATACCGGCTTCGGCTACCTGCGGCGGGAGCACAACTCGCCGGGAGATGTGCTGGAATGCGGCGATGGCACGGCTCGAGTGCTGGAATCGCCGGCAGAAGTGCCGAAAGACTATTTTCAGCCGACTGCGTGCGCATAGTGCAACAGCGGGAGAGCTGAATTCACCGCAAAGAGGCAGAAACAGGCAGAGGACTACTTCAGATTGAGCGCGCGCTTGAAGCTTCCGCGCTCGGCCTCAATCTTCTTCTGCAACTGCATGATGCCGTAGATGAGCATTTCAGGACGGGGCGGGCAGCCGGGAACGTACACATCCACCGGAATCACCTGGTTGACTCCCTGCACGATGGCGTAGTTGTCGAAGACGCCGCCGGAAGTGGCGCAGGCGCCCATGGAAATCACCCATTTGGGCTCGGGCATCTGGTCGTAGAGGAGGCGAATCACCGGGGCCATTTTCTGCGAAACGCGGCCGGCGATAATCATCAGGTCGGATTGGCGGGGCGAGCCGCGGAAGACTTCCGAACCGAAGCGGGCGATGTCCCAGCGCGAGGCGGACATGGACATCATTTCGATGGCGCAGCAGGCCAGGCCGAAGCTCATGGGCCAGATCGAATTGCGGCGCGCCCAATTGACGGCCAGATCGAGCGTGGTGAACAGGAACCCCTGGTCGGCCAGGTCGGGCGTTTCCTCTCCCGGCCGCTCGAGCGTCACATTGGGACCCAGCGAAATAGCCATTCCAAGCTCCAATTTGAATTATCGCACAAACCGCAGGCACCAGAAAGACTTAGGACACGTGGTGAATTGACAGCTAGGGCCGCCCGCCGTAGGCTTTTCCTACGAACTCTAATGGACCTGTTTGAAGAAATTGTGAGGCTGAGACGCGCGGGGCAGCGCGCCGCCCTGGCCACCATCGTGCACACGAATGGCTCGATTCCCAGCTACGACAGCTCCCGAATGCTGGTGCGCGAAGACGGGTCGATAGCAGGAACGGTGGGCGGGGGATGCGTTGAGGCAGATGTATGGGCCGCGGCGAAGGAAGTGTTGCGGACGGAAACTCCTCGCAAGCTCACGTTCAGCCTGAACCACGAGGCGGGAAACGACAGCGGCCTTATCTGCGGAGGGACCCTGGAGGTGTATGTGGAGCCAATTTTGCCCCAGCCGATGCTCTACCTGTTCGGCGGGGGACACGTCTCGACGGCGCTGGCGCGGGCGGCTCACCTCGCGGGGTTTGGAATCGGCGTGATCGACGACCGGGAATCGTTCGCCAACGCGGAACGCTTTCCCATGGCGCAGGAAATCTATACGAACTACGAGTCCGCGTTCGAAAAGCTCCAGCCAACCAACGCGACGTATCTGGTGATCGTCACGCGGGGACATAAGGACGACATGGACGTGCTTCGCTGGGCGCTGGGAACCGAGGCGCGCTACATCGGCATGATCGGGAGCCGGCGAAAAGTAATTTCCGTGTATAACGCCCTGGAGAAAGAAGGCGTGGCCGCGGAGCGCCTGGCGCGGGTTTACGCGCCCATGGGCCTTGAAATCGGGGCGCTGACTCCGGAAGAAATCGCGATCAGCATTGCGGCGGAGCTGGTGGCTGTGCGGCGCAACGCGGCATGTTCCGGACACAAGTCGCTCCAGGCGCACGCGACGGCCGGGGCGGAGCGATGAGATGAAGACGCTGGCCGCCATCATCCTATCGGCGGGTGAATCGCGGCGTATGGGGCGGCCGAAGGCGCTGCTGACGTGCCCGGGGACAGCGACCACGTTCCTGGGGCACCTTCTTCGCGTGACCGCGCACCCCGCCATCGGAATGAGGCGGGTCGTTCTCGGCGCGGCAGCGGACGAGATTCTACGCGCGGCGGCACTGGCTCCTGAAGTCGTGGTGGTGAACCAGGACTGGCTGCGGGGACCGCTCTCGTCCCTGCAAACGGGGATGCGCAGCCTCCCCAAAGACGCCACCGACGGAATCCTGCTTTGCCCCATCGACCATCCGCTGATTTCGGCGGCCCTGGTGGACAAACTCATCAAAGCGTTCCGCGGCGAGAAAAAGCTTATCGTCATGCCCACGTGGCAGGGGCATCGTGGTCATCCGGTGATATTTGGAGCGGGCCTGTATCAGGAATTGCTGACCGCTTCGCCGGAGGTTGGGGCGCGTGAGGTCGTGTGGGGACACCAGGCAGACATTTTCGAGATGCCGACCAATGAAGAGGGCGTGACGCAGAATCTAGACGATCCGGAAACGCTCGAGAAGGCTATGCGGGCCGGACGATCGTAACAATAGAAAGCGGAATTCGAGACTTGAATTACGGTGGCAGGCTCCTCACACAAACCCTGGCTGGGACTAGGTCATGGTGTGGAAGAGGAGTGTCCGGATTGGCCAAGCAGCGCATGGAGAGCGTCGCAGGCGAGGTCGGCGGCGTGGAGGGACGCCGGGGCCAGGCCGCCTAGGTGTTCCGCTAATTGAGCCGGGCGCAGAGCCCGAAGTTCCGCTTCTGATTTTCCCAGCATCCATTCCGTGAGCCAGGAGCTGCAGGCAATCGCCGCAACACAACCACGCGTCTTGAACTGCGCCCCCAGGATCCGGCCGTTTTCCAGGCGCGCAGCGAGGCGCAGCACGTCTCCGCACACCGGATTCGATACCTCGACGTGAACCGTTGCGCCGGGAAAGTCACCGACGTTGCGCGGATTCTGGAAGTGATCAAGGACTGCGGGGCTATAGAGAGAGCTCATCGCATTGAGTATTTCAAACGGGACGGCGGGGTTCAACCCCAAGTCAATGGCACGGCAGCTCCTTAAGCGAGGATATCGCCTGATGCTGCGTCAGATACAGCCGGTAGACGAATGGAAGGCCCGTCCCACGGTACAATGCGCAGGCCATGCGGGCTCGCCAAAGCATTGTTTCGCTCGCCCCTAGCGTCACATCCATTTTGTGGGCCCTCGGGGCGCAGCGCGACGTGGTCGGGGTTTCGAAGTGGTGCGGCGATGTGGCGCGCGTGGGGCGGCGGCCACGCGTGGGCGATTGCTGGGCGGCGGAAATGGAGCCGATTGCAAGGCTCCAGCCCACGCTGCTCATTGGTTCTGTGCCGTTTCAAGCGGAAACGCTCGCACAGCTTCTCAAGATCGAAGCCGCGTTTGTCGCAATGAATCCGCGTTCGCTGGCTGATGTATATGGTGATATCGAGCTGCTGGGAAAAATCACGGGACGCACCGCGGCGGCGGTACGAGTGATCAGTGAGATGAAACGCGAGCTAAAGGCAATAGCTGCCAGCAACCGGCACGCGCATCGGCCACGGGTATATTCCGAGGCATGGCCTAATCCACGGATCAGTTCACCCCCATGGGTGGCGGAGCTTATTGGGATGGCGGGCGGGATACCAGCCGTGCCCGGCGGGCGCAAAACCAGTGACGAGCAAGTTGCCGCGGCCAGGCCCGACGTGATCATTTTGGCGTGGGCGGCCACGGGCGCGAAGGCCGATGCGAGGCGCGCATTGCATAATCCCGCTTGGAGCGAGGTGCCTGCTGTGCGAGCAGGCCGGGTTTTTGTGATTCGCGATGAATTGCTCAATACTCCGTCGCCCATTCTGGTGCGGGGCGCGCGCGAGCTGGCACGTGCAATCCACACAGGAGAAAGACCGAGATGAGCGCCCCCGTTACCGTCGTCGCGGCGGTGATCGAACAGAACGGCCTGGTGCTGATCTGCCAGCGGCGAAGAGGCGACCTGCTCGAGCTGAAATGGGAGTTTCCCGGCGGAAAGGTAGCACCGGGTGAAACTCTTCAGGAGGCGTTGATCCGCGAGCTGCGGGAGGAATTGCAAGTAAGCGCCACGATCGGGCCGGAGTTGCATCGGACCCGCCACCGGTACGTGGAGATGGACACCGAGATCGAGTTGGTGTTTTTTGCGGCGACGCTGGGCCTGGAGACCATGATGAATCGCGCGTTCGAGCGGGTGGTCTGGGCGGAACGCGCCACACTGCCAACATACGATTTCTTGCCCGCCGACCGGGAATTGGTGGAACGCCTGTCGAAGGCGAAAAGCAAGATTCAAAGTTCCGTCCCGAAGGGCTGGGAGGAAAAGCGATAGGAAGGCGACGGAGTTCGGTGTTCAGACCAGTGCGCGGCCACCATCCACCACAATCACCTGTCCGGTGATGAATTCTGCTGTGGCCAGGAAGAGGACGGCGGAGGCAATGTCGTCGCCTGTGCCCGTGCGGTGCAGGGGAACGCGGCGGATATAGTCCTCATCGGGAGCTTCACCCTCGAATTGAATCGTGCCGGGCGCAACGCTGTTCACCAAAATCCCGGGAGCGAGGGCCCGGGCGAGGCAACGAGTGAGCATAATGGAGCCAGCCTTCGACACACAGTAGTGCGTGTAGGCTGGCCAGGCCAGCAAGCCGCCGAGGGAGGCGAGGTTGATGATCCGGCCGAGGCCCTGACGTTTCAGGAGCGGGATGGCGGCCTGAGAGCAGAGAAATTGGGACTTTAGATTGGTAGCCAGGATGCCATCCCACTCCTCGTCGGTGAGCTTTTCGAAGGGGACGGCGAAAAATGCCCCCGCGTTATTGACCAGGATATCGAGGCGGCCGAATTTGGCATCCACAGCGGCAAACAAGCGTGCCACTTCGCTGCGTCGCGTGACGTCGGCTTGAAGAGCGGCGCTGCGGCAACCCAGGCCGGCAATCTCGGCGGCGGTTTCTTCCGCCCCGGAAGCGCTGCGATTGTAGTTGATTGCCACGCTGGCGCCCTCGCGGGCGAGCGCGAGAGCGATGGAACGCCCGATGCGCTTCCCTGCCCCGGTGACCAGGGCGACGCGGCCGGAGAGTTTTCCGTCGGACATACGACTCTGCACCGGGCGATAAACCACAGGCCGGCGAGACCCCGCCGCTACCCCAGATTCATGGCGAGATCAACCAGGGTGCGCACCCCCATACCGGTCGGCCCCTTGGCAGCCCACGGTTTGGGGTCGTCGAGCCAAGCGGTGCCGGCGATGTCCAGATGAACCCAGGGAGTATCGTCAGTGAACTCGCGAAGGAAGGCGGCGCCAATGCTGGCGCCCCCGCCCCGGCCGCTGCTGATGTTTTGGATGTCGGCGATGGTGCTCTTGATTAGGTCGCGGTACTCATCGTCGAGGGGCATGGGCCACATTTTTTCGCCGGCGCGCCGGGCGCTGGCCAGAAGGCGGTTTTCAAATTCCTGATCGTTGGTAAACGCGCCGGCGCTGACATTGGCGAGCGCAACGGTGATGGCACCGGTCAGCGTGGCAGCGTCCACCAGGTGCGTACAGCCAAGCTTTTTTGCATAGGTGATGCCATCGGCGAGGATCAGCCGGCCCTCCGCGTCCGTGTTCAATACCTCGATGGACTTGCCGGACATTGCAAACTGGACGTCGCCGGGCTTCTGGGCCTTGCCGCCGGGCATGTTTTCCGTAGCGGGAACGACAGCAATGACTTTGATCGCTGGCTTGAGCGCGGCGAGTGCCTTCATGGCGCCGAGCATCGCGGCGCCACCGGCCATATCGTACTTCATCTTGTCCATGCCTTCGGAGGGCTTGATCGAGATCCCGCCCGTGTCGAAGGTCACGGCTTTGCCGACCAGGCCAAGCACGGGAGCGCCAGGTCTAGCCTGCGCCGGGGTGTAAGTGACGACGATCAGGCGAGGCGGCTCAATGGAGCCCTGGGCAACACTCAAGAGGGCTCCCATTTTGAGCTCCGCGATGCGCTTCTCGTCCAGAATGTCCACAGCAAGCCCGCACTCGCGCGCCATGGCCTCGCTGCGCTCTGCGAGAACGCGAGGGGTAAGAACGTTGGAAGGCTCGTTGACGAGGGCGCGGGTGAAATTCTGAGCCTCGCCGATAATGCGGCCGCGCTCCATGCCGGCTTCGATATTCTGGACGGAGGCGTCCTCGGCGCCGGCCAGAGCGGCATGTTCCATCACTTTGCTGTTCTTCTTTCTTTCAGTTTTGTAAAAGTCGGAATCGAATGAGCCAAGCAGCAGGCCCTCAACGGCCGCCTCCGCCCCGGCGGAATTGCGCTCACCTTCGCGGAGCAGGAACGTCATACGGGTGACGGACTTCGACCGCAACGACCGTAGGGCCAGCCCGGCAACCTTGCGGACAATCGTGCCGTCGAACTTTTCGGGCTTCCCCGCGCCCACCAGGAGCAGCCGGCTGGCGGCAAGACCCGGGGGATCATGGACGAGCGTCGTCTCCAGGAGTTTTCCGGTCATTTCACCCGAATCGGCCAGTCGCTTGAGCCGGCCAGCCATGGCCTGGTCCAGTGCGGGAGGCACCCCCTCGACACGGCTGTCTTTTTCGAACACATAGGTGACCAGCGCGGGGGTATCGATTTGGGCGGGGTTGCGGGAATCG
>JASHRU010000274.1 GCA_030037225.1 Candidatus Acidiferrales bacterium | reverse complement strand
CCTGCCTGGGAAACCCGGCGGGATCGCCGGGCTCGGCGACGAACCCCGGTTGCGGCCTTTCCAGTTCCTTGAACCCGGTGTCACTCGATGCTTTGCAGACGGCGTCGCTGGGGCTGCCGCAGTTATACCAGCAGGGCTTCGGCAACGCCGATTACGGCGGCTTCACGCGACCGCTCACCGCGGGCTACTGGGAGGATTCCTGGACCATCGCGGCGGGCTTCACGCTGAATTATGGGCTGCGCTATGAACTCGATCAACAGTACGCGCCCCTCACCACGGACAAAGACAATTTTGCTCCCCGCGTCTCATTCGCATGGGACCCGTTCAAGGATCACAAGACCGCGATCCGAGGCGGATACGGGATTTTTTATGGGCCGATCGATACACAAATCCCTCAAGTGGACTACAGTCTGGGCGTGCTGAACGCGAATCACACTTCGGTGGACAATAGCGGACCGGGTAACCAGGTGGCCAACGTGACGGCCGCGTGCGGAATTGCGGGGATTATTCCCGCACAGGGCTCGAGCCCGTGCATCCGGCCCATCTCTATTTATATCGATCCCATCACCGCGACCGGGCTTCCCTTGCAAAACTCGGCGGTGGTGTTCCAGACCTTGTTTGGTGAGGGCTTGATCCAATGCACGAAGCCGGCGCCCGGCAACGCGGCGTGCGTATCGCCAGCGGCCCTGGAGGCGCTGGGTTTCCACATCGCCAATTCCGGGCCGCTCTCGCCGCTACAGGTGCTGTTCACAAGCCAGCCGGGCTACCGGAACCCGCAGGCGCAGCAGGCGAGTTTTGGTATTGACCGCGAAATCGCGCCGGGGCTCGTCATTTCGGGGAGCTACGTGTATGTCCACACGCTCCGGCTTCCGGTGGCGATTGACACGAACCTGCTGCCCGCGCCTTACACCACCGTGACGCTCGCGAATGGGACGACGACGTCCTATCGGAACTGGAATACCAATCCGGCGCTCGGCCCAACTCCCAGCGTCGGGTCGCCGGCCTGCGGGGGCGATCTGCTGGGGGCCGCGGCAGGCTGCTTCGTCAATCCGCTGATCATCCAAAACAACCAATACAGTTCCGTCGCTTCAGCCCTCTATCAAGGCGCCATTTTCGAAGTGAAGAAGAGTCTGAGCAATCACTGGTCGCTGCTGGGAAGTTACACCTTCAGCAAAGCGTTTGACGACGCGACGGATTACAATACCGATTATTCGCCGCAGGATCCCACGAATCTGGCGGCCGACCGCGCGCTCTCCAGCTTTGACGAACGGCACAAGGTGGTGGTCGCGTCGGTGCTCGAAAGCCCGTTTAAGAACAAGATTCTCTCGGGCTTCGAGCTCGCTCCCATCGTGCAATACCACAGCGGACACCCGTTTAATCTGCTGGCGGGCGAGGCGGTGAACGGCGACAATCATCCCACCGACGGCAGGCCCATTGGTGCCAACCGGAACACCGGCCTTGGCCCCAACTACGCCGACTTCGATCTGCGCATTGATCGAGTGTTCAATCTGGGAGAGAAGTTCAAACTCCACTTTCTGGCGGAAGGGTTCAATCTTTTCAACCGCACCAATTACGCCAGCGTGAATGACGAGGTGGGCCCGGCCTTCGGACTCCCGCTGGCGGAAGGCGGGGAGGGATACACCACCTTTCACGTGCACGGCTCGGCGGCGCTCTCGCCCAGCCAGCCGCTGGGATTCACTTCTGCACTGCCGATGCGCCAGATTCAGCTCGCGGTGCGATTGACGTTCTAATATGAGGCGACCTTGTCAAGGCCTAAGGTTGAGCCCGGCTGCGTTTTTCTGAACCAGGCCGGAGGGCGGGCGAGCAGGTAGCAGGACAAGAGGCAAAGGCGACGGTTGATCACTCTAATATCCGCGGGTCGAAACCGCATAGTCATGATCCGTCGGGAGCTGCCTCGGACTGAGGACGCGGGTTGGGTGGGGACACCGTACCGCACAAAACGTAGGAGGATTCTCCTTTCCGTGCGCCCTGGTCCAGCTACCAGCACGACCGCCCTCCTGTGTGGGGAAGCAGTGAAAGCAAAGCTTGCCGGAACAAAGCCTGCCATTCCCTCCTCGTTGGAAATAGGTTTTTGGCGTCGGCGACAGGCCCCGTCAAGGCCGAGCGGCAGTATGCGCAAGCGAGCGGCTGCGAGCCGAAGGGCAGCCTGGACGGGTGGCGCCGATGCAGGACGATCGCGGTGGAGGGAATGGCAGGCATCGATTTCGCTAAGCGGCTTGCCGTTTGGTTGCAAATTTGCCTTCCGTGCGCACGGCAATCGCCCAGATAAAGCCTAGCAACTCGCGGCCGATGGCGGTCACAATCTGCAGTTTGTTTTTTCCTTTGGCTGCCAGCTTTTTGTAACGGGTACACAAACGCCACTGGGCTTTCCAGGCAATGGCCTTGGTTTCTTGGTCCAGCCCCTGTTGGCGTTTGGCCAGCCAGCCGCCGATCCAGGGTTTATGTTGATAGGCCCAGGCCGCTTCCATGATGACGCGTCGAAGATGCGCATTGCCCGTCTTGGTAATGCTTCCCCGTTGGATGCGGTTGCCACTGGAGTGCTCGCTGGAGACCAGGCCGCTGTAGCCCATCAACTGCCGCGGATTGGCGAATCGGGACAACTGGCCGACCTCGGCTACCACCGTAACGGCGACGATCTTGCCTACTCCGCGCAGCGCCTGGAGCGCCTGGATCACTTCCTGGATCTCGGTCGGGGCCGCGACCACGGCATCCTCGATAGCCTTCTCCAGACACTGGATTCGATCGGCGGCGTGTTCCACTTCGTGCACGTAGTCGAGAAACGTAGCCTGCAAAGCCGGCTCTGCAAAGCTGACTTGGCGCTTCACCCAATCCATGTGTTTGTGGGTCCAGTTTTTCTTAATCGCTTCCGGCGGTCTGCAGCCGTGGCGCAGCAGAAACTTCCCCAAGCGGTGGCGGGCCCGCAGCTGATCCTGCCGGGCATCTTCGCGGGCACGCAGCAGGTCGCGCAAGGCTTCGTGGGTGGCATCGGGAACCCATATCGGCGTGAGGTCACCGGCGCGGTAGCTACGCG